>JAFGVK010000227.1 GCA_016938035.1 Deltaproteobacteria bacterium | reverse complement strand
GACACCGACGGCGGCGTCCACCCTGACGCGGACGAGGTGTGCGACGGGGTCGACAACGACTGCGACGGGGCGGTGGACGACGCGGACGGGGATCTGCTCCTCGCCACGACAAGCTGCTGGTATGAGGATCTAGACGGCGACGGAGCCGGTGCCCCAGGCGCGACCGTCGAGGCATGCGTCCAGCCCGCGGGGCGCTCCGACAACGACACCGACTGCGACGACACCGATCCTACCCCCTGCACCGGGCAGCGCGCCGACCAGCAGGGGATCCCGATGATCTACCTGGCGCCGGGCAGCTTTATGATGGGCAGCCCCCCGGAGGAGCTGGGGCGCACCTCAGCCGAGGCGCTGCACCAGGTCACCCTCACCAGGGGCCTGTACGTGGGGGCCTACGAGGTCACCCAGGATCAGTTTGTGGCGGCCATGGGCTACCAGCCCAGCGCGGTGGCGGGCTGCCCCGACTGTCCGGCAGAGACCATGAGCTGGTATGAGGCGATGGCCTTCGCGAACGCGGTGTCTGCCAGCGCCGGCCTCGGCGCCTGCTACACCTGTGCCGGCGCGGGCACCTCTATCCGCTGCGAGCTGTCGAGCTCGCTGGCGAGCCCCTACGCCTGCGAGGGCTACCGCCTGCCCACCATGGCCGAGTGGGAGTACGCCGCCCGGGCGGGCAGCGGCGCCGCCTTCTGGACCGGTGGCAGCCTGTTGGCCGACGATCTGTTCGAGTGCGGCGGGGTGGTGCTCGACGACGGCACGCTGTTGGATGACCTGGCGCTCTACTGCGGGAACACCGATGGCGCCCCGCTCCCCGTGGGGCAGACCGCGCCGAACCCCTGGGGGCTGTACGACGTGTACGGCAACGTGGCGGAGTGGTGCCAGGAGGGGGTCTTCGGGGTGTCCGATCCGGTGGACCCCTGGGACGCCAGCTCCCGCTTCGGGGTGGCGGTCAAGGGCGGGGGCTTTGGCTCCACCCCCCTCTACCTCCGCGCCGCGAGCCGGATGGGCAGCGCCCCGGACCTGACCAGCGGGATGGTGGGTATCAGGCTGGTGCGCACCGAGTAGGCGCGGCGGAGCCGAGGCGGGGGACCCCCGTAGGCGCCTCCCTGGGCCAGCCGACTCCGCCAGCGGCTCGGCGCCCCCTTGCCCGCCGCCGGCATGGGCTGAGGGCGCCCCGTCCCCCTCGCTCCGAGGAGGGGCGCTCATCGTGGGGGGCCGGACGGCCCCACAGGACGCGCTTCATCCTTCCCAGGGAACCCTCCGATGAAGTTGCACGTCGAAGCTCCCAGGGTGTATGCGGGCGCCGAGTCGCGAGGCGTATCGGCGTGTACCATCCGTTCACCTGGGAGAAAGCGCGCTTTGGTGCGCGACGAGCGTTGGAGCAAGGACCCGCGTCGAGAGGCCTGCGGATCGGTGCCCGTGCCGTGCGGCCCTACTGCGCCGACGACGTCCCCAGGGCGACGACGACGTGCTGGGGCGCCTCCCACGAGATCGCCTCCACCGTCGCCCCCCCAGGCACCTTGGCGGCCATCGCCTCCGCCTGGGGCTTGAAGCCCTCGGCGTAGTAGACCACCGAGCGCTCGCGGGCCGCCTTGGCGGGCCCGGTCTGTAGGGCGCCCATCCCGGCAAGGGCAGCCTTCGCCGCCTGGGTCGCCGAGGCGGGGAGGCTCTGGGGGGCCAGGATCGAGGTCAGGGGCGCCGCGTCGAACAGCATCACATCCAGGTTCCCGTGGATTGCGCCCCTCATGGTGACGGCGCCGTCGGTCTGGAACAGCACCGCCACCCGCCTGCCGTCGTGCGAGAAGCTCGGCCGCGCGGTCGCGGTGGCCGACATCGACCAGGCGCTGAACGGGAAGGGGGTGGTCCACAGCTCCCAGAAGCCGTCGCCGTCGTTGGAGAGGCCGATGTGGGCGATGGGGATGTCCTCGCCGATCTGCTCGTGGGTGAGCTGGACGCCGTCCCCCTCCGGGCTCAGGCTCCAGGTGCCCTTTGGGCCCGTGGGGTTCACCCGAAGCTGCAGGCCGCTGGGCGCTGTGGCCGGGGCGTGCAGGGGGTGGCCGGCGGACCACTTCTTCCATGCCTCGGCCTCAGGCGCGGGATGAACCTTCTGAAAGTCAGGATATTCCCCGCTCAGGCGCCACCGGTGCTCCTCCGCGTCCCCCCGCACCACCACCGCGAAGCGCTCGCTCATCTCTGCCACGTCCTCGAAATCCTGGCCTGCAGGGGCGACGGTGCTGAAGCGGCGCACCTTGAGCACCACCGCGCCGTCGTCGGTCCACCCCAGCACCTCCTCTAGCTGGGTCTCGGGGAAGCTGAGGGCCAGGGCGGCCTGGGTGAGCAGCGCGATGATCATGGGGGACCTCCTGCGCGGCTCCTATCCTGTTTGGGCTCGGGTCACTCCTCAGCTGGCGCCTGTCCCGGCGCTTCGAGCGCCCCCTCCGCCTCTCGGGCCGCAGCCTCTGCCGCCCGTCGGGCCTTGGCCGCGGCCAGGGCCTCCTCCGCGTCCGCCGTCGCCGCCGCCAGGGTCGCCTCCAAGCGCGTGAGGACCGCCTCGGGGTCCCTGTGCCACGCCCGCGCGTCCACCCGCTCTACCCGCCACCCCCGGAAGCCGAGCACCGCGGGCTGGTGGTGGTGCCGCTCCTCGACATCGCCCACCGGCTCGCCCTCGTCGGTGAGCACCGCCACCCGGAAGGCGTCCCCGTCGCGCAGGGCGAGGGGCACTCTGAAGCCGCTGGTGCCCACGTCGAGGTCGAAGGCCACCCCCCGCTCCCTGAGCCTCATGCCCACCAGTGCGGCGAGGGAGGGCGCCCCCAGGCGATCCCGGCGGGCCTCGGGCGGCCCCCCCTCGACGGCCCCCTGCTTCACCCGCTCCAGGGTCTTCTGCGCCTGGAGCCTGCGCCCCCTGCTCAGGTCCCACGCGAATTCCAGGAAGGCCTTGAACAGCCGGGGCCCCTCGTGGGTGCTGTTCGCCACCGAGAGCATCGAGGGCTCAAACGAGGCCACCACCACGCAGGCCCGCTTGGCGCGCGAGACCGCCACGTTCAGCCTCCGCTCTCCTCCCGCCTGCGCCAGCGGCCCGAAGCGGGCGGGCACATAGCGCTGTCCTCTGAGCGGACCGCTCCTGCGCTCCACCGGGGCGTGCCCGAGCGAGAACAGGATCACGTCCCGCTCGTCCCCCTGCACCGCCTCCAGGTTCTTGACGAAGGGCCGCTGGTCGAGGAGCGGGTGGGTGGTGGCGGCGGACCAGCGGCGCCCGAAGTCCGCGTCTGTCTCGGCCCGCGCGTCGAGGGCGTCGAGGATGATCTTGCGCTGCTGGATGTTGAAGGTGACCACCCCGATCGACGGGGGCGGCTCCTGCAGCAGCAGCTCGTCCACCAGCGCCGCCACCCTGGCCGCCTCGTTGGGGTTGCCGCCCTTGTCGTAGGCCCCGTCGGGCACAGCCTCCCAGCGGAGGGCTGGCGGCGCGTCGGGGAGGGTGGTGGAGGGGATGGTGAGGAGCCCCGCCCCGTACATCGCGTGGTTGGAGAAGGCGATAAGCTCCTCGTGGGCGCAGCGGTAGTGCCAGCGCAGCCCCTGGTGCGGGCAGCGCTCCCGCGCCAGCGCCAGCAGCGACTCGCCGCTGAGGGCGTCGCGCTCCACCGTCTCCGCGGTGCCGATCGCGTCGTCGTCGCCGGCGGTGGAGAGGCGGAAGAAGGAGGAGGGAGGCATCTGCCGCTCGTCCCCCGCCACCACCGCGCGCTTGCCACGGATCAGCGCGGGGAAGCCGCTCTCGACGGTGCACTGGGAGGCCTCGTCGAGGACGATCAGGTCAAAGACCGGGCGGGAGGGGAACAGCACCGCCATGGTCTCTGGGGACAGCAGCCACACCGGCAGCAGCTCCATCAGGCCCTCGTCAGAGAACTGCCGGGTGAAGCCTCGAAGAGAGAGGACGTTCCGGCGCTTTCCTGCCTCGTGTAGCATCTGCTCCCGCGCCTTCTGCAGGGGGGTGCGGCGCTTTCTCTGCTCGGGGCGCGCCTCGGTGAGCAGGGGCATGCGATCCTTCACGGCGAGGGTCTGCGCCACGAACAGATCGGCCCTCCGCTGGATCAGCGCCTTGAGCTGCGCCTCTGCCTCGTTCAGCTCGCCGAAGGCGGTGGGGCGATCGAGGAGCCTGGCCTCTGGATGGCGCCGCTCGGTGAGCTGGAGGTTGGCCAGGGCCCAGCCGTGCTCCAGGGCGTCGCGCCAGGTGGCCTCGCCCCCGTCGGGGAGCTGATCGGCGAGCTGCTCCACCAGCTCTCGCGCGCGGGGGGTGATCTCCTCACCTGCTTGGATCGCTCGGTCCGAGGCAACCGCCCGCGGTGCGTCCATCACCCAGGCCTCGTAGAGGGCGTCCACCGCCCGGCCCTCTAGGGTGGGGTGGATCCACGGGAAGCGCGCCCGCGCCGGCGCTAGGGCTGTCTGGTGGGCCTCCGCCGCCGCGACCAGGCGCAGCCTGTCCGCCAGCAGCTCGTCCCACCGGTCCAGCGACCCCTCCGGCCAGGCCTGCGCCGCGCGCAGGCGCCCCTCCGCCTCCACCAGCGGCCTGGTGGCGTCCCAGATCGCCCCCAGCCGCCCCACCAGCGCCCTGGCGGCCAGCGAGTCAGGGAGCACCTGCTCCAGGTGCAGCGCCGCGAGGGCCTGGTCGAGGAGGCGCCACGCCTGGGCGCCCGCCCCCCTGGCGCGGATCCGGCCCAGCAGCGGCCTCCGGAGCGGCGCGGTGAGGGCCGCGGGCCACTGCGCCGACAGGGCTGCCCGCACCACCGCCCGCGCCCGCCACCAGGCGAGGGAGAGGAAGCGGAGCAGGCTGTCGGACCTCGACCAGGCCACGGTCAGGGCGGTCTCCAGCTCGGGTGAGGACTCGAACCGAGCCCGCTCCGGCACAACCTCCAGCCAGGGGTCCGCCGCGGCCCAGGCGGCCCTGGTCTTCGCGATCAGCGCGGCCAGGCCCGGGTCATCGCGGAGCATCGACAGGAAGGCCGCGCGCCCGGCGGTGTCGGCCCGGAGCGCGGCGGTGCCTAGGCCGTGGCGCAGCGCCTCCGCCGCCTCGCGCACCTGCTCCTCGCGCAGCGCGCCTCGCAGCGGGTCCAGGGTGCGCCCTGTGTCCCGCGCCGCGGCCAGCGCCTCCTCCACCGCGGTCAGCGCCGCGGGCGAGGCGTCGGACAGGGGAGGGCGCCGCTGCCCCGCCGGGGCCCGCCAAGGGGAGCCCTCCCGGTGCAGATCGGCGGCCCTCGCCTCGCGCG
Source organism: Deltaproteobacteria bacterium (assembly GCA_016938035.1). Classification (GTDB taxonomy): domain Bacteria; phylum Myxococcota_A; class UBA796; order UBA796; genus JAFGVK01. The sequence goes on along the minus strand of JAFGVK010000227.1, from coordinate 41,720 downwards.
AGACGGGGCCCGCGAGGCGCCTGAGGTCTCGCAGGGAGAGGCGAACCACCGAGGGGTCCAGCCCGGAGAGGGCGGGGGCGCTGTAGGAGGAGGCGAGCAGGTGGAGCTGCCCGAGGGTGGGGGCGCCCTCCTCGACCGCGCTGGCGAGGGCCTCCCGACGGCCTCGCAGCGCCTCGGTCACCGCGGCGAGCTCCCGCGTCGCGTCGCGCAGCGCGTCCTGGTCCGCGTCGCGCAGGGCCAGCTCGTTGAGCCGCTTGATCACCTGGTCGTAGAGAGGGCGTCGGTCCTGGTGGATGTCGTGGACCTGGGCGAAGAGGTGGGCAAGGCCAATCTGATCGAGGCGCTGCGCCACCACGTCGAGGGCTGCCCGCTTCTCGCACACCACCGCCACCGACTGCCCCTGTGCCAGCGCGTCGGCCACGAGGTTCACGATCACCTGGGATTTGCCCGTGCCGGGCGGCCCGTCGACCACCAGGGTCCTCGCCTCGCGCGCACGGTGGAGCACCTCGCGCTGAGTGGGGTCCGCCGCGACCACCGGCACCACCGGTGCGGGAGACGGCGGCAGGGTGCTCTGTACCCCCAGCGCCTCGCGCAGCTCCGCCGGGAGCAGCGGCCCCGCGGTGCCGAGGCGCTCCCCCACGTCCACCGCGGGATCGGCGATCGCCGCCAGCAGCTCGTCGTAGTCCTGGATCATGTCGGAGGAGGACTGCGGGAAGAAGCCGAGCGCCGCGCAGGGCTCCAGCACCATCCGCCCCTCGGGCCAGGTGGCGAAGGCCTCGTCGCGGCTCTCCAGCGGCTTGAGCGCGTCGCCCTCGGGGCGGACCATCAGGGCGTGGGCGCCGAGCAGATCGCGCATCGCCTCCTGCCCCTCCGCCGCCGCCGCGTCGAGCTGCTCCCCCAGGTCGTCGGGGAAGCTGACCCCCTTCTTCGAGAACAGGAGGCGCACCAGGGCCTGGTTGGCCACCGGCTCGTCCCCCTCGCGCGGGGTGAGCGCGAAGCCGCGCCCCTGGGAGCGGACCAGGTCCACCGGGTAGAGGATCAGCGGGGCGCGCACCAGGTAGCCGTGGAAGACCCCGGTGAGGAACGGGGCACCGACGAACAGATCGCGGGCGCCGGTCTGCTCCTGTCGGAGCAGCGCCTCCCGCTCCAGCGCCACCAGCTCGCGGGAGATCGCCTCCGCGCCCTCGTGGACCCCCACCTCCTTCCCGTCCACCAGCCTGGCCCGCTCCCGTCCCTGCACCAGGGTGAGCGCCCTGCTGGCGTGCCCCACCGACATCACCTCCAGCCGGTGCAGGTCGAGGGACCTGCCGGTCCTGGGGGCCCGGAGGCGGATCGAGGGGCTGCGCCCGTCACCGGACACCAGCTGATCGCGCAGGCGAACCAGCGCCTGGGCGAGGCGGGCTCGTGCGGGCTCCTCATCGGGGAGCGGGGGAGGGGGGGCCTGCGCGGCGCGCGCCGCCGCGGCCGCCGCGGTGAGCGCGAGCGCGAGGGGCTGGTCGAGCGAGGCCTCGTCGAGGGGCTGATCCGCCACCAGGCCCGCTGCGTCGAGGGTCTGGGCGATGATCTCGCGGCTGGCCTGGGTGCCCTCCCGGTCGCCGAGGAGCTGGAACATGCGCCGGGGCGAGGCGCTGCCGCCTCCCCTGCGAGCCACCCCCTGGAGGAACACGCGCAGCGCCGCGTGGGCCTCGTCGGCCCTGGCCGGCATGGGGATGGGGCGATCGATCTGCTCCAGGTCAGGGACCTCCGCACCCAGCGCGATCAGCACCGGGCTGAGCATCGCCCGGAAGAGGGTGCCGCACTGCAACGCGTCGCCGATCGAGCAGGTCATCTCGATCTCGCTCTGGAGCACCTGCCCGTCCGCGGCCAGCACGTGGATCAGCACCTGGAACACCGATCGCTGCACCCGCACCCCGCCTCGGATGACGACGGCGCCGGTGTCGTAGAAGGCCTCCATCGCGTTGTCCCACACCAGGTAGCGCTGCCAGTCGGGGACTAGCGGGGCGAAGATCCGCTCGATCGCCAGCGCCTCCTCCTCGGCGATCTCCCCGTCGGCGAGGGCGACCAGCACCGCAGCGGCGAGGGCGCACTCGTGCACCTCTGGGATGGGATCCAGCGCCAGGGACGCCTCCACCAGCCCCTCGGTGGGGGCGGTGCCCAGCGCCGCGACGATAGCCCGGTCCACCTCGGCCAGGGGCCTGGTGCCGGGCCCTCTGCCGGTGAGATCGCGGTAGCGATCGCTCTCGGAGAACAGCCAGACGGCCCAGGCCCGCAGCCCGTGCTCTGGGTGGCTGAGGCCGCGGGCGCGCTCGCCCTTGCCCGCGTCTCCCTCGATCAGGGCCCTGCACTGGGCTAGGTAGGACCCTGTGTCCCAGCTCAGCTCGCTGGAGGCGAGCCCCGTGGTGACCGCCATCTCCAGGCGCAGCGCCGCGTCCAGGTCCTGCACCGCGAGCAGGCCGAAGCGGTCCGCGGTGATCTCGCGCGCCATCGCGAGGGCGCTCGCCCTGGCCACCGCGTGCTCCGGCGCCCCCTGCCGTGAGATGACGATCTGCGCGACCAGGCCCAGCTCAGCGTCGGGAGAACCCGGCCCGTGGGCGAGGTAGTGTCCCAGCTCGTGGCCGAAGACCGCGGTGGTCGCGTCCTGGTCCAGCAGCGCGAGCAGCCGGCCGCGGATCTCCAGGAACACCGGGGCGCGGCTCAGGTGGATCGCGGCGTTCTCGGCGCCAGCGGCCTGAAAGATCTCCAGCTCCTCGGTCACCCCGAGGGTGCGTGCGGCGCTCCGGGCGGCGTCCCAGGTGCTTCGGGCCATCCCCTCGGTGAGCATCACCGAGCGGGCCATGAGCTCGCGGCGGATCCGATCGGGAGGGGTCTCCTGCCGCGACGAGGCGGCGAGGATCAGCTCGGCGAGCGAGGCGTCGGCGCGCAGGGCGCGGGCCGCGTCTCGCTCCCCCGCGAAGCGCACCCCCTCCACGTCGAGGGCGTGCAGGGCGACGGGGAGGCCGTCAGAGACGAGCGCCTCGTCGCCGTTGGGCGGCTGGGCGGGGGGAGGCGAGGTGGGGCCCATGAATTCTCCTGGTGGACGCACCCCTGGGGATAGTCGAGGGACGCGTCTTGGGCAAAACCGCGATGAGCGGCGCGCGCTGGGGGCGCTCTCGGCGAGGGGCGGCTGGGGGGCCATGATCGTCGTCTGGCCCAAGGGCTGCTCACCGCTCGCCGTGCTGGCGGAGGGAGGGGGGGCTGCCAGCGCGCTGAGATCCAACATTTCCGACGGCCTGATGGCCGCCGCCAAGGGGGCTTCGCCCTCCTTCGTGTCCCCCGTTGGGGTCGGGGACAGGGTCCCCCCCTCCCCATGACCGCCGCCCTGAGGGTCGCTGCCAAGGGGGCATCGCCCTCCTTCGTAGGGGACTGGGCCCCCCCTCTCCTCCCGCTGGGGGCTTGCCGCCCCCGCTCCCCTGCGTGATCGGGCGCTATCCTCCGTGCCGGAGGCCCCCCCGCAGGACCCACTTGGGCGAAACCCTGGTCAAGGCCGGCAGGGGCAGACTCCGCCTTGTCCACCGCGCTCTACCGCCGCGACGGGATCGCCGCCGCCTGGGCCAGCGAAGGTGCTGCCCTCTGAGCGCCCTCGTCCTTCCCCTCCTCCGGCGGGGATGCCTCCAGGATCTCGCCCCAGGAGCCTCCCGGGTTACAGGGCGCTCAAGTCCTTGGGAGCGCGCGGCGCTCCACCAACCGCCTACAGGAGGCAAGCATGTCCGAGATCGTCGCCCGCTGGGAATGGCGCAGCTTTGATGAGGATTTCAGCAAGGCCACCGAGGTCTTCGCTGCGCTGGGGGAGACCAAGGCTCGCGAGAGCGAGGAGATCTACATTCTGTCCACCAAGAGCGGCGACAACACCAAGATCCGCTTTGAGCTGATGGACATCAAGACCCTCCGGGTGGTGGATGGCAACGGCCTGCAGCAGTGGTTCCCGCTGATGAAGTCGGATTTCCCACTCACCGGCGAGCCGCTGGCGCAGACCCTGGCCTCGTGGGGCGTGGTCGCGGACGCCGCGGCCCTGAGCTACGCGGACTTCCTGGCCTTCGTGGATCAGCACCCCGATCTCGTCGCGGTGAAGGTCACCAAGCGCCGCTCCGGGTGGATGTGGGAGGGCGCCTTCGTCGAGCTGGCCGAGGTGGGTTTTGATGGGAAGGTCCACCACACCTGCTGCATCGAGGACCCTGACGCCGACAAGGTGTGGCGCCTGGTGGGCGAGCTGGGGATGCAGCAGCTCCCCAACGTCTCGTACCTCGCCGCGCTCAAGGCCCACGCTGGGATGGAGGGAGCATGAGCGTCTTCGCGACCCTGGATGTGGGCTCCAACTCGGTGCTCCTCTACGTCGTGCGCGTGGAGGGTGACAAGACCGAGGTGCTCGTCGACCGCGCCGATCTCTCTCGCCTGGGGGACGGCCTGCGTGCAACCGGCGCGTTGGGCGAGGTCCCGATGACCCGCACCGTCGAGGCGCTCTCCGGGATGGTGGCTGAGGCCCGCGGGCTAGGTGCCGAGCAGATCGCCGCGGTGGGGACCATGGCCCTCCGCACCGCGACCAACGCGGATCAGTTCCTCGCCCGGGTCGAGGCGGCCACCGGGGTGGCGATCGAGGTGATCCCCGGCGAGGAGGAGGCGAGGCTGTCCTACATGGCGGTCCGGTCGGGGCTCCCGCTCACCGCGCAGAAGGTGATCGTCTTCGACGTGGGCGGAGGCTCCACCGAGTTCATCTACGGGGACGGCGACCAGATCGCGCGCCGCTTCTCCCTCGACGTGGGCGCCCTGCGCCTCACCGAGGAGCACCTCCGCTCCGATCCCGTCAGCGAGGAGGAGCTGATCGCCCTCCGGGTGGCGCTGGTGGAGGAGCTCGCCGCGGTGGAGCCCGAGGTGGCGGACGCGCTGGTGGGCATGGGCGGCGCCATCACCAACATGGTGGCGGTGGGCCACGAGCTGACCGAGTACGACGCCGACGTGGTGCAGGGCGCGGCCCTCACCGTCGCTGAGGTGGAGCGGCAGCTCGAGCTGTACCGGGCGATGCCGGTGGCGGATCGGGCGAAGCTGCCGGGGCTGCAGCCCAAGCGCGCCGACACCATCCTCGCGGGCGCCGCGGTGGTGCGCACCGTCATGTCGCGCACTGGGATGAACACCGTGCTGGTGTCGGTCCGGGGCATCCGCCACGGCCTGATGCTGGACCGGTTCGGGGTCCGGGGCTGATGCACCGCGCCGCCTCGGTCCTGCTGGCGCTGACGCTGTCCGGCCTGGCTGGTGCGGCGGAGGCGCCGACCTCGCGGGAATTCAAGCTGCTCCTCCAGGGGGAGCGCTTCGCCTCCTGGGAGGATGGCGCTGGGGCCTACTGGGCGCTAGTGCGCCAGGTGGCGTGGGCGCAGGGGGTGGACGTGCGCGCGCTCCCTTGGGAGGCGCGGGCGCGGCAGGTGGTGTTCCTCGACACCCCGGACCACGCCCTGCGCGCCGCTGGCTACTCCCTCAGGGTCCGCACCGATCAGATCGGCAGGGACCAACGCCTGGACGAGGTGTCGGAGTACGCGCTCAAGTACCGCGCCCTCTCGCTGGAGGGCGCGGCGGCGGGCGACCTGCGGACGCGCCGCTTCCCCGCGGATCGCGAGCTGGAGGAGGACGTCAGCTACGCGCCAGCGGCGGTGGGCCACATCAAGACGGTGTACGCGGCGCGGACCCTGATCGAGACCGACTGGAGCGTGCGCCCGCGCCTGGGCGCCTGGGCGCGCTATTTTCCGGGACTGCTGGAGCTGGGCATCCCGCCAGAGACCGCGGTGGGGCCGGTCAACGGGGTGGTGGTGCACGAGGTGAAGGTCTCGCCGGCCCGCCTCGATTTCGGTGGGGGTGTGGTGGCGAAGCTGGACCTCACCCTGTGGACCGACCAGCAGGACCGCCCGATGATCGGGGAGGTCTCCTTTGACCACGCCCTCCCGGTCGAGCCCTGGGCCGAGCAGCTTGCGGTGGACTTCTTCACGGCGCTGGCCGAGGAGAGCGACGGCTGGCTGGAGACCTCCGCCACCAAGACCGCCTTCACCTACGGCGCGGTGGAGCGGCCATGATCGCCCTCGCGATCCTCTCCCTCTCGTCGGCGCAGGCCTTTGAACTGCGCGACGGCGGTGACGCGCTGGAGGTCTTCGGGAGGGTCCGCACCGGCTGGACCGCCCGCTTCGTCGACGATGACGATCACGACCACACCGCATTCCTCGTCGATCAGGCCCGCCTCGGGGTGGGCGGCGCGCTGGCTCACGCGCTGAGCTTCGAGGTGCAGGTTGACCTGGCGGGGGGAGGGGTGAACCCCAAGGACCTCTGGATCGGCTGGTCCCCCTCGTGGTGGGTGGAGGTGCGGGCGGGGCAGCAGAAGGTGCCCGTCTCGTGGGACAGGCTCCAGTCGATGGGGAAGTTTGCCTTCGCCGCTCGCCCCTCGCTCACCTCGGATCTGGTGCCTGGGCGCGACATCGGGGTGCTGGGCGCTCTCCACAGCGACAGCCGCAAGCTCTCGCTGCAGCTCGGCGCCTTCACCGGGCGAGGCGACAACGTCGCTCTGGACGACGAGGCGGGCATGCCCCTGCTCGCCGGCAGGCTCCAGCTCATGCCCCTGGCGGAGGTGCGCGCGGGGCACGGCGACGTGCGGCGCACCGGCAAGCTCGCGATCTCGCTGGCGCTCAACGGCTCCTGGACCGAGGAGCGGGCTGACGCGGCCATCCTGGAGCCAGGTCCCCTCGATCCTGTCGACGGCACCCGCCTGATGGGGGGAGGGGACGCGGTGCTCAAGTACCGGGGCCTGTTCCTTGAGGCCGAGCTGCTCCAGGCCCGCGCCACGCCCTTCGAGGGGGACCCCTGGATCAGCGGCGGCTACCTGCTCCAGGGAGGCTACTACTGCGACCGCCTGCGCCTGGAGCCCTCGCTGCGGTTCGAGGACTTCAACCCCAGCGACACCGCAGCAGGCGATCGCGAGCGCACCCTCGACGGGGCGATCAGCCTGTTCCCAACCCGATCCCACGACCTGAAGATCACGGCGGACTACCGCCACAGACTCCCCCGTGAAGGGGGCGACATGGGCTGGAAGGAGGACGATCTCACCGTCCTCGCTCAGCTCGCGTTCTAGGAGGCGTCCATGCTGCTCCTCTCTCTGCTGGTGGCCTGCGGTGTGCAGGACAAGGCTCCAGAGCCGGTGGCGGTCTACCTCAACGAGCTCGACGCCGGCGGCGATCCCGACTGGGTGGAGCTCTACAACGCGGGGGACGCCCCGCTGGATCTGTCGGCGCTCGCCCTCTCGGATGGCGACGAGCCCTGGTCCCTGAGCGGGGTGATCGCCGCGGGGGCCTTCGCGGTGATCGACTGCGACGGGGGCGAGGCGGGCGCGCCCTTCAAGCTGTCAGGGGACGGAGAGACCCTCTCCCTCCACGACAGCTTGGGCGACGTGATCGACGCGGTGGCCTTCCCCGCGGCGGAGGGCGGCCTCACCTGGGGGCGCATTCCGGACGGCTCAGGCGCCTGGGCGCCGACCCTCCCCACCCCGGGGAGCGCCAACGCGGTGGGGGGGGCCGGCTGCGCTGGGGTGCCGGCGGAGCTGGTCCTCAACGAGCTGCTCAGCGGGGGAGAGACCGCGGACTTCGTCGAGCTGGTCAACACCGGCGACAGCTGCCTCGACCTGGCGGGGCTGTACCTCTCGGACGACGCCGACGCCCTGGACGCCTTCCCGCTCCCCGCCCTGACGCTAGAGGCGGGCGCCTTCACCGTGATCTGGGCTGACCAGGGCGAGGGGGACGATCACGCGCCGTTCAAGCTCTCCTCGGGGGGCGAGGACGTGTTCCTCTCGGACGCCGACGGAGCGATTCTCGCCACGGTGGCGCTCCCTGCGTTGGAGGCGGACACCTCGTGGGGGCGCCTGCCAGACGGTACCGGCGCCTTCCAACGCACCGCCCCCACCCCTGGCGAGGCGAACCGCGCCCTGGCGGGGTGCTCCGGCGCCCTGAGCGAGGTGGTGATCAACGAGCTGCTCAGCTCCGGCGCTACCGCCGACTATATCGAGCTGTTCAACGGGGGGAGCGCCTGCGTGAGCCTGGGCGGCGCGCACCTCTCCGACGCCCTCGACGCCCTCGACGCCTTCACCTTTCCCGAGGGGCTGGCGCTGGAGCCAGGGGAGCTGGCCCTGGTCTGGGCCGACGACAGCAGCGCGGCGGATCACGCGCCGTTCAAGCTCTCCTCGGGGGGCGAGGACGTCTATTTTTCCGACGCAGACCAGGAGATCGTAGAGACCGTGGCGCTCCCTGCGCTGGAGGCGGACACCTCGTGGGGGCGCCTGCCAGACGGTGCCGGCGCCTTCCAGGTGACGGTCCCGACCCCCGGCGCGCTCAACCAGGCGCCCGAGGCCTGTGTGGCGGACCCGGCGCTCTCTACGGTGGTGATCAACGAGGGCTTCTCGAACGGCTCCACCACCGCTGATTTCGTCGAGCTGTTCAACGCCGGCGATAGCTGCATGGATGTGAGCGGCTATCACCTCTCGGACGACCCCGAGGATCTGAGCGCCTATGCGCTGCCCGCGGACGCGGTGCTCGCGTCAGGGGGCCTCTTGGTGGTGTGGGCTGACGCGGGCACGGATCCCTATCACGCGCCGTTCAAGCTCTCCGCGGGGGGAGAGGAGGTGTTCCTCACCGGCCCGGCAGAGGAGGCGGTGGAGAGCCTCGCGCTCCCCGCGCTCGACGAGGACGTGAGCTGGGGCAGGGTGCCGGACGGGGGGGCGAGCTTCGCCCTCACGGTCCCCACCCCCGGCGCCACCAACCAGGAGTAGGCCCGTGGCCGCAGACCCTACCGTCCGGGAGCAGGATCTCGACGAGCTGCTCGACATGAGCAAGATGACCCTGGCCACCATTCGCCCCAGGGTCCCCACCGGCACAGAGCGCTGGATGAAGTACCTGGGCTTCCCGCTGGGGATCCTGGCCTTCCTCGTGATCTGGTCCATGCCGCCCCTGCTCGGGATGCCCTTCGCCGCCCAGACCTCGCTCGCGGCCTTTGCGATGGCGCTGATCTGGTGGACCGCCGAGCCCATCCCCACCTACCTCACCTCGATCGTCTTGATCGTGGTGCTGGTCCTGTTCAACGGCTGGGACGAGAAGGCGGCGCTGGGGGTGCTGGGGCTGGACGTGATCTGGCTCAACGTGATGGCCTTCATCCTCAGCTCGATGCTGGTGAAGACCAACCTCGCCAAGCGGATCGCCCTCAGGCTGATCGTCAGCTTCGGGCAGCGGGCCCACGCGATCCTGTTCGCCTTCCTGATCCTGCAGCTGGGCCTGGCGGCGCTGATCCCCGCCACCGCGGCCAGGGCGGTGATGACGCTGCCGCTGATGCTGGTGGTGTCGGCCATGTACGGCTCCACCCTCGACAGCCCCAACCGGTTCGGCAAGGTGATGATGCTGCAGAACCTCCACAGCATCAACACGGGCTCCTCCGCCTTTGTGACGGGGAGCACCGCCAACCTGATCGCGGTGGCCTTCATCTTTGGGATGGTCGGGCACCAAGTCTACTACTCCGACTGGCTGTTCGCGAACGGCCCGATCGTGTTCCTGGCCCTCCTCGGGAGCTGGTGGGGGCTCCGCAACGTCATCTTCCGCCTGCCGGGTGAGCAGCGGTCTCCACAGGTGCAGGGCGGCATCGCCAAGATGCGCGAGGAGTATCAGAAGCTCGGCCCGATGCGGGCCGAGGAGTGGCGCACCATCGCGATCTTCGGGGCGGTGCTCCTGCTGTGGGTGACCGACAAGGTCCACGTCCCCCTGATGGGCTTCAAGATCTCGGCGGTGATGGCGGCCGCGATGGGGGCGGTGGTGGCGGTGAGCCCTCGGATCGGGGTGCTGAAGTGGAACGAGGCGGACATCCCCTGGCACCTGATGCTGTTCTCTGCGGGGGCATACGCCGGGGGGCTCTCGCTACGGGACACTGGCGCCGCCCGCTATGTGGTGGACGTGCTGTTCCAGAGCCTCGGGATCACCGCGGAGCTGGGTTTCTGGCCCGTCTACGTCATCGTGATCGCGGTCAACATGTTCTCCCACGTCTTCTTCACGTCGAAGACGATGCGGACCCTGATCATGATCCCCTTCGTCATCGCTATGGCGCAGCAGCTCGGCTTCCCACCCCTGGCGCTGGCGCTGCCGGCTGCCTTCACCATCGACTGGGTCAACACCGTCCCGATCAACGCGAAGCCCAACGTGATCTTCTTCACCACCGGGCAGTACTCGGTGCTCGACTCGCTCAAGGCCGGGTTGTTCATCACCACCCTCGGCACCGCGCTGTACGTGGTGGCGGGGATGACCTGGTTCCGCTGGCTCGGGATCATGGACGGGGTGCCCTGATGCTCCTGCTCGCCCTCACCGCCCTCTCGCTGGGACAGGTCCCCTCCGAGGTGGCGGTCCCTGCTCCCACCGGGGGGCCGTCCGCGTCTGCCGAAGCGGTGGCGCCCGCCATGGAGACCGCTCCCGGCGAGGAGGTGGCTCCCGCCGAGGTCGCTGCCGCTGAGGTTGCTGCCGCTGAGGTCGCTCCCGCCGAGGTCGCTGCCGCCGAGGTGCTGGCGCACCCAGCGTTCGCGACCGGGCAAGGGGCCGCCCCGGTCGATGTCGCCGCCCCGGTCCACGTCGGGTCCTGGCGGGTGCGGTTCACCCTCGACGCCGCTGGCGACGCGCAGGTCGATGGCGTGCTGACCCTAGGGGACACGGTCCCCGCTGCCCTGCTGGTGCCACTCCGCCCTGCGGATGGCGTGGGAGGCCTGATCGCGCTGGCCGGCGGTGCGCCGGTGCGGGCGGAGGTGCTGCGCCGTGGGGGCGTGAGCTATCTCTCGCTGGACGCCGAGGGGCTGTCTGCTGGACAGGAGGTGGCGCTCCGCTGGGAGCAGAGGGGCTTCGTCGGCCCCAAGGGGCTGCAGGAGGGGGAGCATCACACGCTCGTCGGGAGGCTGGCCTTTGTCAACACCTCGGGGCTGACCTTCGACCAGGTAGAGATCGCTGCGGTGAACCCCCCGGGCAGGCTGGCGCATCGGGTGTTGGAGACCTCTCCGAGGCTGGATCCCAAGTCCCCCGAGATCCCCTACGCATTCCTCAACCGGGCGGATGAGCAGCGGTCGGAGGTCACCATGCGCTGTCAGGCGGTCGGACCTGGCGAGCGGTGCGCGATCACCTGGAACACCAGGCCATGGAGCCGGTCTTGGATCCCCTGGCTGTTGGGGGGGCTGCTGTCCCTCGGGTGGCTGGGGTGGTTCACCCACCTGCTCCGCCCAGGGCGCGCCGGATAGGGCGCTGATCACAGCTTGCCGGGCCGAGTCTCTTCCTGTATGTAATTGCTCAGCGCTGCTCCTCTGCGCATACCCTGACGGGAGCCCCTGTGTACCTCCTGCCTCTGTTCGCCCTGCTGACGACCGGCGCCTGCGCGACGGGCAGGGCTGCCGTCGGGCCGGTGGAGCCGCCGACCCACTCACCCCAGGATCTCACCATGAACACCCCCATCACCCACGCAGAGCTGAGCGCCGCGGTCGCGCTCACCGGCGACCCTGAGCTCGCGTCCTGGGTCGAGGACGAGGACCTCTACATGCTCCGCGACGTGCCGGAGATCGCCCTCGCCCAAGGACAGCTGGCCCGGGTCGCGGTGCTCGACGCCTCCATCCCCCTCAGCTTCCTGGTCGCGCGCCTCGCCGAGGGCGGGGTGGTGGTCACCACTGGCTCTCCCGCAGGGGTGTTCGCGGTGATCCGCGAGCAGCGGGATGTGTCCGGGGAGCTCATCTATCGCTTGTTCCGTGAGGAGTCCCGGCGGCAGGAGCTGCTGGGCGTTCCTCAATTTCACGAGGCTGAGGGTGCCTGGGACGTGATCCTCCACGTCCGCGACGCTGTGAGAGGCGTCGAGGACTGGCACCTGCAGCTCTCGTCCACGTCGTGCTCCGTCGAGAGGAGGTCTTCATGAAAGCCCAGTCCCCCCAGAAGCAGTCGACCCCCCTCGCGCAGGAGGTGGCGCAGTCCCCCGCGCAGTCGGTGGGCAACACGAGCCAGGATCTGCTCGGCAACGCCGCGATGGTCGCGCAGATGAAGGAGCCCGAGGTCGAGGCGCCTGCGCCCGACAAGTCGGGGCTGAGCGCGGCAGAGCTGGAGAAGCAGCGCCCGGTGAACGGCGACGTGGACAGCGGCACCAGGCAGCGCCTCATGGACCGGCTCAACGGCGCACCAGAGACGGTGCAGGTCCTGGCGGACATCAAGAAGCTGAGGGGAGACCTGAACTTCGCGCTCAAGTGGTCGGACCGTGGGAGCTACCACAAGTCGGGCTCGATCTCCCTCGATCGGCACGCCGCTGAGGACGCGATGTTCGCGACCATGTCGCACGAGCTGGTGCACCTCCACACGCACCTGTCGGGCAAGCAGGGGAGCATCAAGCGGGACGACCGGGACACCTACGTCACCAAGATGATGGACGACGAGATCAAGGCGCAGACCACCGCCTTTGTCTCGCTCCTCCAGAGCGGCGTGACGAAGCAGGCTAGCTCGGCCGGCTTTGACGAGTTCTACAAGCTGCTCACCAGCAAGCACAAGGACCTGCTCGGGCCAGAGCTTCGCGGCTCCGGCGGTGGCCTGCTCGCCTTCTTCTCACAGTCCGAGTCTGGGCCGGCCAAGACGGACTGGGACGGCGTGAAGAACGTGGCCAAGGAATTCCTGACCTCCAAGTTCAAGGGCGGCGGCTGGGTCACCTCCAACACCGGCGACAACTACTACGACTACTACGGCGGTTTCTGGGACCAGCAGCACAAGAAGTAGGTGGGTGTAGCGCGCCGGAGTGACGCGCTCTGGCGCTCCGCGGTCCTGGTGGCTGGGCCGTGGCACCTCCCTCCCGCCGCGGGCGGGGAGCGTGGGCGGCTTGGTCTCGGCGGACGCGCGCCGACACGATGTGCCTCGAACTGCGACGGCTAGTTCGATGCCGTTGGGTTATTCGTCTCCCTCTCACCCCGGGGTTGACGATGGATCGCGAACAGCAGCTCAAGGCTCTCGAGGACAAGAACGCGGCGGCACTGCTCGGCGGCGGCAAGGCCCGCATCGACAAGCAGCACGCCCAGAACAAGCTCACCGCCCGCGAGCGGGTGGACCAGCTGCTGGACCCTGGCACCTTCGTCGAGCTTGGACGCCTCGTCACCCACGACACTACCGACTTCGGGATGGCCGACAAGACCTTCCTCGGAGACGGCGTCATCACCGGCTACGGGCGCATCCACGGGCGACAGGTGTACGTCTTCTCCCAGGACTTCACCGTCTTCGGTGGCTCGCTCTCCTACGCGAACGCCCAGAAGATCGTGAAGATCATGCAGCTCGCGATGCGGGACGGCGCCCCGGTGTTCGGCCTCAACGACTCGGGTGGCGCGCGCATCCAGGAGGGCATCCGCTCGCTCGCAGGGTACGCCGACATCTTCCTCCTCAACACCCTCGCCTCAGGGGTGGTGCCGCAGATCTCCGCGATCATGGGGCCGTGCGCTGGGGGCGCCGTCTACTCGCCCGCTATCACCGACTTCATCGCGATGGTGGATCAGAGCTCATACATGTTCGTCACCGGCCCGCAGGTGGTGAAGACCGTCACCCGCGAGGAGGTCACCCAGGAGGTGCTCGGCGGGTCGATCACCCACACCGGCACCTCGGGGGTGGCGCACTTCAGGGTGCCCGACGAGGCGGCGATGCTCGGGCTGCTGCGCGAGCTGCTCACCTACATCCCGCAGTCCAACATGGAGGCGCCACCGTTTGTCCCCACAGAGGACCCCTCGGATCGCCTCACGCCCTCGCTCGTCGAGCTGATCCCAGAGAACCCCAACCTCCCCTATGACATCCTGGAGATGATCCACACCATCGCGGACGAGGGGCGGTTCTTGGAGGTCCACAGGGATTTCGCCCGCAACATCGTCGTTGGCTTCCTCAGGCTGGGGGGACGCTCGGTGGGCGTAGTGGCGAACCAGCCCGCGTACCTCGCGGGCACCCTGGACCGCGAGGCCTCGCGCAAGGCGGCCCGCTTCGTGCGCTTCTGCGACGCCTTCAACATCCCCCTGCTGACCCTGGTGGACGTGCCGGGCTTCCTCCCCGGCGTCGCACAGGAGCACGGCGGGATCATCATCCACGGCGCCAAGCTCCTCTACGCCTTCGCCGAGGCCACAGTGCCCAAGGTGACGCTGATCACCCGCAAGGCCTACGGCGGCGCCTACGACGTGATGGCCTCCAAGCACATCAGGGCTGACATCAACTACGCCTACCCAGGCGCTGAGATCGCGGTGATGGGCCCTGACGGCGCGGTGAACATCATCTTCCGCCGCGAGATCGACGAGGCCGAGGATGCGGTGGCGCGCAAGGCGGAGCTGGTGCAGGAGTACCGCGAGACCTTCGCCAACCCCTACCGGGCGGCCGCGCTAGGCTATGTGGACGAGGTGCTGCACCCCAGGGAGACCCGAATCCGCCTGGTGCAGGCGTTCAACTCGCTGGAGAACAAGCGCGACACCAACCCCCCCAAGAAGCACGGCAACATCCCCCTCTGAGCGGGGATGGCGCGGCGCGGGTGCGCCGGCGTGAACATCAGCGCGCTCGGGGCCACCTCTGGCGCAGGAGGTGCCCAGGTGGCGCTGAAGAGACATACCACTCCGGGGGCCGTGGCCCTCGGCCTGATCTGCGGCGCCCCGGCCTGGGCGCAGGGCCTCTCGGTCGACACAGAGCTGCTCCGCCCCACCTTCACCGGCGCGGAGCTGATCGGCCTGGAGCGGACCGAGGTAGGGGTGCCCCTACAGCAGCGGGCGGGCCTGCTGCTCCAGCACCAGCTCGCACCTGTCACGCTGTACGACTGGAACGAGCCAGCCGGCGCCATCGTGTCCCAGCGGGCCACCGCGTGGGTCGGGTTGGGCATGGATCTGAACAAGAACACCTCGATCCGCGGGGTGCTGCCCACCTCCATGCAGTGGGGCTCCGAGGTGCCGGAGCTCGCCGCGAGCGGGCTGGGGACGGGGGACGCGTCCTTGGGAGGGCGCTGGACCCCAGGCGGCCTCGGGCCCCTGCGGGCCGCGCTGCGGGGGGACCTGATCCTCCCCACGGGCAGGACGGACGCCTGGCTTGGGGAGGAGCAGCCGCGGCTGGACGTGGGGGTGACCCTCGCGCTGCGCGCTGGGCGCACCCGATGGGTGGCGGAGCTGGGCGCGATGAGCCGCACCACGGTGGACACGGGCTACGACTTTGTGCTCGGCTCGACGGTGCGTGGGGCGATGGGCGGGGCGGTGACCCTCCGCGACGGCCTCAGCGCGAACGTGGTGCTGCACGCGCGGACCGGCCTAGACGCCTTCCTCGCTGGGGGGGCGGTGTCCTCGCTGGAGCCCATCGCCGGCCTGCACCTGAGCCCCGACCCCGCGTGGGCAGTGGATCTGGGCCTGGGGCGGGGCGTGGGGGTGGGGCAGGGGACCTCGGCCCTCCGCACCCTGCTGGGGGTCACCTACGCGCCGCCTGTACCGCAGGCGCCGGAAGAGGTGGTGGCGACCATCCCCAGCGAGGATCGGGCGCTGGAGGACCAGGTCTACGTCGAGCCGCCCCCCGCGGCGGGGACCTGGGCCGCGGGCCAGGTGACCAGGGTTGCGGAGGACCGGGTGGAGCTGCGGGAGCAGATCCAATTCGCTCAGGGGACGGACAGGATCCTCCCCCAGTCCGTGCCTGTGCTCCGAGCGCTGACCGAGCTGCTCAACGAGGACGGTCGCATCGGGCTAGTCGTCGTAGAGGGGCACGCCTCGGAGGAGGGGTCCTACACCTACAACTACGACCTCTCGCTCCGCCGCGCCCTCGCGGTTCAGCGCTGGCTGGTGGAGCGGGGGGTGCACCCCTCACGGCTGGCCGCGCGCGCCATGGGTGAGGTGATGCCCCTGGGGGCCGATCTGGAGGCCAACCGGCGGGTGGAATTCCACATCGCGCGCTGGGTGGCGCCGGGCGAGGAGAACCCACGCCCCGACTGGGCTCCCCGCGTCCCCTGGACCGGCGAGGCGGTGGAGTCGGCCTGGCCGGAGCCACCTCCCTCTCCTCCCACCGACCTGCTGGAGGTGTCCCGATGAGCGCGCTGCTGTTCGCCGCTCTGGCCTGGGGTGCTGTGGACTGCGCCACCGAGCTGACCCAAGACCTCAATTGCAACGGCGTCGACGTGCTCGACGAGCGCCCTGTCGACACCGGTGATCCGGTCTGCGCATCGTGGGTGGACGGCGAGGGGGAGCCGCTGAGCGCTGCCGACGGCTACTACGACTACTGGTCCTACGGGTGCGAGGTGGCCACCTACGACCTCGATGAGGACCTGGACGGCTTCTCCTACGGCAACCTGGGCCTGCCGATAGGATCGGACCCTCCGGAGCGCGTGGTGGAGCTGCGCTGCGACAACTGCCCCTACCAGGCCAACCCCCGGCAGGAGGACGCGGACTGCGACGAGGTCGGCGACGTCTGTGACAACTGCCCGGTGGTGCCCAACCCCGAGCAGAACAACGCTGACGAGGACGCGTGGGGCGATCTCTGCGACAACTGCCCCGCGGTCCCGAACGACGATCAGCGCGACGAGGACGGTGATCTCTTCGGTGACGCCTGCGACGTCTGCCCCTCGATCCCCAACCCCGTTCAGGCGGACGCCGACGGGGACGGGGTCGGCGATCTGTGCGACAGCTGCGTGTTCCACCCCAACCCCTCCCAGGTGGACAGCGACGGGGATCTGCTCGGCGACGCCTGTGACAACTGCGCCCTGGTCGGCAACGAGCGGCAAGAGGACGGGGATCACGACGGGGTGGGCGACGCCTGCGACAGCTGCCCTGAGGTGTTCAACCGCGACCAGCAGGACACGGATCGCGACGGCCTCGGAGACGCCTGCGACGTGTGCCCGCAGGTGGTGGACCCTGATCAGGCGGACGGGGACGGGGACGGGGTGGGCGACGCCTGCGACCTGTGCCCGCTGGACGCCGACTCCGCTCAGATCGACACCGACGGGGATGGGGTGGGCGATCGCTGCGACGTGTGCCCGGAGATCGCCGAGGAGGAGCACCTCGACACCGACGGGGACAGGGTGGGCGACGCGTGCGACAACTGCGTGGACGTGCCCAACCGCGACCAGGCAGACCGGGACGGGGACGGGCTGGGGGACGCCTGCGACGGCGACATGGGGATCCGGGGCGGAGGTGCCCGCTGCGACGCGGTGGGGGGCGCGGCGGGGGGCTGGTGGATCCTGCCGGCGCTGCTGTTCTGGCGGCGGGCCGGGGCGACTGGGCGGCGCTAGCGGGGCGGCCGGGGAAGCGCTCCCGTCGCCCGTCGGGCGGGTTCTCGCCGTGCGGCTGCCCGCTGTCGGTCACAGGCTTCGGCGTGCTCCCACCCCAGGTGCCGGGCCTCGCGCTTCGGCGTGCCTGCCTCGATAGGGTTGGTTCGAATTGCCCTTTCGGTGGATCAGGTGCGGCGTCGCGGGCAGGGCCCTCCCTCGCGCCCCCGTCCTCCAGGGCGAAGCTCCGGGGGGGGCGCTCCGCGGGTCTCGGCGGAGCGCCGCGGACCCCGCCCCTCAAACCCGCTCCCCGCCGACCGGGCGGCGACACCTCAGGTCCTGGCGCCCGCGCGACGCGCGAGGAGACACGCGACGAGCGGCCAGCTTGTGCCCGTTAGCTCTCGACGAGGCGCTGATTGGTCGACCGCAGCCGCTGGCCGAGGGTGATCAGCAGCTTCCACAGCATCTGGTTGCCCAACGCTGGCTCCATGATGCAGAAGGTGCGGAAGGCGTCGTGCTCCACGCAGAGCAGGTGTCCGAAGCCCTTGGCGACGATGTCCGCTGAGCGGGGGGACTGGTCGATCAGGGCCATCTCACCGAAGTGCTCGCCCTGTCGGATCACCGCGACCTCCTTGCCGTCCACCTGCACCGAGACCTCGCCCTGCACCATCACATAGAGGCGATCGGCGTGGTCTCCCTGTCGCATCAGCACCTCGCCGGGCGACACGAAGATCTCCGAGACGATCCTGCCCACCCGCAGCCGGGCGTGGAAGGGCAGCTCCGAGAACAGGAAGAGCTTCTCCATCGCGGCGGCGCGCGCCGAGACCGCGTCGGCAGCCAGGGTGGCCTCCGGCTCGATCATGATGACGGTGATGTTGTCGCGTCCGCCCCCTGCGAGCGCGGCGTCGACGAGCTGCTCGACTGAGCCCCTCACGGACGGCACCTGCCCGAGAGACTGGATGTCGGCGACGGACACCATGTCGGTGAGGCCGTCCGAGCACAGCACCAGCCGGTCGCCCTGCATCAGCTCCATGTGGAGCGTGTCGGCGCGGACCTGTGGGTAGAGGCCGACCGCCCTGGTGATCACGTTTCGGTAGCGCGAGGTCGCGGCCTCCTCGCGGGTCATCGCGCCGGTGCGGACCAGCTCATTGACCATCGAGTGGTCCTCGGTGATCTGCCGGAGCTTGCCGTCTCGGATCAGGTAGGCCCTCGAGTCGCCGACGTGGACCACAAAGGCGGCGCCGCCCCCTACCACCCCAGCCACCAGGGTGGTGGTCATGCCCTGCCTGCCCGAGTGAGCCGCAGCCTCGTACACCCGCTTGGACGCCGCGTTGGCGATGTCGTCCAGCGCCTGGAGGATGGCGTTGCGGGTGTCCTTGTTGGGGTCACGCCCGAAGGCGTCCGCCAGCTTTTTCAGGTGCGGGGCGTACTGCTGGAAGGTGTTTACCGTGATGGCGCTCGCCAGCTCGCCCGCCTTGCGCCCCCCGACTCCGTCGGCCACTACGAAGACACCGTGCTCAGCGACGGCGAGGAGGGAGTCCTCGTTATGCTTGCGGCGGCGCCCGACGTCGGTGCGGGCGTGGAACTTCAACATGCTGACCCCGGGGTGAGGAGCCGGCACTATAGCACGAGAGGCACAGGCGCTCCCGCTAGTCCACCTCCAGAGGGACCTCTCTGGTCAACAATGGCGTCTCAACCGGTGCTCCGTAGAGGGTCTTCTGCAGCGTGGCGCGCAGGCGCCAGGGGCCGTCCGGCGCCTTGGCGGCGAGGCTCAGCGCCGTGTGCCAGGCTCGCTCTTCCCCCGCCTGCAGCCGCGTGTCCCCGCTCAGGTGCCACGGGGGCGCCTCCTCCACCTCGCGAGAGAGGTCTACGATCAGGGCCTCTTCGGACACAGCCTCTACACCCTTGCGGTCGGGGGGCCCCACCAAGCGCACCTCCAGGCGCACCCCCTTCCAGGGGTTGCCGGTGGGGAAGGCGTGGCCTGCGCCGGTGTTCTGAAGGATCAGGTCCACCTCCAGGGGGGCTCCCCCGCGCACCAGCCCCGGCGTGGCGGGTCGGAGCAGGAGGGTCACCGCCCTCGCGGGATCTACCGACATCGCGTGATCCACCGGGGAGGGGTCGACGCCATCGCTCATGTGGCAGCTCTGGCACGTCACGCCGGCGGTGGCGTAGGCGGATCGCTCCCACTCGCCGTAGGTGTCGTAGAAGGGCTGCTGGGCCCCCGGCCAGGTGAGCTGGTGGCAGACCGCGCAAGCGGACGAGCGCCCCAGCTCCTGGCTCCACACGGTGGGGTGCGGTGCGCCCTCGATGGGGTGCGAGGTGACCACCTTCCCGTCGCGCAGGTGGCAGGCAGCGCAGGTGACGCCCTCAGCCTGGAGGCCCCCGTCCCAGGCGGGGTTGGGCGAGAGGATCGGCCGGTGGATGTCGCCCTCGTCATAGGCGACGAGGTGGGGGTGCTGCTCGATGAGGGGCAGGTGGCACGCCAGGCAGGCCGGCGTGCCCGCCTGCTTCGCGGCCTCCCGGAAGGCGGGTGAGGCCCCCGCGTGCGCCGACGCTGCCCAGCCCCTGTGGGCAGCCTGGTGGCACGCGGCGCAGCCCTGATCAGAGTGGCTGGCGAGCCCGTCCGGCAGGGCGCCCACCTCCCACGGGGGCGAGGTGGGGAACAGCACCTCCAGCTCGGGCGGCGGCGCCTGGGCCTCCTGGGGTGGCGCCACGGGGGGCTCCACCTCCCTCCCTCGACGCCCTGAGGCGGCCTCTGGGGGACAGGAGAGGAGCATGACGGGGAAGGCCCCGGCGGTCAGCAGGATCAGCGAGCGCTTCACTAGAAGTCCACGATCTCGGGGTGGTTGCCCTTGGGGGTCGGCGGCAGCACCACGCGAGCGCCCTCGGGAGGGTAGAGGGAGAGATAGGTGCTGTAGTACTCGGAGACCGTCTTGACGTACTGGCGCGTCTCGCGAAAGGGGATGTGCTCCACGAAGGCGTCGATCGGCATCTCGGTACCGGTGCCGGCGAGCCACGAGGCCACGTTGTGGGGGCCCGCGTTGTAGGACGCGATGGCCAGGGGGTAGACGTCGTCGTAGCGCCGCATCAGCAGGCCCAGGTAGGTGATCCCGTACCCCACAGACAGCACGGGGTCGTCCAGATCGCCCGCGGTGAAGTGGGTGTCGTGCTGGAGATCGGCGAGCAGGTGGCCGGTGCGGGGCATGATCTGCATCGCCCCCCGCGCCCCTACCCGCGACACCGCGAGGGGGCTGTAGGTGCTCTCGGCCCGCATCAGGCCCAGCACGAGGTACGGGTCCATGCCCTCGGCGCGCGCGTGGGCCCACACATAGTGGCCGTGCGCCAGCGGGAAGGAGAGGCGCAGCGCCTCCTGGGACAGGTTGGGGTCGGCGAGGTCCTCGGACAGACCGTGCCAGAGGCGCGCGGCGTGGTAGTGATCCCTGGTGTAGGCGGCGAAGGTGCGCCACGCCTCTGGCTTGAGCCACGCGGCCTGAGCTCTGTCTCGCTTCTGTGCAGAGCGGGACCGCCCGGCGCTCTTCCAGTCCTCGTAGTAGGCGGCGAAGAGGGGGCCAGAGAGGTCGTCGAGCCCCACCCGCGCCAGGTCGAAGGCGAGGGTCAGCTCGGGCCAGTAGTCGCCGTGCTCGGCCACGTAGCGGCCGAGGCGCTCCTCCACCTCTGCCTCGTCGTAGACCTCGGTTGCGTCGTGCCCCAGGTCAGGGCTCAGCGGACACTGGAAGGCCGGCGGCGTGGGCTCTACCCTCGCCTGCGCCGAGGCGGTAGCTGGGGGCAGGGGCCAGCGCAGGCTGGCGAGGGCGGCGCCCGCGGTGCTCTGGCGCGCGGTCGTGGGGACCGCGCTGTGGACCGGGCCGGTGCGGGCCACCTGCCGCGGGGGGGCGGGCTGGGTCGGCGGGAGCGTTCCGGGCCAGCTCCCATCGCGCGCGAAGGGCTTCACCGAGGGGAGCCCCGCCTGACCCTGCCGCACCATCATGCCATACCAGCTGTTGGCATCGTGCTCAAGCACCCAGCGGCGGTCCTCCTCGGCGCCCGCGGTGTCCCCCTGATCGGCCCGGACTTTGGAGCGCCAGTAGCGTGACTCCGTGACCCAGGCCCTGTCCTCATCGAGGATGGCGTCAAGCCGAGCGGCGGCGTCAGGGAGATCACCCCCCATATAGGCGGCAAAGGCGGCGTAAAAGGACCCCCTGCGGCCCCTCCAGCCCCCCTTGGATCCCAGCGCGTCGAAGGCGTCCCTCGCCTCCTGGTAGTCCTTGGAGAGGAGGAAGGTGCGGCCGATCTCCTCTTGCTTGCCCGCCCACCAGGTGGTCCGCCCGTAGGAGGCGCTGGCGACCCTCGCCAGGGCGGCAGCGTCAGCCCAGCGCCCCGCGCGCCCAAGGGCCCGAAACAGGTTCCAGGCGGACTCTCCGTCGGGGTGCTGGGCGTACTCCTCCTGATAGACCTCTACCAGGAACGGCCAGTTGCGGGTGCGCCAGCCGAACACCGTGGCCTCGTCCTCGACCCAGCGCTTGAGGGCGGGATCGTCGGCGCTGCGCCGCCGGAGCGCGTCGAACGCGGCCCAGGCGTCTTCGAGGGCCCGGGCGTCCCGCAGTGAGATCGCCTGCGCCTGGAGGAAGGGGACCGTGTCCGGGAGCGCAGCGTCCTCGAAGCCCGCGGCCACCAGGGCCTGGAGCTGTTCGTTGACCACCCTGTGGGTGAGCGGAGCGCGGTGGTTTGCCGCTAGATCTCGGAGGACGGGGATCGCCTCCTTGGGGCTGTGCTCAGACGCCCACAGGGCCCACGCCAGCTCGATCTGCTCGGTGATCGTGGCGCCATCGTGGTCTTGGTCGTACTCGGCAGCCAACTCCCGCGCCCTGGTGAGCTTCCCCTGCGAGGCGTTGGCGCCTGCCATCAGCCGGAGGCAGGCCTCCGCGTGGTGACCCTCTGGCCAGGTCTCGCGGTACCGCTCGCACTCCCTCACCGCGACCCAGGGGCGCCCGCGGGCCAGATCCTGCTCTGCCTCGTACCACGCGCCCCAGGACGCGAGCGGGCCTCCCGCCGCCCTGACCCTGGTGAAGGCCTCCGAGGCGCGGTTGTGATGCCCCTCGTCACGCTCCAGCAGGCCTACCGTCAGCCAGACCGCGTCACGCTGGCGCCCAGGGGGCAGCCGCTCGGTGAGGGCGCGGGCGGTGAGGAGGGCCTGGTGGGGTCTGCCGCCACGCATCCAGTGGCGCAGGTCTGAGAGGTCGGGATCTTCCCGCAGCAAGGGGGCCCCCGGAGCGATCGACGGGACCTGTGGCAGGCTCACCGCCAGCACCGATCGCGCGGTCTGCGGAGGGACCTCTCGGAGGGCCTCTGTGTCGGTGAGCGGGAGCCCGCTCGCTGCGGGAGCGACGAACAGCGACAGCGCGACGACCGCAGCGCCCAGACTGAGCGCGCCGACCGCATACCGTGGATGTGTGTCTCTGAAGGCGTGGCGGAACATTGCGATCCGACGTTTGCCCAGCTGCCCAACCCACGCCAGTGTATTCCAACGCGGGGTGGCCTCGCAAGGACGCCACGAGCATAGGCGCTACCCCGAGGCAGCGCCACCGGCTAGGGAGTCGGGGTAGGAGGTGTGTCTATGACCTCGCGCTTTGATCTCCTCAGGACCCTCGCCCTGGGACGGCCCAGTGGGCTGCGGGCCAAGCTGCGGGCGAGGTTGCGCCGCGGGCTGCGGTCGGAGGCCGCCGCGGCGCAGGATGCCTCCCCGCCACTCCCCCCGGTGGCGCCGCAGGGCGCGGCGGGGTGGGTGCGGGTGGCTAGGGTCGACGAGATCCCGGTCGGCGACATCACCGAGGTGATGGTCGACGGTGTCCCTGTGGCCCTTGTCCACGCGGAGGACGGCTGGTTTGCCATGGACAACGCCTGTCCCCACGCGGGAGGTCCGCTAGGAGACGGCGATCTCGACGGGCACACGGTGCTCTGCCCCTACCACGGCTGGGCCTTTGACGTGCGCTCCGGGGCCTGTCACACCAACGAGCGCCTCAAGGTGGGCCTGTGGGAGGTGCGCGTGGTCGGAGAGGGGATAGAGGTGCGGCGCACTCCAGCGGGGTGATCGCGGCGCGTGTGTGGTGCCAGAACCTTGCATCGCCCCGAAGGACCCGTTACCCGCTGCCATCACTCACTAAGCCTCGAGCGTGTGCCCCAAGCGCACTGTCAGGAGAACATCATGGCTCGCACTTGCGCCTTCACCGGCAAGCGTCCGAACTCGGCCAACAAGGTCTCTCACTCCAACCACAAGACCAAGCGTCGGCAGCTGCCGAACCTGCAGACCCGCCGCATCTGGTGGGCCGAGGGCGACACCTTTATCAAGGTGAAGCTCTCCACCAGGGCGCTGCGCACCA
The DNA here is from genome assembly GCA_016938035.1 of Deltaproteobacteria bacterium. Classification (GTDB taxonomy): domain Bacteria; phylum Myxococcota_A; class UBA796; order UBA796; genus JAFGVK01. The sequence goes on along the minus strand of JAFGVK010000227.1, from coordinate 18,060 downwards.
TCGACAAGAAGGGCCTTGAGGTCTTCGCGTCCGAGGTCGGGCTGAAGCTGGCGGACTACGTCGTCGCGTAGGCCAGCCCCCACTGAGAGCGACGAGAGAGGCCGTCACCCCTGGGGTGGCGGCCTCTTCTCTTGTCGGGAGGTCAGGTGGAGCGCCGAGCGTCGGTGGCCGCGCTGGCTCGGCGAGAGGGCGGTCAGATGGTGAGCTGAAAGTCGATGACCGCGCTGCCGCGCTCTGGCTCGGTGGGCAGCTCTGGGCTCCGCTCCACCTGCCGCTCGAGGGGCACCTCGATGTGCAGCGGGATGAAGGCACCGTCGCTCTCACGCTGTTCGCGCTCTCTGCGGATCCTGTCGATGATGTAGACATCGAGCATGGCGCCTCCTGACACTCTATTTGGAGAGTAGCACCCCACCCCCGAATGACAACCCCAGCGGGGTCACGGTTCCTCCCCGCGGTGAGCGCGCTGGAGGATTCTCCTACTCAGTGTTTCGTACACTTGCCGGGCAGAGTTGAGTCCTTGTTCGTCGAGGGCCCGAAGATGCGCCCCGAGAACCTCGAGATCGCCCCTCGCCGCGGGGCCGGTGAGGGCGGCAGAGGGCGTGTGCGCGGCGTTCCGCAGGGAGGCCAGGGCGAGGGGGAGCAGCAGGCGCTCCCCGTCCTCGATCCCCGCGGCGCGCAGGATGTCCCCTCCCTCCAGCAACAGGGCGGCGCCCAGGTTTCCGGCCACCACCGCCGCTGCGTGGTACAGCGCGCGGTCCGCTGGGGCACGGAAGGGGCTCATCCCGAGCAGATCGGCGAGGCGCGCTGCCGCACCGCGCGCCTCGACATCTCCGGAGATCGCGGCGGGGACCCCCTCAAAGAGGGGAGGGGCCACCTCCGGGCCAGGGTAGGTCATCAGCGGGTGTAGGCTCCCAGCGGGATTGTGGGGCCGCAACACCTCGTGCGAGAGCGCCCCGGAGCAGTGGAGCAGCACCCCCTCCACCCGGATCGCCGCGCTCACTGCGGCCAGGGCTCTGTCGGGCACCGTGAGGAGGGTCACCGCCGCGGGGGCAGGGACCTCGCCGCGCCCCGTCAAGGACACCTCCGCCCCAGCGCGCCGGAGCGCCTCGGCGAGGGAGCGGCCCAGCCTGCCTGGACCGTGGATCGCGACGCGCATACAACCTCCTGGCGTAGATACAACGGGGTGGACTCGTGGTAGCCTCTGGCGTCCAGGAGGTCGAATGAACCGGGTCCTGATCGCTAACCGCGGAGAGATCGCGCGCCGACTGATCCGCTACTATCGTGGTCTCGACGTAGAGACCGTGGTCGTGTTCTCGGAGCCCGACGCCGAGCAGCCTTGGGTGGAGGACGCAGACTACGCGGTCTACCTCAACGGCCGAACGGTGGAGGAGACCTACCTGAACCCCTCTCGGGTGCTCTCCGCTGGCTTCGATGCGGGGTGCGATTTCATTCACCCTGGCTACTGCTTCCTGGCGGACCGGCCCGACTTCTACGAGATGGCGGGCCGCGCCAACATGCCGGTGATGGGCACGCCCCCGAAGGTGATGCACAGGGTGCAGGATCGCTGGGCCCTGCGCGACGTGGCGCGTGCGGTGGGGATCCCGCTTGTGCCGTCCTCAGAGCGGATCCCCTCCGATCAGGACGGCCTGGAGGCGGCGATCCGCATGGGCACCCCGCTGTGGGTGAAATCCGTGCAGGGGGACATCCAGCTGCGGGTGACCAGGATCGACGAGGTGGTAGACGTGGTAAAGCGCGTCCGGCGCGCCGCGGGGATCCTGGTAGGGGAGTCGGCGGTCTTTCTGGAGCGCGAGGTGGGGAAGATGCGCCAGGTGGGCACCTACATCGTGGGTGATCACCACGGGAGCTACGCGCACATGGGGACCTCGGACGGTTCGATCCGGCAGGGCTCCAGCACCTGGATCGAGGAGATGGGGGACGAGCTGCTGGGCGTTGACCTGCAGGCTGCCCTGGGGGCCGCGTCCGTGGCGCTGGCGCAGGCGCTGGACTGGGTGGGCGTGGGGAGGGTGCGCTGGGCTGTGACCCCGGACAACCACGCCTACCTGCTGAAGATCTCGCCCAGGCTCACCACCGGCTTCTCGCTGGCAGAGACCCTGTTCGGCGTGGATTTGATCCACACCCAGAACCGGGTGCTGATGGGGGAGCACCTGGGGTGGGAGGGCTCCGCAACCAGGGTGGACGAGTACGGGCTCCAGCTCCGCCTGCTCCACGTCGGCCCGCCAGGCGGCCCCAGAGCGCCGGGGATGCTCGACAAGATCGCGGTCCCCGAGGGGGTGCAGGTCGACCTCGGCACCGAGGCGGGGCAGCTCTGCACCCCAGACACCGATCCGATGTTGGCCAAGATCACCGTCACCGCGCCCTCGCGCCAGGCGGCGATCGTCAAGGCCAAGGCGGTGCTGGAGGCCACAGAGGTGGTGGGGGTCCAGACCAACCGCGAGGCGATGATCCGAGTGCTGGGCGCCCCCGCGATGTGGAGGGGGCAGGTGCACGTCCACAGCCTCCGCGAGATCCTCGGTGGCTGAACCCGCCCGTTGACGGGCGGCGGCTGTGCCTCTATGTGGACGGCCATCCCCTGCAACCCCCCGGAACACCATGCCTGGACACCGCGCCAACCGCCTCGCAGCCATCATCCACCGTGAGGTGGCGATGCGCCTCCGCACTGAGATCAAGGATCACCGGATGACCGACATCTCGGTCACCTACGTTCGCCTGAACGGCGACCTGTCCAGGGCTGTCCTGGAGTATATGCCGCTCGGCGGCGGTGAGGTCTCCGACGACCTGCGCGCCGCCCTGGTGGACGCCGCGAGGGCCCTGCGGGGACCCGTGGGGAGGGCGCTGGGCATCCGCCACGCGCCGGAGCTGCTGTTCGTCCCCGACACCCACACCGAGGAGGCGATCCGCGTGAGCCAGCTCATCGCGCGGGCCGCAGCCGAGCTCCCCAGCGAGGAGTAGTCTTGAAGCCCTATTTTCTGGTAGTGAACAAGCCCGCCGGGATCACCTCGCACGACGTGGTCGCCGCCATTCGTGCGGTGACCGGGGTCAAGAAGGTGGGCCACACCGGCACGCTGGACCCCTTCGCCACCGGCGTGCTCCCCATCGCGCTGGGGGGGAGCACCCGCCTGATCCAGTTCCTGGACGAGTCGCTCAAGGTCTATGACGCGCTGATCCGCTTCGGCACCGCCACAGACACCGGCGACCCCACCGGGCAGGTCATCCGCGAGGCGCCCCTCCCCACCCAGGACGAGGCGGAGGTCCGCGCGGTGCTGGAGGGCTTCCTCGGCCCCCAGCTACAGACCCCCCCCGCCTACTCTGCGGTGAAGGTGAGGGGGCGTCCCCTCTACGACTATGCCCGAAAAGGCGAGACAGTAGAGGTGAAGGCACGCCCGATCCACATCTACCACCTAGAGCTGCAGAGCTATGACCACGAGCACCTCAGGGTCGTGATCACCTGCTCGCGCGGCACCTACGCCAGGGTGCTTGCCGACGACATCGCCACCGCCCTGGGGAGCGCCGGACACCTGGAGGAGCTGCGGCGGGACGCGAGCGGCCCGTTCCTGCTGGAGCAGTCCATCGACTTCGAGACCCTGGCGGGGCTGGTCTCCGCGGAGGCGGGGCTCGGGTGGCACGAGGTGCTGCTCGCCCGGCGCAAGGACTCCCGCGTCCCGTGGCGCCCCCGCGACGACGTGCGTCAGGACCTGCTGCCCTGGCTGCAGGAGCCGATCCACGCCCTGGGGCACCTCCCCCTGCTGGACGTGGACCAGTCCACTGCCGAGCGCATCCTGCGGGGCGGTCCCGCGCCGGAGGCCCCCCCCGGTGTGCCTGCGGGCGGGCGCTTCCTGCTCGTCTGCGGCGCCGACGTCGTCGGGGTGGGCGAGGTGCAGGAGCGAGGCCCGGCGGTGATCAGGCTTGTGTAGCGGATGCGCCCCGGGTTTGCTGCGGCGCCTCGCCGCGGCTTGACGAGGAGCCCCCAGCGGGGCATGAGTCCTGCGCTGGGGGTGACTGCCCCCGCACTGGCGAGCCTCCGGCTCTGGGTAGGCTGAAATAAGCGCACCCTCCCGGACCCTGGGGGCCCCGCGACAACCACAGGAGAGAACATGGCGCTGACTACTGCCGACACGGCCTCGATCGTCACTGAGTACGCTACCCACGAGGGAGACACTGGCTCTCCCGAGGTGCAGGTTGCGCTGCTGACCGCGCGCATCCAGTACCTGACCGAGCACTTCAAGACCCACAAGAAGGACCACGCTTCCCGCCGCGGGCTGCTCAAGCTCGTCGGTCAGCGTCGTCGCCTCCTGCGGTACGTGAGGCGCCTCGAGGAGCAGCGCTACCGCGACCTCATCGGTCGCCTTGGCCTCCGTCGATAGTTTTTCCAATGGGGCGCGGATCTTCCGCGCCCTTTGTCTCATCGGCCCCCCTGTTGAACTCTGGGGAGCGGCTGTTTCACATGTCTACGAAGGCGGAGCGCCCGAGTCGCCCTCTCTTCGTAGGCTTGTGAAGACCTCGGCATAGTGCTGGGGCAGACGCATCCTCGCAGCGCATAGGGTTCGGCCTCCAGCGGGCAGAAAGCCCGAGGAGTATCAATGAACCACGTTGTCAAGACCGTCGAGATCGACGGGAAAATCATCAGCTTCGAGACCGGTGTGCTTGCCAAGCAGGCCTCCGGCGCGGTGATCGTCAGCTCGGGCGAGTCCCAGGTGCTGGTGACCGCGGTGGTCGGCGAGTCGCAGCCCCGCTTCGACTTCCTCCCCCTCACGGTGGACTACCAAGACCGCAACGGGGCCTACGGCTCCATCCCCGGTGGCTTCTTCAAGCGCGAGGGGCGCCAGACCGAGCGCGAGACCCTGATCTCCCGCACCATCGATCGCCCCATCCGCCCCCTGTTCCCAAAGCACTTCCGCAACGAGACCCAGATCATCGCGACCGTGATGTCCTTCGACAAGGATCACGAGACCGACGTGATGTCCCTCTGCGGTGCCTCCGCGGCGCTCCACATCTCCAACGCGCCCTTCGCCGAGCCTGTGGCCGGGGTCAGGGTCTGCCGGGTGAACGGCGCCTACGTGCTCAACCCGACCCTCGCTGAGCGCGACGCCGCGGACATCGACCTGGTGGTCGCCGGTACCGCCTCGTCCATCACCATGGTCGAGGGAGGTGGTGACCAGGTCTCCGAGGAGGCCATGCTCGACGCCCTCGATCTGGCCCACGCGGCGATCGGGAAGATCATCGGCGCCATCGAGGAGCTCCGCGCCGCCGCCGGCGTCGAGAAGATGACCGTGGCCCCCGCTCCCGAGCTGGACGCCGACATCAAGGCCAAGGTGATGGAGCTCGGTGTCGAGCCCCTGGTCGCCGCCCTCGCCATCCCGGGCAAGCACGAGCGCAAGGACGCGCTCTCCGCCGCCAAGGCCGGCCTGAAGGCGCAGCTCACCGAGGGCATCGAGGACGCCGCCGAGATCGCTCGCATCCAGGGCGAGGTCTCCGGCGCCTGGAGCTACCTCCTCAAGACCCACATGCGCGCCACGGTGATCTCTGATCGCCGGCGCATCGACGGGCGCGCCCCGGACGAGATCCGCGACATCTGGACCAAGGTCGGGATCTCCCCCCGGGCCCACGGCTCCTCGATCTTCACCCGCGGCGAGACTCAGGCCTTCGTGACCGCAGCCCTCGGGACGGATCAGGACTCGCAGCGCCTCGAGGAGCCCTCGGGCAAGAGCGAGCGCCGCTTCATGCTGCACTACAACTTCGCCCCCTTCTGCACCGGCGAGGCGCGCCCGATGCGCGGCCCCAAGCGGCGCGAGATCGGCCACGGCGCGCTGGCCCGCAGGGCGATGCTCCCCGTGCTGCCCAGCAAGGAGGCCTTCCCCTACGTGATGCGGTGCACCTCCGAGATCCTGGAGTCCAACGGCTCCTCCTCGATGGCGACCGTGTGCGGCTCCACCCTGGCCATGATGGACGCGGGCGTGCCCCTCAGCGCCCCCGTGGCGGGGATCGCGATGGGCCTGATCAAGGAAGGCGATGACTTCGCGGTGCTCTCCGACATCCTCGGCGACGAGGATCACCTCGGCGACATGGACTTCAAGGTCACCGGCACCACCAACGGCATCACCGCCTTCCAGATGGACTGCAAGATCGCCGGTGTCTCCCGCGAGGTGATGAGCCAGGCGATGGAGCAGGCCAGGGTCGGTCGCCTCCACATCCTGGGCGAGATGGGCAAGTCCCTCGCGGCTCCCCGCGAGGATCTGTCCAAGTACGCGCCCCGCATCACCACCGTCCGCATCAAGCCCGACAAGATCCGGGACATCATCGGGCCGGGCGGCAAGGTCATCCGCTCCATCCAGGAGCAGTGCGACGTGCGCATCACCGTCACCGATGACGGCAGGGTGGACGTGGCCTCCAGCGATCCGGTCGGCACTGAGAAGGCCATCGCCATGATCCGCGAGATCACCCAGGAGGCCGAGATCGGCGCCCTGTATGTGGGCGTGGTCAAGCGCATCGTGGACTTCGGCGCCTTTGTCGAGATCTTCCCCGGCACCGACGGCCTGGTTCACATCTCTCACCTGGCCGACGAGCGCGTCGACAAGGTGACCGACGTGCTGCACGAGGGCGACGAGGTGCTCGTCCGCGTCATCGACGTGGATCGCGCCGGCAAGATCCGTCTCTCTCGCAAGGAAGCTCTCCGCGCGGCCAACTAGTGCGGGTGCAGGTGCGACAGCTCCCCCACGGGGAGGGCCTGCCCCTCCCCAGGGCCGCGACTCCCGGCGCAGCAGGTCTCGATCTGCTCGCCGCGGAGTCGCTGTTGATCGCCCCTGGACAGCGGGCGGCGGTGGCTACCGGGCTCCAGCTCGCGATCCCCGCTGGATACGAGGGGCAGGTCCGCCCCAGGTCTGGGCTCGCGCTCAGGCACGGGGTCACCGTCCTCAACGCCCCTGGCACCATCGACTCCGACTACCGGGGTGAGCTGAGGGTGCTGCTGGTCAACCTGGGGCAGGAGCCCTTTCAGGTAGCGCGGGGCGATCGCGTGGCGCAGCTGGTCATCGCACCGGTAGCGACGGTGTCCTTGCAGCCTGTGGCTGTCTTGGCCAGCACCGCGCGCGGTGCCGGGGGCTTCGGCTCGACCGGCACCTGATCTTCAACGCAACTCTTCGGGGCCCCAGTCCCCGCGGGCGATCCGCTCGATCGCTGATGGAGTGATGATGTTCGACGTACTCACTCGTGGCTTCCGCAACGCGAGGCTGAAACTTCAGGGAAAAGCCGAGCTCACCGAGGAGAACATCTCCGAGGCGCTGCGCGAGGTCCGCACCTCGCTGATCCAGGCCGACGTGCAGATCGGCGTGGTCCGTGATTTTATGGATCGGGTCAAGACCAAGGCGCTCGGTGAGATCGTCCCCCTGACCCTCCCCGACGGGAGCGAGATCAAGGTCACCCCTCAGGATCACTTCATCAAGTCCTGCTACGACGAGATGGTGGACCTGATGGGGCCGGTGGACACCTCCCTCTCGCTGGAGGGCAACCCGTCGGTGGTCATGATGGTGGGCCTCCAGGGCTCTGGAAAGACCACCACCGCAGGCAAGCTGGCCAAGCGCCTCCTCGCCGAGGGGCACAAGCCCCTGCTGGTCGCGGCGGACATCTACCGCCCGGCGGCGATCGACCAGCTGATGGTGGTCGGGCGCAAGCTGGGGGTGCCCGTCTTCTCGATCAAGGGCATGGACCCGGTCACCCTCTCCAAGATGGCCGTGACCCAGGCCCGCAACCTGAAGCGCGACGTGGTGATCATCGACACCGCCGGCCGGCTCGCGATCGACAACGAGCTGATGATCGAGCTGGAGCAGATCAAGACCACGGTCCACCCCGAGAACATCTTCTTCGTGGTCGACGCGATGATCGGGCAGGACTCGGTGCGCACCGCGCAGGAGTTCGACCGTCGCCTCGACTTCACCGGCTTTATCCTAACCAAGCTCGATGGGGACGCCCGCGGTGGGGCCGCGCTCTCGATCAAGGAAGTGACCGGCAAGCCGATCAAGTTCCTCGGCCAGGGCGAGGAGCTGGACCGCCTGGAGGAGTTCCGCCCCGAGGGGCTCGCGCAGCGGATCCTCGGCTTTGGCGATGTCGTCGGCCTGATGCAGGACTTCGAGAAGCACATCGACAAGGAAGAGGCAGAGGCCGACGCGGCCAAGATGCTCAAGGGCGAGTTCTCCTATGATGACTTCGTCAAGCAGATCAAGAACATCCGCCGCATGGGCCCCCTCCGCGAGGTCTTCGCGCGGCTGCCGATGATCAACGAGCTGATGGACCAGCTCCCCCCAGAGGCCATGGATGACGAGGTGCTCAGCAAGACCCTCGCCATCATCCAGTCGATGACCCGCGAGGAGCGCAAGCACCCCGACCTGCTCAGCCGGCCCCGCTTCGCCCGCATCGCCAGGGGCTGTGGGCGCTCGGTGCAGGACGTCACCGAGCTGCACGAGCGCTTCCTGATGGCCCGGCAGATGATGAGCGGCCTGGGAAACATGATCAGCAACCCCGATGCGATGCGCGAGATGCAGCGCTCCATCCGTGAGGGGATGGGGGGGAAGGGGCTCGCCAAGCCTGAGCTCTCCGTGGACGAGAAGGCGGAGCGCAGGCAGAAGCAGCTCGAGCGCAGGCGGGGAAGGAAGCGGGGCCAGTAGCCCCACCAGCCCACGGACCCGGTGACGACGCGTCCGTGGGAGGGCAGCGGGCGGTCGCAGGCCCTTCACCTCCGCGCGCCGCCGGAGCTTGTTCGAGAGGCTCGTTGGCGCGCCGTCCAGCGCGCCTCGATCTCGGGAACGCGCCGCCGAGGGAGGGGCCCCCTGCGGAGGCGCGGCGCCCCAGCTAGGTGGACGCCTTGAGCTTGGCGAGCGCCGCGGCCCTGGGCAGCACCACCTGCGCCTCTGCGCCTGGCGCCGTGACAAACAGCAGCTCGGTCCTCACCTGCCCGTCGTCTGGTACATAGGCCGCGCCGCGGAGCACCCGCTCGATGCGCCGCTCCATACCGGGACGGTAGTCGGGGTGGAGGTGCTTGAGGAAGTGATCGACGATGTCGTCTACACCCACCGACGGGACGCAGGCGACGACACCGATCCCGTTCTCTGCCGCGGTGATCACCGCCTCCACCGTAGCGGTGTCTGGCACGTCGCCCACCGCGATGAGGTCGGCCTGCTGCCGCACGGCGGCGTAGACCCCGGCGGAGAAGCTCTCCACATCGACGCCTACGTCGCGCTGGGCGATGGAGCCCATCGCGTCCCGGTGCAGGACGGTCAGCGGGTTCTCCAGCACCACGACGTGCCCGCGCAGGCGCGCGTTGAAGCGCTGAACCAGCGCCGCCATCAGGGCCGTGCGCTTGACCCCCCCGCCGATCAGGGTGAGGCCAGGGTGATCGATCACCGCCTCGAAGGAGCTGGGCACGCCCAGGGCGCTCATCTCGAGCACCTGGAGCGACATGCGGTGGAGCACGATCCCGATGGAGCCGCGCTGCCGGTAGAGCTGCACCCTGAAGCGTCCGATACCCGCCAAGCCGAGGCCGAATTCGTGATCCTGTACCGTCCCCAGCGCGATCTCTATCCCCGCCATGGTGCAGAGCACCTGGGCGATCTGGTGGGTCTGAGCCGGGGTGAGCGCCGCAGCCTCAATGGGGACCAGCACCCCGTCCTGGCGAAAGCGGGGCCGGTTGGGGGCCTTGAAGTGGATCTCCGAGGCGCCGTCCTTGGCGGCCTGCTGCAGGAATGCTGTGACGTCCTTCAGGCTATAGTGCATGTACTCTCCGGTGATGCAGCGGTAAGGAGGCATCATAGCCCATGTGTAGGTTCCACGTCGCGGTGCGCGCTCCCAGTCACCTGGGGGACGGGGTGATGGCGCTGCCGGCGCTGCAGGCGATCCGCGCGGTGAGCGCTCGGATGACGATTTACGCCCCCCGGTGGGGGCCCGCGCTGTACCGCGAGCTCGACGCGCTGGTGCTCCCCACCGGGGCGATGGGCCCGGCGGACGCCGCGGTGCTCATGGCGCCCTCGCTCCGCGCCGCCTGGGAGGCGCGGGCGGTGCCCCGGAGGATCGGCACCGCCGCGGATCGGCGAGGCCCCCTGCTCACCGAGGTGGTGGAGGAGGGGGTCCACCAGGCGGACACCTACGCCAGGCTGGCAGCGGCGGTGGGAGGACGGGCGGAGGGGCCGCCACGATACCGCTCTGAGGTCGTTGACACCGACATCCCAGCGGGTCACGTCGGGCTCAACCCGATCAGCGTGAGCGGTGCGGTGCGGGAGTGGCCCGGCTACTCCGCCCTGGCCGACCGCCTCGCCAGGCCGGTGGTGTTCTACGGGGGCCCAGGGGACCAGGAGGCCGTGGCGCGGATCGCAGGGAACCACGAGGCGCGCGTGGGGCTCAGCCTACCCGACTTCGCCGCTGCCCTGTCCCGCTGTGCGCTCTTCGTCTCCAACGACTCTGGCGCGGCGCACTTCGCTGCCGCGTGTGGGGTCCCGGTGCTGGTCGTCTACGGGTCGACCACCGCCTCCCGGACCGGGCCCGCCGGTGCCGTCGGGGTGGAGGGGCCGCCGCTGCCCTGTCGCCCTTGCTACAAGCAGCGCTGCGCCCTGGGCCGCCCTGCCTGTCTCGATATTCCTGTGGGGGACGTGCTCAGCGCGGTGGAGCGTGCCCTTGGCTGAGGTGCTGCTGCGGCGCTCAGCCCTCGGCGACGTGGTGCTGCTCGGCGCCGTGGTGGGGGCGCTGGACCGGCCCGCGGTGGTCACCCACCCCGCCTGGGTGCCGCTGGTGCGGCGGATGACCGGGGTGGGGGAGGTGGTGCCCTGGGGCGGGGCGCTCCCAGAGGGCCGGCTGGTCGACCTGCAGGGGGACCGGAGGGCCGCGGCGATCCTGGGGGGGCGTCCCGTCGCGGCCCGCATCGACAAGCGCCCTGTGGCCCGCAGGCTGCGGCTCCTGGGCCTGGGGTGGGGCCGCCCCCTGGTGACACAGCTCTACGCGGAGGCCTGCGGGGTGCTGCCGGTGGATCCACCTTGGTTCGAGCTGCCCGCTGGGCGCCGCGACACCCTGATCCTCATCCCTGGGGCGGCCTCGCCGATCAAGCGCTGGCCTGTGGCGCGCTTCCGGGCCTTGGCGCAGCGGTGGGAGGGGCCGGTGGTGGCCCTGGGAGGGCCAGGGGAGGAGTCTATGGCCGAGGCGGTGATCGCCGGGCTGCCGGCCGGGGAGGTGATCGCGGGGAGGGGCTTTGACGGAGCCCTCGCGGCCCTGGCGGACGGGGCGGTGGCGGTGGGCGGGGACACCGGCCTCACCCACCTCGCGGCGGCCTGCGGGGTGCCTGTGGTGACCCTGTTCGGGCCCACCCACCCCGACGACGGCTTCGCCGGGCACAGGGGTGAGGTGGTGCAGCGCGCGCTCGCCTGCCGCCCCTGCACGCTGCACCGGAGGCAGCGGTGCTGGCGGGGAGATCACGCCTGCATGGACCTGGCGCTGGAGCGGGTGGCGGAGGCGATGTGGCGCAGCGCTGGGTCCTGATCACCGATGACTTCCCGCCACGCTCCGGCGGCGTGGCGAGCTGGACCGAGCGGCTCGCCACCGGCCTCCACAGCGCCGGCGAGGAGGTGGTGGTCTTCGCCAGGGCCAGGGCGGGGCTGGGCGAGGGGCTGCCCTACCCGGTGCGCGGGGTGCGGGGGCCCTCCTTTGGCCGCCACGGCGGCCTGTGGACCGCGGCGGCGGCCTGGGGCGCGGTGCGGGGCGCGGACAGGGTGCTGGCCAGCACCTGGCCGGTCGCGACCAGGCTGGTGGGAGGGAGGGGCGGGGCGCGGCTCGACGTGGTCTTCCACGGATCGGACCTCACCAGACCCCCGGTGGACCCGGCTGGGCTGGAGCGGGTGCTGCGGGGGGGACGCCACTGGGCGGTGAGCGCCTACCTGCAGGGGATCCTGGCGGCGCGTGGCGCCACCGCGGGGGTGTTGCCCGCGCCGGTGGTGGTCCGGCGCGGCGCGGCGCGACGCGGGCCCCGGCCGGAGCGGTGGCTCTATCTGGGGCGCGCCACCGACCTCAAAGGGGGCGAGCGCTTCGTGCGCCTGGTGGCCGCCGCGGGGGTGCAGGGGGCGGTGGTGGGGGACGGGCCGGCGCTCCGGGCGTGGAGGGCCCTGGCCGAACGCCTGGGCGCGCGGGTGCGCTTCGAGGGCGCGGTGGCGCGAGGGCTGGTGGACCGCTGGCTCGACTGGGCAGATCTGGTCTTGCTGCTCCCCAGGGCCAGGGAGGACGGGAGCGGCGCCGAGGGCCTGGGGCTCGCCCTGATCGAGGCTGCGGGGGCGGGGGTGGCCGGGGTGGGCTGCGCCGTGGGCGGGGTGCCAGAGGCCCTGGGCCCCGCAGGGCTGATCCTCGCGGATCCCGACGACGCGGCCTCCTCTGTCGAGGCGATCCGCGCCTGGTGGTCCCCCGAGCGGGGCCTCGCGGCGCGGGACTGGGCAGAGGGCGCTCACGGCACCGATCGGCTGGTCGCGGCGCTACTCGGCGGCTAGCGGCTGATCTTCGGGGAGGTCAAGGTGGAGCGCGCGCACCAGGAAGGCGAGCTGATCGGCGTACTCGTCGAGGCGCATCGCGGTGGGCTTGCCGGCCCCGTGCCCCGCCCTGGTCTCGATGCGGGCCAGGATGGGCGCGGGGCCCTGCTGGGCCGCCTGCAGCGCGGCGGTGAACTTGAAGGAGTGGGCCGGCACGACCCTGTCGTCGTGGTCGCCGGTGGTCACCAGCACCGCCGGGTAGGTGGCCGGCACGGCGTTGTGCACCGGGGAGTAGGCGTACAGGGTCTTGAACAGCTCGGGATCGTCCGAGGTGCCGTAGTCAGAGGCCCAGGCCCAGCCGATGGTGAACAGGTGATAGCGCAGCATGTCCATCACCCCCACCGCGGGCAGGGCGGCGCCGAACAGATCGGGCCGCTGCAGCACCGTGGCGCCTACCAGCAGGCCCCCGTTGGATCCGCCCTCGATCGCGAGGCGATCGGGGCGGGTGTAGCCCTCGGCGATCAGCCACTCGGCCGCGCCGATAAAGTCGTCAAAGACGTTCTGCTTTCTGTCGAGGGTGCCCGCCGCGTGCCAGGCCTCGCCGTACTCCCCGCCCCCCCGGAGGTTGGCGACCACGAACACGCCACCCAGCTCCAGCCAGGGGAGCCTGCGGAGGGAGAAGCTCGGGGTGAGGGGGACGTTGAACCCTCCGTAGCCGTAGAGCAGGGTGGGGTTGGTCCCGTCGAGGGCGATGTCCTCGCGGTGGACCACGAACATCGGGACCTGCGTCCCGTCCTTCGAGGTGAAGAAGACCTGATCCGTCACATAAGGGGTCCCGTCAAAGTCCACCTTCGTCGTGCGGTAAACCGAGGAGGCTCCGGAGGCCAGGTCGTACTGGAACACAGTCCCTGGGGTGGTGAAGTCCGAGTAGGTGTAGAAGGTCCTGGTCTTGTCCGGGTCGCCGTCGAAGCCCTCGGCGGTGCCCAGGCCCGGGAGCGCCACCTCGCCGAGGGGGGTGCCGTCCAGCCCGTAGCGGCGCACCGCGGTGTGGGCGTCCTGTAGGTAGCTGACGATGAGCTGATCTCCCACCAGCGAGGCGCTCTCGATCACGCTCTCCCCTTCGGGGATCAGCTCGGTCCAGACGGATGGATCGCTGGGGTTCACAGCGACCACCCTGCCCAGCGGCGCGTCGGCGGTGGTCTTGAAGATCAGCGCGTCCTCCGCCATGCCCACCAGCCGGTACTCAGCGGTCCAGGTGTCCACCAGGTGGGTCCAGGGAGCGCTCTCGTCGCCTGCGGGGCGGATCCACACCAGGTTCTTCTCTTCGGTGGAGCGCGACATGCCAGCGACCAGCCAGGCGCCGTTGTGGGTGAGCTGCGCCTCGTAGAACCAGTCCGGGGCCTCGGGGTTGTCGAGCACCAGCAGGTCGTCTGCCTGAGGGGTGCCGAGCCGGTGGTAGTAGAGCTTGTGGAAGCGGTTGGCGTCTTCGAGGGCGTTCTCGGGCTGCGGGTAGCGGGCGTAGTAGAGGCCCTCGCCCGCGGCGTCCCAGGTAGCGTCGGTGAACTTGGTCCACTCGAGCAGATCGTCGGTGTCCTGCCCGGTGGCGATGTCCCTCACCCGCCAGGTGATCCAGTCCGAGCCGCCGTCCGACACCCCATAGGCGAGGTGGGCCCCGTCCCTGCTGACCGACAGGCCAGCGAGGGCCACGGTGCCGTCCTCAGAGAGGGTGTTGGGGTCCAGCAGCGCCCGGGCCTCTGCCTCCAGGCCGTCGGCGACGAAGAGCACGGACTGGTTCTGGAGCCCGTCGTTGCGCAGGTAGAAGACCTTGCCACCCCGCTCAAAGGGCACGGAGTAGCGCTCGTGGTTCCACAGGGCCTCCAGCCGATCGCGGAGCGCCTGGCGCTGGGGCACCGCCCCGATCCACGCTGAGGAGAGCTCGTTCTCGGCCTGGACCCACGCCACGGTCTCGGGGGCGTCGGGGTCCTCCATCCAGCGGTAGGGGTCGGGGACGGAGGTGCCGTGGTAGTCGTCCACCACGTCGCCGCGCGCGGCGACAGGATAGCGGATCGAGGGCCCCTGAGGCAGCGGCTGAGGCGCCTCCGCCTTGGGGCATGCGGCGAGGATCAGGGCGAGGCTGGCGGCGGAAATTCTGGACATTGGCGCTCCGTGAGGGGCGCAGTGTACGTCCTCACCGGGCGGTCGTCGAGGTGTCGGGGCGCGCCGGGCGGTGCGCGGGCCCGCTGGCGCGCATATGCTGGCCTCGCGGAGGTGGTATGGCGCGCGACTGGTTCTGGCTCTACCGTCCGTCCGCCCCCTCGGTGCGGGCGCAGACGATCCAGGTGCTGAACGCGGCCCACGCGATGGCCTCGCGCGGGCACAGGGTAGAGCTCGCGATCAACCCCGTGGGGCCCACCTCAACGCGGGAGGTGCTCGCGTCGGTGGGCCTTGAGCCGGTGGAGGGCCTGCGCCTGCGCCTGCTCCCGCGGGGGGGAACAGCGGCCTCGGTGGCCTTCCGGCTGGTGTTCCTGGCCTGGGTCGCCAGGACCAGGGGGAGGGGGGTGGTGCTGGCGCGCTCCAAGCGCTACGCCGATCAGGCCCTCCGCTGGACGGGGGGGCACCTCAGGCTGATCCTAGAGGTGCACGAGGTTGACTCGCTTCAAGCCTTGGAAGTCGGAGCACCTGCCGAGGGGATCAGGGCGCTGGAGGCGAGGGTGCTGCGGGGCGCGCGGGGGGTGGTCGCCAACGCCCCAGGGACACTCGAGCTGCTCGCGCGTGTCCACCAGCTCCCGCCGGCGATCGCCCTCCACAACGCCACGCACCCCAGCAGGGTGCGGCGCCCTGTCGGGCCTGGGGTGGGCGTGGGCTATGTCGGGAGCGCGCTGGAGAGCAAGGGGGTGCGGGAGCTGGCTCTGGCGGCGCGGAGGATCTCGGAGCCGCTGGTGATGGTTGGGCCCTCGGGCAGCGATCCGCGGGTGAGGGAGCTGATGGCGCTCTCGGGGGGGCGCCTGTCTGTGGAGGGGCCGATCCCTCACCGGGAGGTGCCGGATCGCCTCGCGGCCTTTCGCGCCTTGGCGCTCCCGCTCTCGCCAGGGCTGTTTGGGGAGCGGCTCACCTCGCCCCTCAAGCTGTGGGATTACCTCGCGAGCGGCGTGCCGGTGGTGGGGGCGGATCTCCCCTCGCTGAGGGACGCCGCCCCTGGGGCCTTTCACCCCTACAGGGCCGGTGACGCCGACGATCTGGCGCGGGCGATCGAGGAGGTGTGCGGTGAAGAGACGCTCCGCGCCAGGCTGCTGGCCGCCGCCCCGCTGCGGACCTGGGCCGACCGCGCCGCAGCGCTAGAGGCCTTCGTCGAGGGGCTGGGGTGAGGGTCCTCTACCTGCTTCGTTACTACCCCACGCTCTCAGAGACCTTCGTCTACCGGGAGATCGGGGAGCTGCTGCGCCGCGGGGTGGAGGTGGAGGTGGTGGCGCTGGGGGCGCGGCCCGACGGGGCCCTCCAGGACCAGCTCCCCCAGGTGGTGGTACACAGGCCCCCGCGCGGTCTGGACGCGGCGCGGTGCCTCCCCGGTCCCGCCCTGTGGGGGGTGGGGGCGGACCCTCAGACCGCTCGCTGGCTGCGCGACCAGCTCGGGGCCAAGGCCGCCGCGAGGGCCCTGTGGGTGGCGTCCCTGGCCAGGGGCTTCGATCGCCTGCACGCCCATTTCGCCGGGGAGGCAGCCGAGTGGGCGCGGGGTGCGGCCAGGATCGCGGGGCGCCCCTACTCCGTGACGGTGCACGCCGCGGACCTCTTCAAGCCCCGCCCCGCGCTGCAGGAGGTGCTCGCTGAGGCGAGCCCGGCGGTGGTGATCGCGGAGCACCACAGGCTGTGGATCCGGGACCGCTACCGGCTCTCCTCCCAGGTGGTCCGCTGCGGCGTCCCGCTGGGGGAGGCGCCCCTGGCGAGGCCGGGGGTCGCTGGGCCGCTGGCGCTGATCGGCGTGGGCCGCTGGACCCCCAAGAAGGGGTGGGATCTGCTCCTCGACGCGCTCTCCGCGGTGCCCTCCGCGCGCCTGCGGCTGGTGTCGGACGTGCCCGCTGGTCTGGCGCTGGGGGAGCGGGTGGTCGGTGGGCCCGCCCCCCCCTCGACGGTGCCCGGGCTGCTGGCTGCCGCCCACCTGTTTGTCTTGCCGGCCAGGGTGGCGGCGGACGGAGATCGAGACGGGATCCCTGTGGCGCTGATGGAGGCCATGGCGGCGGGGCTCCCGGTGATCAGCACGGCGGTGTCGGGCATCCCGGAGCTGGTGGACGAGGAGGTCGGTTGGCTGATCCCCCCCGAGGACCCCGCCGCTCTGCGGCGCGCCTTGCGCGAGGCCGAGTCCCACCCAGCGGAGCGACAGCGGAGGGGCGCGCGGGGGAGGGCGCGCCTCAGCGAGCGCGGCTTCACGGTGGAGGCGCAGGCGGACGGGCTGCTCAGTGCGTGGGAGGCCGCGCCGTCGTGGTGGCGGGGTTGACAGGGGGGAAGCGCTCGGCAAAGAGGGGCAGACGGAGGTCCTCATGCGCCTTGCCCTCATCCTCTCCATGCTCCTCGGCGGCTGCTCCTCGCTGGACGCCAGGGCAACCGGCGGCTTCTTCATCAAGGATCGCTCCTGCGATGTGAAGCTCAGCAAGTGGTCGGGGGATCTCACCCAGCACCTCCTGGAGGGCGGCGGCGACGGCGACTGGGGCTACGACCCCGACGGCCTGCTCAAGGCCAAGGTCGGCGGTGAGTACGATTTCGTCACCGGCGACTTCTCGTACACCCTGACCTACGCCCCCGAGCACTGGCGGGTGTCCAGCTCCGCCGACGGCTACGGCTACGCCAACCGCAACGGGGATCTGGACGTGGCCTTCGACATGGTCACCGAGGACGTCCAGGGGGACGCGTGGCAGGTCGGTGTGCGCACCCAGCGCGTGGGGTGTGAGGAGACCCAGATCCTCCACTACGACGCGGTGGACGCCATCACGGAGGGCACCTACACCGCCGCGGGCTTCGACTACACCGAGACCCTCGACTACTCGGACGGCGGGCAGGTCACCGAGGGGCTGGTCCGTCCGGACGGCACCTGGACCCAGGAGGTGACGCAGGCCGGCGCCGGGTGGTCCCAGGTGGCGGACATCGAGGGAGACGCGGACGGCTACTCGCGCTCCGACTGGAGCTACCAGGCCAGCGACAGCGAGGCGTCCGGCTTCACAGAGAGCTTCCTCGACGGGACGCAGCACACCGCCTACGACATCTCCGGCGGCGCCTCCTGGGACTACACGGTGGACTACCTGGGAGACGGCAGCGGCACCTACAGGGACGGCTCCTTCTCCTGTGACCTCTCCTATGACCGCGGCGAGTGCACCGCGAGCTGCAACGACGGGCAGACCTACGCCTGTTCGTGACGTGATCCGGTCGGGAGCTGCCCTGCAGCGCCACACGGACAGGCCTTGGCCAAGGGGTGATGCTCTGGCAGGAACCTCGGCCAAGAGCAGGCGCCTTCACATCGCAAACGACGATAGGAGGCTGCTTCTGGTGCTCGTGGCGCCGACCGCCAGGG
>JAFGVK010000226.1 GCA_016938035.1 Deltaproteobacteria bacterium | reverse complement strand
CCCTGGCGGTCGGCGCCACGAGCACCAGAAGCAGCCTCCTATCGTCGTTTGCGATGTGAAGGCGCCTGCTCTTGGCCGAGGTTCCTGGCTGACGGCGAGCGGAGGAGGACGCGAGCGCCCCTCAGCGCCCTGGCCCGGAGGCGCACCAGCGCTCGCGCGGGCCGACAGGCCGCGCGCCCCCAGAGGATCAGTCCCGCGAGGAGGCCGCCAGGGTCGAGGCCCCTCGCCGTGCGCCGCCGCGCGCGATCGCCCCTCCGACCGCCGCCAGGAGCGGCCGAGAGGCGAGGCCCGCGGGGGTGTGCCGAACGGAACGATGCGCTTGGTGGGTCGCCTTCGACGAACACGTTAGGGGAGGCCACTTTCCATGGGGGCGCATTGGCCAACACACCGAGCAAGGTCTCTGGAGACCGGGATCTGGTCGTCAACCGGGCCGCGCGTCACGAGTACGAGATCGTGGACCGGTTTGAGGCGGGGCTGGCGCTGCTGGGCTCCGAGGTGAAGAGCCTGCGCGGAGGCCGCGGCAACCTCAAGGAGGCCTTTGTCCGCCTCGATGGGCGCGAGGCCTTCCTGGTGGGCTGCCACATCTCTCCCTACCCCTGGGCCAACCGCGAGAACCACGACCCCACCCGGCAGCGGAAGCTGCTCCTGAACCGGAGCGAGCTGCTCAAGCTGAAGCGCGGCACCGCAGAGAAGGGCATGACCGTGGTCCCGCTGCGCCTCTACCTCAAAGGATCCAAGATCAAGCTGGAGATCGCCCTCGCCCGCGGCCGCAAGAGCCACGACAAGCGGCAGGCCATCAAGGAGCGCGACGCCCAGCGTGAGATGTCGAGAGATCGAGAATGAGCTCTGAACCGACCCGTCGTCCCGATCGCCTGCCACACGCCGCGCTGCTCGCCCTGGGCGGCGCCTTCGCGCTGCTCGGCCTGGGCACGCTGCTCTCCGGCACAGAGGTCGCCGTGCTCGGCGGCATCGTCAGCCTGATCGCCGCGTCTGCGGCGGTGCTGACCGCGCTGATGCCCAGGACCGGGATCGTCACCACCGCCCTGCTCGCGGGGGCCTCGGGGGGCTACCTCTTCAGCCGCAAGCTGGCGGACGCCACCGAGGGCTCGCTCTGCTCCGTCAGCGCCACCTTCAACTGCGACGCGATCAACAGCTCCCCCGCCTCTGAGCTGTTTGGGCTGCCGGTGTCCCTCATCGGCCTGTCCTTCTACCTAGCGCTCGCGCTGGTGGCCTTGCTCCCGCAGCGGCGAGAGACCCGCTTCTACCAGCTGCTGGCGCTGTTCTCGATCTTCTCTGTGGCCTACTCAGTGGCCCTCTCCGGGGTGATGTTCAGCGTGGGGGCGGTCTGCATCTTCTGTGCGTCGATGTACGCGGGGAACCTCATCCTGCTGCTCGCGGGCTTCGCCGGGCTGGCACGGCAGGGGCGCGGGGCGCTCCAGGACCTCCCAGGGCTCGCGAGATCCGCACCGATGACCGGGCTGACCCTCCTGTTTCTCACCACCCTCGTCACCGGCGCCTTGGGGTGGAGGGCGCACGGGGCATCAGGCGCCTCCTCGGCGGACGGGCACCAGTTCGTTCCCGAGGAGCTCCAGCACCTCTACGCGCAGCCGGCAGGCCCTGTGGTGACCACGGGGCAGGAGCCGGTGCTGGGATCGCCGGACGCGCCCTACCTGGTGCTCGAATTCGCGGACTACCAGTGCCCGCACTGCGCCCACGCTTTCCACGATCTCCCCTCCTTCGTGGCTCATCACCCGGAGGTGCAGGTGCGCTACCGGGTGTTCCCCCTCACCGGCAAGTGCAACCCGCTGATCCCCGCAGATCGCGGCACGGAGGACCGCTGCCGCGCCGCCGCCGCCGCCTGGTGCGCTCACCAGCAGGGGCGCTTCCACGACCTCGCACGCCTCCTCTACGCGAACCCCGGCTACTTCCAGCCGGAGGACCTGAACACCATGGCCTCACAGGCCGGGCTGGACCTGGGGGCCTTCCAGTCCTGTGTGGACCTGCCCGCTACCGCCGCGGCGGTGCTCCGGGACGCCACGGATGGAATGAACGCGGGGGTCAGGGGCACCCCAACCATGTTCTTGCGCCTGCCAGAGCAGGACGACTTCATCCAGATCACCCACGGGCTACGGGCACTGGACGCGGTGATCACCGCGCACCGGGAGGGCGTCGCGCTGCTCCCCGCCCTCCCCCTTCCCCCGGAGGCCCAATGACCTGGGCAGAGCTGACCCTGATCGTGCCCCGAGGCGAGCTCCCCGCCACCTCAGCCCTGCTCCACCAGCTGGGCGCCGCCGGCCTCCAAGAGGACTTCCTCCCCGGCGAGACCCCTCCCTACCGCCAGCCCTGGGACACTGGCCCCGACGCTCCGCTCCCCCCCAGGGCGCTGCTCCGCGCCTGGTTCGAGGACCCCCAGCAGGCCCCCATCGACGCGGCCCTGCAGCGCGCGGGGAGAGGCGAGCCCACCTGGAGTGCGGTGGCCGAGACGGACTGGGAGCAGGCGTGGCGCGCCGGCTTCGAGGTGCTCACCGTCGGCGAGGTGATCATCGCCCCGCCGTGGGAGGAGGTACCGGCTCACGCGGTCATCATCGAGCCAGGTCAGGGCTTCGGCACAGGGCGGCACCCCACCACGAGGGGTGCTCTGGAGGGGCTCGTCGCCATCGCGCCGCAGGTGCAGACCGTGCTCGACGTGGGGAGCGGCTCGGGGGTGCTGGCGCTCGCCGCCGCACGCCTGGGCAAGCGGGCCTGGGGCATCGACAACGACGAGGACGCGGTGCGCGACGCGATCGCCAACGCGGCCCGCAACGACCTCGACGTGCGCTTCACCGGCGATCCGATCGCGTCCCTCACCGAGCCGGCGGACCTGGTGCTGGCCAACCTGTTCGCGGAGGCCCTGCTGAGCATGCGCGACGACCTGCTGCGCCTCACCGGGCGCTGGCTCGTCCTCGCCGGCATCCTCGCCGACCGCGAGCACCTGGTGCGCGGCGCCTTCGACCGTGCCCTGAAGCTTGAGGAGCGCCGGCTGGACGGCGAGTGGGTGTGCCTGTGGTATCGAGCCGAGTGAGGCGGCTGTTCCTCGCACCGCCGCTGCCCTCGCTCGGGGAGCGGGCTGTGCTCGCGGAGCGGGAGCGTCACCACGCCGCGGTGATGCGCCTCGCACCCGGCACGCCGCTGGTGCTCCTGGACGGAGCAGGCGCGCAGGTGGAGGCCACCCTGTTACAGGACGGCGCTGTGGTGGCGACCGCTCCGCCGAGGCAGGCACGTCCGGCGCAGCGGCTCCACGTGCTGCTGTCGCTGACCAAGGCCGCCGCGATGGACAGCGCCGTCCGTATGGTGACCGAGGCCGGCGCCACCCACATCCACCCGGTGCTGACCCGACGCTCGGTCGCCAAGGGGGACAAGGTGGACCGCTGGGAGCGCATCGCCCTCGCCGCCGCCAAGCAGTGCGGGCGGGCGGATGTCCCCGCCGTGACCGGGTTGCTCCCCCTCTGGGACGCGCTTGAGCTGTTGCCACAGGACACCGCGCGCTGGATCGCACTGCCGGGGTCCGACGCCGCGGAGCAGGCCGCCGGACCGGCGGCGGTGCTGATCGGACCAGAGGGGGGCTTCGAAGAGGGAGAGCTGGCCCTGACCCTCGAGCGTGGCTTCACCCCCATGGGGATCGGCGCCTGGGTCTTCCGGGCGGACACCGCCGCAGCGGTCGCGGTGGCGATGCTGGCGCCGCGCTAGGGCTGTGCTGCCCCTCCGCTGGCGAGCCCCCTGCGCGCGCTGGCGCAGCCCCGGACTGCCCTCGGCTCGGTGGCGGCGCCATGGACGTAGCCCTCCCAACCTCCGGTCCATCCACCGGAGACCTCGGGGCGCGGTCCAGCACACCCCGAGCCGGGAGGCCGTTGGCACAAGGAGCAGCGGAGGGCAGCGGGGGGCGCGGGCACCAGCACGCAGCGAAGGCGGTCGGCGCGGACCACTCGCTGGCGTGCGCCGTTGCGCAGGGCACCTCCCACCGGGTGCCTCCCCCTAGGACACGCTGCGGCCCTGAAGCAAGGACCTAGCCACACGAGGCACAGGCGCCCTATACGAGGCGCCACACCGGGCGACGCCACACCGGGGCACCGATCCGCTGGCCTCTGGACGCGTGTCCTTGTTCTTACGCTCGTTGCGCGCCAATGTACGCGTCCTCCCCAGGGAACGGCGGTCACACGCCGATATGCCTAGCGACTCTGCGCCCGCTCACCGTCTGGAGGCGTCGACGAGTGACTTCATCTGACGGTTCCCGTGGAAGGATGAAGCGCTTCCTGTGAGACTGTCCGGCTGATTGACCAGCGCCCCCCCGTGACGCGGGCCCCCCTAGCGCCTGCGGCGCCGCCCCGCGAGGAGCAGCAAGCCCAGCCCTACCAGCCCGCCGCTGAGCGGAGCGACCGGGAGCATGGAGCACCCCCCCTGCTGGACCCGCAGCAGGATGGACCGGTTCAGCGTGCCCCTGGGATACACCCACACCTCGGCGAAGTCCCACACCTGGTTCTGGTCGGGGTCCTCGCCCATGTAGTAGAGCCGGTAGACGTAGCCCTCGTAGCCCGCGGGGATGCGATCCGGCGCCGTCCAGAGGATCGAGGCGGCGTGCGGGTCGTCGACGGTCCCCTCGCCGTCCTTGACCTCCCACTTGTGCGTCAGCTCGTCGCCATCCCCGTCATAGGCGAGCACCGACAGCCCCACCGTACCCCCCTCCTCGATGGCGGTGCGGGTGAGCTGGATCCTGCCGACGATGCTGGGCGCGGTGGTGGTAGAGACACAGGGCTCTTGCGCGTCTCGGAGGCCGTTACAGTTGTTGTCGATCCCGTCGTCGCAGATCTCTGAGGCGGACGGGTTGAGCGCCGGGTCCGCGTCGTCGCAGTCCAGCTCAAGCTCCGAGAAGCCGTCGCCATCGTCG
Organism: Deltaproteobacteria bacterium; assembly: GCA_016938035.1. GTDB lineage: Bacteria > Myxococcota_A > UBA796 > UBA796 > JAFGVK01. The sequence continues at coordinate 2,240 of JAFGVK010000226.1, read as the reverse complement.
TCATAGCCGGTGGTGTGCTCGTCGATCAGCCCGTCACAGTCGTTGTCGGCCCTGTCGCGAAGCTCGGGCGCGCCGCGATAGGTCTGGGGGTTCGCGTCATCGCAGTCTCCCCCCACCTCGCTCTGCCCGTCCCCGTCATCGTCCGAGCCGTCGGTGCCCTCGTCGATGCGCAGGTCACAGTCGTTGTCGCGCCCGTCGTGGATCTCCGCTGCCAGCGGGTAGGTGTGCACGTCGGCGTCGTCGCAGTCAGGGTGGACGGGGTCTGTGGCCGAGAAGCCGTCCCCGTCGTTGTCATCGGCGGGCCAGCGCTGGTTGATCATCACCGGCACCGAGGCGAGCCTGGTGCAGTTGGAGGCGTCGGTCACCTGCACCACGAGCACCTCCGGCCCCTGAGACAGGAATTCGTCGATGGGCACGTCCACCCACAGGTGACCCGAGGCGCTGTCCGGGGTGCAGTCCGCCAAGGCCGCCTCGATCTGCACCGCGGAGCGGACCAGGCAGGAGAGGGTAGAGGCGGGCTGATCGGGATCGAAGACCGTCAGCTCCAGCGGGATAGCGCCCCAGCCCTGGTGCAGCGCGCCGGCATCTGGAGCGTGGACCTGCACCGTGGGGCAGGAGTTGGCGATGATGTCCCCAGAGTTGGCGCGGAAGACCGCCTCGATCTCCGCGGTGTCCGGGTCGTCGGTGCGGACGATCACCCGGCACTCGGCTCGGGGCACCGAGTCGTTGGGAGGAGAGTAGCTCACCTCTAGCAGCGAGGCGGTGCGCCCCTCGATGATCGCGCCGGCCTCAGGCCGGTGAACGATAGAGAAGCCCTCGGAGCAGTGGTCCGGGCGCGTCTCCACGTCGACGACGGTGAGCGGCCCGTCGCCCGCGTTGTGGATTGAGACGAAGCGCCGCTCCTCCTGCCCTGGCCAGACGTAGCCCATGTCCACCTGGCGAGGGGTGACGATGGCGTTGGCAATCACCTCAGAGCCGGTGCCGTGCAGGTAGACCATCCTCCACTGAGTGTCCACGTCGCGATAGACGCGATCGATCAGCGGCACGTCCTTCCGCTCGGTGTAGTCCTCCTCGCCCGTGGTGACGATCAGGGCGTCGAAGTTGTCGGCCGCCTGCTGCGGCGTGTAGCGGATGTGGACCGGGAGGCTGCCGCCAGGGGGGAGCACCACCGCGAATTCCACAGGCTCCTCAGGATCGGGCTCCAGCCCGGTGTCACCAGCGGTGTCTGACGGGTCATCGCCACCTCCGGGGTCTCCCGCGGTGTCGGGGGAGACCTCCACCTCACGGGTGGTCTCGCCGAGCGTCTGGTGAGGAGAGGTGAGCTCTGACAGATCCCAAGTGATCTCGAAGGCCCCCAGCGTACCCCGCGTGGGTTCCAGCGCGCTCGCGAGCTCCAGCGACACCACGCCGAGGTTGACTCCCCCCCCGTTGGTGAGCAGGACCGTCTTGCTGATCGCGGCGCCACCCGCCAGATCACCAAATTCCAGCGCGTCCGAGCTCAGCTCCAGTTGAGCCTGCTCGTACTCGAGTATTTCCGTGGTGCTGCAACCAGCGAGAGCGAGCGCCGCCATCAGCGCGACGATGGGCCGAGAGGCGAACATCCGGGCGACCTCCACATCAGGGGCATTGTGCACCGAGGGGCCTCCCGCCGCAAGGGGGGGGTGTCCGATGGCGGCGAGTCTCCCCCACCGCGACACAGATGTCTCACCCTGCGAGAGGGCGCGCCTGCACCCGATACAAGCGAATATATGCCGGTTGAACATTGGCTATATTGACATCAATCCACCGCGCTCAACGCCGCGCTCGCCCCACCGTCGGCGGCCGCCGGCCCCCCTGTCGCGCCCCACCGACAGAAATGTCGCGGTTCTCGCCCCGCGCGCCCCAGGACCTTCGGTATACCGGGGGCTCAAGACCTTTCAACGCTCGTTTTCAATATGCTCCGGATCATGGCATGACTCGTGCTAGGTCCATGGGCGGAGACAAGAGCTGCCGGATACCGGCGACACAAGGCCCCCGATTCCACGAGCGAATCGGGGGCTCCGTGTGTCACGGTTCGCACAAGCAACGAAATTACCGAGGGCTAACAGTCCCTTTTCTCCGAGACCGCGACCCGATGCGCGCGCCGCGCGAGAGACGGGGGCCAGCAGATTCCCCGAACAGGCGGGTTCATCCCGAGATTCTGACAACAAAAGTTGGGCAGAAGGCTTGCCAATCGCACCGGACAACCGTAAAAAGCACGT
>JAFGVK010000225.1 GCA_016938035.1 Deltaproteobacteria bacterium | reverse complement strand
TCCGGCCCGCCCCGGCGACCTCCCCAGGTCCAGCGCGGCCTGGAGCGGCCTCAACCCTGTTCACGAATTTCGGGGCGGCCGCACTAGGTCTCCCCTTCCACCACGATGCGCGGCGCCGTCTCGTCCAGTTCCGACAGCATCAGCGTCCGCGCTTCGCTCTCAAGCTCCGACACCTTCGCGCCCAACGCCCCCTCACTCGAACGAAAATCCTCCTCTCGACGCCTCGCGGCCTCCTTGACCTGCGCGACCACCGCTGCGATCGCCTGCACCGCTTCAGCCAGCTCGGCGGGCACTTGCACAGAGACGAAGTCGCTCATCACCACCTCCCTCTGAGAGTAGGATCCCGGTGCTTCGATTTGGCAACACCGTGCGCTCGGAATATCCTTTATTCCTCGTCTAATCGACACCAACTATCATGGGGCTGCCTGGACGTAGCAGCGCCCGATCCGCACCCCGCCGAAACTGCGCGTCCCGATCCTCGTGCTTCGATCCAGAGAGGCGCTAGCGGGTCTTCTGCGTCGTGAGGCCCATCTCTCGGAGGAGGCGGAGCACGGTGTCGGCGCTGACCGGGTGGCCCGCTGCCGTCAGCTCCTCAGCCAGCTTCTGAGTGCTCTTCGACGTGTGAAGCAGCGGACGCATCGGGTCGCCATGCGTGGACGATTCCACCAACGTCGCGAGCGCTGGCCGCAGGCCTGGGTCCTTGTCGGTGAGCCGCGTCGGGCCCGCGCCTTGTCTTCGCTGTCGCCCCTCAGGCGGCGCGAGCCGCTCCAGATCGTTGAGCTCAGCGATCCCGCGCTTCAGCGTGTTCTTCGAGAGCCCAGTGGCGCGCTGGACCGCGGCCAAGCCTCCAAAGCCGAACTGGATGGCATCATTCGCCGCGTAGAGCCTGCGCTCCCGCTCACCTAGGGCGGGGCGATGCGGCTGACGCGCTCGCGAACCGCACGTTCTCGCTCGGTATATCGGCTGCTCATGGCGCGAGCATGATCGCCGTTCGACCGGCCGTGCAAGCAACGCGTCGCGCGGCAGCCGCGGTCGCGCCGGATGACTCTGTTTGTACGGTCCCAATCGCGGACGAAAGCTTCTCACATGCTTGGGCTGGCGCGGTCGGGTCACGCGGCGCACTCCAGCGGTCTGATGATCAGGCGGTGGCCCCTTACTCCACATCGCGTGGGTCTAGGCCCCAGAACGGCCCCCACACCGCACCGCCGCGGCCACCCCGATCAGCAGGGTTCCGCCCACCAAGAGCGCGGCCTGCCACCAGGGCCAGCGCCCCTCCGCCACCGCGCCCCAGACCCCCACCCCGACCAGCCGCCACAGGCCGGCGCCCACCAGCACCAGCGCGGCGCCACCACCTCGAGCCGCCATCCCCGCAGCCGCCAGGCCCCCTGTGGCCAGAGGGAGGCTCGCTAGGTCCCACAGCCACGCGGTGCGCCCCGACGAGGCGGGGGCGCGCGCCAGCACCCCTCCGGGAGCACCGGGCCGCAGGGCGCGGATCGCGCTCAGGGCCGGAGGGGAGGGCAGGTCCAGCGGCTCCCCGGCGCCCCCGCGCCAGTCCCCCGCCCAGGAGGCGCGCGGCGCCCGGATCCGCTCCACCACCGCGCCCCCCTCCACCCGCGCGATCACCAGCCCCTCGGCGGCGCTGACGTCCAGGTGATCCGCCCGCACCCACAGCCCCACGGAGACCTCCCCCCAGGGCAGCGGCCCCTCCTCTACCGCCCCAGCGGCACCCCACAGCGCGCCGACCAGCAGGGCAGCCCACAGGCTCCCCCAGGCGCCAGTCCCCCACACCAGCCACCCAGGCGAGCGCCCCGTGAGCGCCCAAGCGGTCCACCGCCCGGTCCGCCGCCACTCCCCACCCACCCAAACCCCCGCGAGGGCGCCCAGCACCGGCAGCCCGACCCCCAGGCGCTCTGGGGCCAGCGCCAGCGCCTGCGCCCCCCGCTCCACCCCGTCCACCGCCAGGGCCACCCCCAGCAGGCCCAGCGCCAGGGCCCCCAGCGCCCTGGCCACGTCCCACCCCAGCCAGCGCAGCACCGGGATCACCGGCCCCTCCAGCGGGCCCAGCCCACCGCGGCCCACCCGGCGATCCACCAGGTCCCAGCCCAGGCGGTCCAGGCGCCCCAGCTCAGCGCGAGGTGATCCCCCAGCCGCACCGCCACCAGCCACCCCAAGCCCACCAGCCCCAGCCTGGCCCAGCTCCGCGGCGACAGGGCGCCGGGGACCAGCGCCAGGGGCAGCAACGCGACGGAGAGCGGGTGCAGCAGGCGCTTGTAGAGCACCGCCCACTCGTAGGCGGCGTCGCCTCCCGCGGCCTCGGTCCTGGCGGCGACCTGCGCAAGCTCCAAGAGCCCCCGCTCACGCAGCTCGCGCCTGCGCCCCCTCGGCGCGAGGGGGTGCTCCCAGCGCTCCCAGCAGACCGTTCCCTCCGGCCCCTCAGCGCAGCCTGGCCCCAGCACCAGGGCCACCCCCTCCGCACCTCGCACCACCGCCGCAGATCGCGCCGCGCCGACCACCCCCTCGCCCCCCAGGAACACCCCGCCGTCGGGCTCCAGCCCCACCACCCACCCCTCCGCCACCAGGGGCTGCCCCACCCGGAGCGCCGAGCGCTCGACCCCCTCCTCGACCGCGGTCACCACGGCCCGCTCCGCGGCGGGCCCTGCCCACACGGTGACGCAGAGGGTCAGCAGCCCCGCAGCGCCCCCCAGCGCCAGCGCCCCAGGGATCCACGCGCGCCCCCCCCGACCTACGCTGCAGAGCCCCAGCAGGGCCCCCTGCACGGCGATCCTGCGGAGCCCCTCCGAGACCAGCGCCCCCAGGCCCACCGGGATCGCCAGCGCCTGCACCGTCACAGCGCCCAGCCCCACCAGGGCCACCCAGGTCCCCGGAGCGGGCGCGGCGCCCCACAGCAGCGCGATCCCCGTCGCCAGCGCGGTGATCCCGGTGGCCGCCGCCCACCCGAGGAGCCCAGCCCTGCCGCCCTCTCGGAGCGTCGCGATTAGCAGCAGCAAGCGCAGTTCTCCTGTTGTGAGAGCGGGCTAGATAGGCTATAATGCTGTCTCTGCGAGGGGCAAACCCCGTGCCGCGCCTCCGGCCTACCACGGCGCACACCCGACGGGCTCAACGGCTCCGCACCTTGACGATGCCCCCGTCGGTGTGAATATCCGGCACTTCCTACAGGAGCGCCCCTATGGCTCAGCCGATTCAGCTCTACAACACCCTCACCCGCCAGGTCTCGCCCTTCGAGCCCATCCAGCCCGGCAAGGTGGGGATGTACGTCTGCGGTCCCACGGTCTACGACCGCGCCCACGTCGGGCACGCCCGCTCGATGGTGGTGTTCGACGCCTTCTCCCGCTACCTCCGCCACAGGGGCTGGCAGGTGGACTACGTCCGCAACTACACCGACGTGGACGACAAGATCATCGCGCGCGCCAACGAGCGCGGCGAGGAGCCGGTGGCGCTGGCGGAGCGCTTCATCGACGCCTTCCGGCAGGACGCCGAGGCCCTCGGCCTCGCGGTCCCCGATCACGAGCCCCGGGTGAGCGAGAACATCCCCGAGATCCTCGCGCTGGTGCAGAGCTTGGTCGATCAGGGCAAGGCCTACCCCGGCAGCGACGGCACCGTGTGGTACTCGGTCGCGTCCTTCCCCGCCTACGGCAAGCTCTCGGGGCAGCGGGTGGATGAGCTGCGCGGCGACCTGGTGGAGGGCGACAAGCGCGCCTCCGCCGACTTCGCCCTCTGGAAGGCGGCCAAGCCCGGCGAGCCCTCGTGGGACAGCCCCTGGGGCCCCGGCCGCCCCGGCTGGCACATCGAGTGCTCCGCGATGAGCATCAAGCACCTCGGCGAGACCTTCGACATCCACGGCGGCGGGCTGGACCTGGTCTTCCCCCACCACGAGAACGAGATCGCCCAGTCCGAGGGCGCCACCGGCAAGGCCTACGCCCGCTGGTGGATGCACAACGGCCTCCTCACCATGAAGTCCGGCGAGAAGATGGGCAAGAGCCTGGGCAACGTCTTCGACATCCAGGACGCGCTGGCCCTGTACCCCGCCGAGGCGATGCGCCTGTACTACCTGCAGGCCCACTACCGCTCCCCCCTCCCCTGGGGGGACGAGGCGCTCCCCGAGGCGCTGGCGATGCTCGCGCGCCTGTATGAGGCGATCGAGGTCGCCGAGCAGATGGGCGGAGACGAGCCCGCCGCCAAGGTGGCGCAAGACCTGGGCAAGGAGGCGCTCACCGTCCTGGAGCTGGGCGATCGGGTGAAGGACCGCATCTACGAGTCCCTCGACGACGACTTCAACACCTCCAAGGCCCTCTCGCACGCCTTCGAGTTGGCCAGAGCGATCAACCGCTTCTCCAACCACAAGAAGGCGAAGAAGCGCGGCGGCCCGGTGGTCGCCACGGCCATCGCCGGCCTGCGCCTGCTGGGCCCAACCCTCGGCCTGCTCCAGGGGAGCCCCAGTGACTTCCAGGACGAGGTCAAGGCCAAGCGCCTGCCCAGCCTCGGCCTCACCGTCGAGGCGGTGGAGCAGCTGCTCCAGGAGCGCGTCGACGCCCGTGAGGCGCGCGACTGGTCCCGCGCGGACGCCATCCGCCAGGAGATCGAGGCCAAGGGCGTGCTGGTCATGGATCGGCCCGATGGGGTCGAGTGGCGCATCCGCCTGAGCTGATCTCTACGAGTCCCACTTCAGAGTCTACAAGGAGCCCGTTCATGGAATTCGCCGTCGGTGACAAGGCCTTCTACCCCGCACATGGAGTGGGCATTGTCCGCGAGATCTCGTCGATCGAGATCGAGGGACAGGTCTACGAGACCTATGTGCTGAAGATCCTCGAGAACGGGATGACCATCAAGGTCCCGGTGGACAACGCCGAGGCTATCGGCCTGCGCAAGGTGATGTCGGGTGAGATCGTCGAGGCGGTCTACTCGGTGCTCCGCGACCGCGACACCCCCGCGGACAAGCAGGTCTGGAACCGGCGCTACCGCGAGTATATGAACAAGATCAAGACCGGCGATCCGCTGGAGGTCGCGGCGGTGCTCCGCGATCTGGCCCTCCTCAAGGGGCAGAAGGGGCTGACCTTCGGCGAGCGGCGGATGTACGACCAGGCCCACTCGCTCATCCTCCAGGAGCTGTCGGTGGTGCTGGACCAGGACGAGCAGCAGGTCCGCAAGCACCTCGCGACCCTGTTCGAGGAGTAGCCCTCCCCCCTGGTCGAGAGGCCAGCGCGACGCCCCCCACGAGCCCCTGAGTCGGACCGTGGAGGGCCTTGCGCGGTTCGAGATGCTGACCTATCCATGAGCACCCTGCTCAGGAGTCGTCCATGCGTCCTCTCGCCATCGCCCTCTCGCTCGCGCTGATCGGCTGCCGTGACCCCGACAAGAACCCCCCCGCGGCGGTGGACGGGGACGCAGACGGCTTCCTCGTCGAGGACGACTGCGATGACGCCGACGCCAGCGTCTATCCCGGCGCAGACGAGCGCTGCGACGGGGTAGACAACGACTGCGACGGCGCGGTGGACGACAGCCCGGTGGACGCGCCGACCTGGAACCTCGACGGGGACGGAGACGGCTTCGGCAGCGCCGCCATCACCCTCACCGCCTGCGCCCAGCCCGCCGGCTACGTCGACGACGCCTCGGACTGCGACGACGCCGCCCCTGCCGTCCACCCAGGCGCGGAGGAGGCGGACTGCGCCGACCCCGTCGACTACAACTGCGACGGCTCGGTGGGCTACGCCGACGCGGACGGCGACGGGATCCCCGCCTGCGAGGACTGCGATGACAGCGACGGCGAGATCTCCCCCCGCGCCCAGGAGGCCTGCGATCAGGTCGACAACGACTGCGACGGCGAGATCGACGAGGCCGGCGCGGCGGGAGAGATCTCGTGGTACGCGGACGGCGACTCGGACGGCTACGGAGACCCGAGGGCCGCGGTCCGGGCCTGCGCGCCTCCTGACGGCTACGTGGCCGACAACGGCGACTGTGACGACACCGCCGCCGCCGCACACCCCGGCGGGGCGGAGGTCTGCGACGGCCTGGACAACGACTGCGATGGTGACGTAGACGACGACCCGGCGGATGCCCGCTCGTGGTACGCGGACGGGGACCAGGACGGGTACGGCTCCCTCAGCGTGCGGGTCCACGCCTGCGAGGCGCCGGTGGGTTTCGTCGCCCAACAGGGCGACTGCGACGACGAGCACAGCGCCGTCCATCCCGACGCTGCCGAGGTCTGCGACGACCTGGACAACGACTGCGACGGCGAGCTCGACGAGGACGTCCGCGCCACCTTCTTTCTCGACGCTGACGGGGACGGCTACGGCCGCGCCGCTGCCTCCACCGCCGCCTGCGAGGCGCCCCCGGGCTTCGTCGCCGATGACACCGACTGCGACGACGCACACGCGAACGCCTTCCCCGGC
>JAFGVK010000224.1 GCA_016938035.1 Deltaproteobacteria bacterium | reverse complement strand
TCCACTCTCCGCCCAGGGGCGAGGCGATCGCGGCGACCGGGGGCCTGGTGCTCGCCGCGCGCTAGCGAGTGGTCGCCCCGCCCGGCGAGGGGGGCCCGCCCTCGCGCAGCCTGAGGGCGCTGGCGTGAGGCCGCGCTAGTTGCCCCTGCGTCGGGCCAGCGCCTTGGCGAACACCCGCTCGTACGCCTGTGAGGAGCGATCCCACGACAGGTCCTGCCCCATCCCTCGTTGGCGGATCTGATCAAAGACCTGAGGGTGGCTGCGCCAGGTGGTCATCGCCCAGTGCAGCGCCTCCCTGAAGGCCCAGCCCGAGAGCGGGGTGAAGGTCCACCCCGTGCCGGTGTTGCGGTCGGGGTCGTAATTCTCGACCGTGTCGGCGAGGCCGCCGGTGTAGCGCACCACCGGCACCGTGCCGTAGCGGAGCGCGATCAGCTGGGACAGGCCGCAGGGCTCGAATTGGGAGGGCATGACGAACAGGTCCGCGGCGGCCGAGAAGCGGTGCGCGAGGCCCTCGTCGAAGGTGGTCTGCACCCGCAGGTTGTTGGGCCACACCCTGGCGAGGGCGTGCAGGCGGTCCTCGTAGTGCCTGTGGGCGGCGGCGGCGCTCCCCAGCACGATCACCTGCCCGCCAGCCTGGGCGATCCAGGGGATGCTCTCCAGCAGCAGCTCGACCCCCTTCTGGGGATCCAAGCGCCCCACCGACGCGAGCAGCGGGATGCGCCCGTCCACCGGCAGCCCGAGCTCTGCCTGCAGGGCAGCCTTGCAGGTGGCCTTGCCAGACAGGTCGGTGGCGTGGAAATTGGCGGGCAGGAACGGGTCGGTGACTGGGTCCCAGGTGTCTGTGTCCAGCCCGTTCAGGATCCCGTGGAGGCGGTCCTCCCGTCCCCGCAGGATCGGGTCCAGGCCGAAGCCCAGCTCGGGCGTTGTGATCTCCCTGGCGTGGGTGGGAGAGACGGTGGTCAGCTCGTCGGCGGCCAGCAGCCCGCCCTTGAGGAAGCCCACGTCTCCGTGCCACTCGACCCCCGCCGGCGAGAAGAGGCGGGGAGGCAGGTCGAGGTCGGCGAAGGTCGAGCCTGGGAAGCGACCCTGGTGCATGTTGTTGTGGAGGGTGAGCACCGTGGCGGCGCGGGGGTACAGGTGCATCGGCCTGTAGTGGGCGTCCAGGTACACGGGCACCAGCGCAGCGGGCCAGTCGTGGACGTGGAAGAGCACCTCCTGGCCGAAGGGCTGCCCGCCCAGCAGCGGCAGCACCCTGGGGGCTTCGATCGCGGCCCGCGCCAGCAGGGCGTACCTCAGGTGGTTGTCGCCGAAGGTGCCGTTCTGGTCGCCGTACAGCCCCCGCCGCTCGTAGTAGGGGTGATCGAGGAAGACGTGGTGCACCCCGTCCCGCTCCAAGTGGAGGAAGCGCGCCTCCTGCGCCTGTCCCTGCGCGAAGAAGCGGTACCTGTGGCCGGTGTCGCTGGGGCTGAATTCCCCGCTCATCCGCCCGTACCACGGGCTGACGGTCATCACCTGGTGACCGCGAGAGACCAGCGCCGGGCTCAGCGCACCCACCACGTCCGCGAGTCCCCCAGACTTGGAGAAGGGAACGATCTCGCTGCTAACTTCAACAATGCGCATGAAATCCCCCGTGGACTCACCCCCCTCGGCAGGGAGCTGCCCACCTGAAGTATAGGGCCGCTGCGGGTCGGGAGAGGAGCCTATCCGTCCTCTTCTGGGACCACACTCCCCGGCTCGAGCCCGTCCAGGCCCCCCGAGTAGTAGATGGCCCGGGCGGCGCCGGCGACAAACAGGCTCCCCGCTACCACCGTCTCGTCGGCCTCGACGAAGACCTCGGGCAGGGTGGTCTCTATGGCGTCGCCCGCGGCCAGCACGATGTCGAGCTCCTGTAGGGCGTGGGCCAGCTCCATGGGGTCCCGCGCCTTGGGGTGCCTGCACCTGGTGGTCACCACCTCGTCGACCAGCGGGAGCAGGGGGGCGATGATCTCCGCGGCGTCGCGCCCTTCGCCCATTCCCCACAGCAGGATCCTGCGGCCGGGGCGCGGGCGCGTCGCCAGCCAGGCCGCGAGCGCCCTGGTGCCGTCCAGGTTGTGGGAGCCGTCCGCGATGAGCCCCTCGCGCAGCACCTCGACCCTTCCGGGCATCCTGGCCCTGCTCAGGCCGGCGCGGATCGCGTCGTCCGACAGGTGGAAGCCCTGCCGCCGCAGGGCGTGGAGCACCCCCAGCGCGACGAGGGCGTTGGACCCCTGGTGGGCGCCGGGCATCGCCAGTGTGACCTGCTCCAGCCGCCCCTCGGGGGTGGTGAGGATCCAGCCCTCCTTGCGCTGCTCGCGCAGCAGGTGGCGCCCTGGGTACCAGGTGGGGCAGCCCATCGCGGTGGCGCGCCGCTCGATCGCCGCCCGCGCCTCCCCGGGCATGGTGCCGAGGATCAGCGGGACCCCCGCCTTGAGGATCCCCGCCTTCTCCACCGCGATCGCCTCGTAGGTGTCCCCGAGCACCTCGGTGTGGTCCAGGCCGATCTGGGTGATCGCGGTCACCACCGGCCGGACCACGTTGGTGGCGTCCAGGCGCCCTCCCAGTCCTACCTCGACCACCGCCACGTCGACCTGCTGGGTGGCGAAGACGTGAAAGGCGACGCAGGTGATGAACTCGAAATAGGTGAGGGGCGCGCTCTCCATCCCGAACGAGCGCGCCCAGTCCCAGCGGGCCCGGTCGATCGCCTCGATCGCTTCGGTGAGGGTCGGATCGTCGACGGGCAGGCCGTTGATCATCACCCGCTCGTTGATGGCCTCCAGGTGAGGGGACACGGTGGTCCCCACCCTGTAGCCCGCCGCGACCAGCGCCTCAGTGACGTAGGCTGAGACGCTGCCTTTGCCGTTGGTGCCAGCGACATGGACGACCGGGCAGGCGAACTGCGGCTCGCCGAGCACCTGGAGGAAGGCCTTGATCCGGTCCAGACCCAGGCGGACGCCGAGCTCTCCCAGCTGGTCGAGGATCGGGTGGGATCTCATCCCTCCTCCCGCGCTGGCTGCCTGGTCGTGAGGCGGAGCAGCCGCTCCAGGGTGTCGCGGAGGTCCTTGCGGTGAACGATCTTGTCGATCATGCCGTGCTCCAAGAGGTACTCGGCGGTCTGGAAGCCCTCGGGCAGCGAGTGGCCGATGGTCTGCTCGATCACCCGCGGCCCCGCGAAGCCGATCAGCGCCCCCGGCTCCGCGAGGATCACGTCGCCCAGCATCGCGAAGGAGGCGGCGACGCCCCCGGTGGTGGGGTGGGTGAGCACCGAGAGGTAGGGCATGCCAGCGACGTCCTTCAGCTCGGCGAGCGCCGCGGAGGTGGTGGCCATCTGCATCAGCGACAGCACCCCCTCCTGCATCCTGGCACCGCCAGAGGCGGAGATCAGCACCACCGGGTGGCGGCGGTCGATCGCCCGCTCCACCAGCCGTGTGATCCGCTCTCCCACCACTGAGCCCATCGAGCCGCCGAGGAAGGCGAAGTCGAAGGCGCCCAGCTCCACCGGGATGCCCCCCAGGGTGCCAGAGGCCGCGATCAGCGCGTCGGTCTGCCCGGTCTTGCCCATCGCGGCGCTCAGTCGCTCCGGGTAGGGGCGGGAGTCTTGGAAGCCCAGCGGGTCCAGCGAGAACAGGTCCTGATCGTGGAGGGTCACGCTGCCCGGATCGAGGAGTGACCTGATCCGGGGCATGGCCCGCATCCTCAGGTGGTGGTCGCAGAGGGGACAGACCTGGTGGTTTCCGGCGAGTACGTCGTTGAAGACGGGCTCATTGCAGGAAGGACACCTGGTCCACAGCTCTGGGGTGCGCTCAGGTTGAACCTGAGCGCCGCGACCCATAAAATCCTTGCGTTTCTCGAACCAGCGACTCATGGGAGAGCGATAACGGGTCCCCGCCCTCCGGGGAAGCCTCCAGACTGCGAAGGAGCTCGCGTGCGCACCCTGATCTCGCTCGAAGGAAATCGCCAACGCCTCGACGGCGGGGCGATGTTCGGAAACGCCCCCAGGGCCCTGTGGACCAGGTGGCTCCCGCCCGACGGGGAGGGCCGGGTGCCGCTGGCCTGTCGCTCGCTGCTCGTGCGGGAGGAGGGGCGGAACATCCTGCTGGAAGCAGGGATCGGCGCCTTCTTTGAGCCAGCGATGCGGGAGCGCTACGGGGTGGAGGGGGAGGGGCACCAGCTCCTCGCCTCGCTGGCGGCGGTGGGGCTCACCCACCAGGACATCGACGCGGTGGTGCTGTCGCACCTGCACTTCGACCACGCCGGGGGGCTGCTGGAGCCGTGGCAGGAGGGACGCACCGCGGGCCTGCTGTTCCCCCGCGCGACGTACCTAGTGGGCGCCGCTCAGTGGGAGCGCGCCAACCACCCGCACCTGCGCGACAGGGCCTCGTACATCCCCCACCTGAACCAGCTGCTGCGCGCCTCGGGGCGCCTGGAGCTGGTGGAGGGCGAGCGCTCGCCGACCCTGGGGGATGGGTGGCGCCTGCACCGATCCGACGGGCACACGGTGGGCATGATGCACGCCGAGCTAGAGACCGGCGCCGGGCCCCTGTTCTTCGCGGGAGACCTAGCCCCTGGCACCGCCTGGGTGCACCTGCCGATCACCATGGGCTACGACCGGGCCGGGGAGCTGCTGGTGGACGAGAAGCGGCGCTACTTCTCCTCCCTCGCCGCGCGGGGAGGGCGGCTGTTCTTCACCCACGATCCCCAGGCGGCGGTGGCCAGGGTGGTGGTTGACGGGCGGGGGCGCTTCTCTGCGGCAGCTCCCGCCTCCTCGCTGGACGAGGTGATCCCGTGACGCCGCTGCTCCGCAGAGGCGCTGAGATCGCGGTGATCGCCCCCTCGGGCGCCTACCAGCCCCACCGGCTGGAGGAGGGGCTGCGCCGGATCGAGGCGGAGGGCTACCGTCCGGTCCCCTTCGAGGGGATGCTGTCGCCAGAGCGCTACCTCGCCGCTCCCGACGCGGTCCGCCTCGCTCACCTTTGCGAGGCGCTCACAGACCCCCGCTGGGACGCGGTGTGGATGGTGCGGGGGGGCTACGGCCTCACCAGGCTGCTCGCCGACCTGCCCTGGGAGGCGCTGCCCCCCAGGCCGGTGATCGGCTTCTCGGACGTGACCGCGCTGCTGCTGCCCCTCTTCGCCGCGGGGAGCCCGGTGATCCACGGCCCCATGCCCCACTCCCTGCCTGGCACCGACGAGGCCTCGGTGGAGCACCTGTTCCGGCTGCTCGCGGGTGCGCCCCTCGCGCCGCTGGAGGGGGAACAGTGGGTGCGGGGCTCGGCCACGGGGTGGCTGGCAGGCGGCAACCTGACCATGCTGGCGTCCCTCTGCGGCACCCCCTGGCAGCCCGATCTGAGCGGCGCGATCGCGGTGCTGGAGGACGTGGGTGAGGCGCCCTACCGCCTCGACCGCGCCCTGCAGCAGCTGTGCTCGGCCGGGGTGCTGGACGGGGTGGCGGGGGTGGCCCTCGGCAGCTTCACCTCCTGCGAGCCCCCCGCGGGGGCCTCGTGGACCCTGCGCGAGGTGCTGCTCGATCACCTGGCGCCGCTGGGGGTGCCGGTGGTGGCTGAGCTGCCCATAGGCCACGGTGAGGCCAACAGGGCCTTCCCGTTCGGCGCCTCCGCGACCCTCGCCGGGGGGAGGCTCTGGTGGGCGCCCCGGTGAGGGCGCTGGAGCGGGCGTGGGAGCGCGTCGCGGGGTCGGTCGCTGCGCGGTGGGTGCTCTGCTGTGAGCACGCCTCCGCCGCCCTCCCCGGCCCGTGGCCCGCTGAGGACCTGTGGCTGGCGGAGACCCACTGGGCCTGGGACCCCGGCGCCGCCTGGCTGACCAGGGCGCTGGCCGCGGGGCTGGGCGCTCCGGCGGTGCTGGGGAGGGTCTCGCGCCTGTGGGTGGACCTGAACCGGGACGCGGGGGCGCCGGACCTGCTCCGGGATCGCGCCGAGGGGCGAGCGGTGTCGCTGAACCGGGGCGTCGGAGCCCAGGAGCGCCAGGAGCGGGTGCGCCGCTGGCACAGGCCCTACCACCGGGAGCTCGCCGCGCTGGTTGCCGCCCACCGGGGCGCGGCGGTGCTCAGCGTCCACTCCTTCACCCCGGTCTACGAGGGCGTGCGCCGCGAGGTGGAGATCGGGGTGCTGTACGATCGCGACAGGGAGCTGGCGGAGCGGGTACACGGCGCCCTGCTCGCCGAAGGGTGGAGGGCGCGCCTCAACGAGCCCTACTCGGGGGCGAACGGGCAGATGTTCTCAGCGCACCACCACGCTAGCGGCGCGGGCAGGGCGGCGCTGGAGCTGGAGATCCGGCAGGACCTCCTCGCGGTGGACGGGCGGGCCCCAGCGGTGCTGCGCGCCCTGCTGGGGGCGCTGAGGGCCTAGCGTGGCGATCACCACGCCGCTCCCGTCGCCGTGTCGTCCGCCCGGCGGTCCCGTGCTCCACCGTGCTCCCTCCCTCGGCGCCGGGCCTCGCCCTTCGGCCTCGCCGGGTGAACCCGCCTCGGTGTGCTCGGCGCGGGCGCCCCTCTCTACGCTCCCGTGGTCGGCGATGGAGGCGGCGTGGGCAGCCACGGGGGTGAGATCCGGCGGCCCCGGTTCGCTGGCCTCTCGACGCGCGTCCTTGTTCCAGGGCTCGTCGCGTACAAACGTGAGCTTCCTCCCCAGGGAACGGCGGCCACACGCCGATATTGCCAGCGACTCGGCGCCCTCGCGCAGCCTGGAGGAGCCGCCGCGCAGCTTCAATCTGATGGTTCCTATGGAAGGATGATGCGCTCCCGGTGAGCCTGTCCGGCTGATGGCCCTGTGCCGATCCGATCCTGGCGCTCAGGGTCGGGTCTCGCTGGTTCGCGCCCCGGAGCCCTCGTCGGTCGGCCTTGATCATCGTGTCGCTGGTGTGGGTCATGCGGGGAGGGCCTCCGGCACGGGGTTGGCGCCCGATCACGCCGGGGGGCGGCCAGCCCCCAGCAGGGGGGCGACGGAGGAGGGGGAAGCCCCCCTGGCGGCGGCCCAAAGGCCGTCGATAATTAGGCTCTGAGCGGCCTAGCAGTGCCCTCTCCCCCTGCCAGCACGCCACGCGGTGCGCGGACCGCTGGCCAAACGATGATCATGGCCCGTCGGCCCTCGGGGGACGACCCAGGGCAGGGCCCCCAGGCCACGCCTGCGGGGCGCTGGCCGGCCGCGAGGCCCTCGACCTGGCGTTGGCACGAGGGGACCGGGACTCGCTGCGCCCTGCCACCCAGGGGCCGGGGCGCTAGCAGCGCACGCGGGCAGCGACGAGGGTCGATGTGAAGCGGCGCGCCTGGGGCGCCAAGCCGCTAGTCGTCGTCGTCGTCGTCGAAGGCGATGATCGTCTGGCCCGAAGAGCGTGGCGGCGGAGGCGGGGGCTCGTGGCGCCCGGCGGGGGGGGCTGGGCGCCCCGGGGGAGGGGGCGGCGCCGCGTCGGGCAGGCCGGGGAGGCCCATCGCGACCACCGTGGCGGCCTCGTCTTCGTCCTCAAACTCACCGGGATCGGCGCTAGACGCCCCCACCGGCGGGGGGGGAGGCGCGGGTGGGGCGGAGGGGCGCGCGGGGGCCTCGTCCATCGCGGCTGGCTCGGTGTCTGCGCCCTTCTTCTTCATCATGAAGAACACCGCCGCGCCTACCGCGAGCAGCGTGGTGAGGCTGCAGCACAGGCAGCTCGACCCGGAGATGATGACGGTGGTGAGATCCATGGGGCTCCTCTCGATCGGAGGGTGATGAGGGCCTCATAGTTGTGCAGTGGGACGCGCTAGTCAAGGGCAGGGATCTCGTTGGTGGCTCGCAGCGGGAAAATGGCGCTGCCCCGCGCGGCGGAACGCGGGGCATTGGGTGGGGGCTGGCGGGGGTCTCTTCCTCTGTGCGACAATGCTCACGCTGAAGGACACGGCTCCATGGCGTTCGGCGAGGCGCCGGGCGGCCCGGTCCCCAGACAGACGAGGTGTGGTGGGATGAGGAAAGACACGGACTGGCGCGCGGTGGTCGTCCTGCAAGAGGGGACGGTGGTGGGCGAGGCGAGCGGCGACTGGCCCGATGCCACCGGCCCCCGCTCGGGGCAGCGGTTTGCTCAGTACCTGGAGGACGTCCTCGGGGTCCCTTCGCCCGCCTGGCCGCCTGGGGGAGGCTCCGGGACAGCGGGCGCGTGGCGTGTCGGGGGGGAGCTCCTGCGCTGGACGCGCTGGGGGGAGGGGCCCCTCGTCTTGGTGGAGGCTGTGCCGGCCAGCCGGTCCGTGGCGGCGCAGCAGGAGGTGATCGGGCAGGTCCTCCGGGCGGCGCTGGAGGCCCACAGCCTGGAGCGATACCTCCAGCGGGTCCTGGGGCTGGTGCTGGGCCTCTCGTGGCTCAACATCGAGCGCAAGGGCACCGTGATGCTCACCGAGGGGGATCACCTCCGCCTCGTGGTGAGCGAGGGGGTCTCCCCCGCCCTCTGCGCGGCCTGCTCGACGGTCCAGTTGGGGCAGTGTCTGTGCGGCAAGGCGGCGCTGGGACGGGAGCCGGTGGTGGCCACTCACCTGGACAGCGCACACGACATCCTCCCGGCGGGGACGGCGGATCACGGGCACATCACGGTGCCCATCCTCCACCGCGGGGAGCTGCTGGGGGTGTTCAACACCTACACCGCCGCGGGGTACCAGCCCCGCCCTGAGGACGTCCGCTTCCTGGAGGCGGTGGCAGACGCGGTGGCTGGGGTCATCCTCCGTTACCGGGAGGAGGAGGTCCGCATGGGGATGGAGCGAGAGCTGCTCGTCCTGCAGAAGCGCGAGGCGATCGCCGCGGTGGCGGGCGGCGTCGCGCACGACTTCAACAACCTGATCTCGGTGGTGCGGAGCTGCGCCGAGGAGCTGGCGGTGGGGCTGGGGCCGCAGCACGCCCTGGGGCGGGAGGTGGAGGACATCCTCCGCGCGAGCGCCAGCGCCACCGAGCTGGCCAGGCAGCTGCTCTCGCTCGGGAGGGCGGCCGAGTCGCGTCACGACGCAGACCTCTCCCTGGTGGTCTCCGGCATGGCTCGGGTGCTGCGGCACCTCGTCGGGGAGGGGATCACGCTCCAGGTCGCGCTGGACCCGGATCTGAGCGTCCGCACCGCCCTCTCGTGCGGGCAGGTGGAGCAGATCCTCCTCAACTTGGTGACCAACGCGGCGGACGCCCTGGAGGGCAGCGGGCAGATCCAGATCTCACTCCGCGTGGAGGGCGGGGCCGTAGCCCTCATCGTGGCGGATGACGGGCCGGGAATCGCGCCCGAGGTGCTGCCCCGGATCTTCGAGCCCTTCTTCTCCACCAAGGGGGCCGCGCAGGGCTCCGGGGTGGGCCTGCACTCGGTCCGGGAGCTGGTCCGAGCGGCAGGGGGGGAGGTAGCGGTGCAGACCGAGGTGGGCAAGGGCACAGCGCTGAGGGTCACCGTGCCGCTGCGCTCGTGATCCCGTCGCCCGAGGGCCCGGCGGCGCGCGCTGCGCCCTGATACCCGATCCAACCTCCGTCGACTCGGACGAGACGACTACTCGACGAAGGTGCCGGTGAAGGACAGCTCGACGGTGCAGTCCTCGGCCATGTCGGCCATCTCGCAGTAGGAGCCCTCGCAGTGGACCAGCTGGCTGACGGTGCCGGTGAGGTGCTCCTCGTCGGAGAACACGCCGGCCAGCCCGACGGTGACGCTGAAGGTGGTGTCCTCCATCGACTCGGACGAGACGATGTCGGCGCAGGTGAAGCTGTGCCCGTCGAGGGTGCAGGTGGTGTCGGTGTTCTCGTCGGGGATGAGCAGGAAGGAGCCGTCCTCCTGCACCGTCAGGGTGAAGAGGTCGGGATCGGAGGAGGTGTCGCCGATGTCCTCGTCCTCCTCGTCGTACCTGCCGCAGGAGTCGGAGATCACGTCGTTCTGTTCCACGCTCCAGCTGCCGCTCATCGGGCTGAAGCCGCCGCAGGCGGTGAGGGTGAGCAGGGCGGAGAGGGCGACGAGGCTGCGCATGGAGGCGCCAGGTTGGGGGGGCCGCCCGAGAGAGCGGACGCGCCCCCTCGCTAACCCGGCGAGGCCCCCCGCACCCTGTTCCCTGAGGGTCACCTCACCGGTGCCTCGTGCTTGTCGGTGGCTCACGCGCGCTCTGTAGGCGAGGCGAAGCGGTCCGAGTCGGGGGGGCTCGCCTCGCCGGCTGTCTGGAGCCGGGAGGCGAGGGGAGGATCGCGCTTCGCGCCGGGAGGGGGGGGCTCACCCCTCCTGGAGCTGGGATCGACCGCCCTCCGGGGAGGTCGCCGTGAGCCCTGCCTGGGGTCTGAGCGCCCTCGGGCAGGCGCTCCGGCCAATGCGGCCGTCCCCCGCTCACGATGACCGTCGATTCACAACGTGAATCCTATGTTATGAGCGATCACTCTCCACGCCGGGGGCTTGGGCCTGCCGAGCCTCGGACAAGCGGGTGGTTCCACGACTTGAGCCCCTCGCGTATAGTCCCCGCGCTGCGATGTATCCTCCAAAACACTGGTTTGTCCTAAGCACATCGCGACTAAGGTCGGCGCCCTCACCTTGCGTCGGCGGCCTTGGCACGCGCAGAGGGGGTGCTTGCGCGTGGCTCACGACGTTGTGTGCTCGGATCGGAGTTCCTGTCGGGCTGTCGCTCAGGCGGGAGTGAGCAGGAGCACGTAGCGGTCCGCGTTCACGTCCACCTCTCCCCCCTCGAAGTCCTTGGCCGCCTGTTGGATGCGCCAGCCGGCCAGGTCGAACAGCCCGCGCAGCTCGGCGGGGTAGTACATCCGCAGGTGCATGTCCGCCCGGTCCACCCTGCCGTCGGGGCGCTGGTAGGCGTAGGTGACGTGGTGGACCTGCGCGATGGGATCGTACCAGCTCTGCTCCCACGACTGGAGCAGGCTGCCGTCGCGGGGATCGACGAACACCCGCTCCCCGTACACCTCGTCGAAATCGCGCTGGTAGAGGGTGGGATCGGGCAGGTAGCAGTCCAAGGCGAAGATCCCCCCAGGGCTCAGCACCCTGCGCACCTCGTCAAGGAGCGTGAGCACCGCGCGGTGATCCTCGCAGTGATGCAGGGCGTTGAACGGGAGGATCACGGTGGAGAAGCGCTGCTCCAGCGGGATCGCGAGGAAGCTGCCGTAGTGGAGCTGCACCCTGGCCTGCACCTCGGGCCGCTCATCGAGCAGCTTGGAGCGCAGGCTGGCGAGCATCGGCGCCGACAGATCCACCCCCACCACCTCCACCCCGCCTCTGGCGAGGGGCAGGGTGAGCCTGCCGTTCCCGCAGGCCAGCTCTAGCACCGGGGCGCGGGCGCGCTGGCCAAGGGCGGTGTACCAGTCGATGTCATCGACGTAGTCGTGGTACTCCAGGTCATAGAGCACGGGATCGCGGTATGGATCGGGTCGGGGAGGTCGCATGAGGCGAGCATGCCACGGGTGGCGGGGGATCGCACTGGCGCTGGCGATCCTGTCGGGGGGCTGCGGCGGTTCCGTGGAGCAAGGCGGCGAACCTGCGCCCGCTCCTCGGGACCTGGTGGTGATCACCTTGGACACGGTGCGCGCGGATCGCATCGGCGCCTACGGGGACCCCCTGGCCCGCACCCCCAACCTCGACGACTTTGCGGCCCACGGCGCCCTGTTCCGCGAGGCCTGGACCCCCACCCCGCTCACCCTCCCCGCCCACACCTCGCTGCTGTCCGGGCAGCCCCCGCGGGTCCACGGAGTGCGCGACAACGGCGGCTACAGGGTGCCCGGGGACCTGCCGCTGGTGCAGGAGCGGCTGCGGGCGGCGGGCTGGCACACGGGGGCCTTCGTGTCGGCCTTCGTGCTCGACAGGACCTGGGGGCTGGATCGGGGCTTCGACGCCTACGCGGCGCCCTTCCACCCAGAGGACGTGTCGAGCGCCCCCTTTGGCGCCCTGGAGCGCCCTGGCAGGGAGGTGGTGCGGGAGGCGCTGGCCTGGTGGGAGGCCACCCCGGCTCCGAGGATGATGTGGGTCCACCTGTACGAGGCCCACTACCCCTGGGCGCCAGACCCCGCCTGGGTGGGCGACCCCTACCGGGGCGAGGTGTGGGAGGTAGACCGCGCTCTAAGGCCGCTGCTGTCGGCCACAGAGGGGGCGCTGGTCGTGATCGCGGCGGACCACGGGGAGGGGCTGTGGGACGAGGGCGAGCTGGAGCACGGGCTGGTGCTCAGCCGCTCTACGGTGCGGGTGCCGCTCCTGATCCGGCCCCCTGGGGGCCTGGCGCAGGGGGCGCCCGCCGAGGCGCGCTCCGCCCCCCCTCGGCCCGAGGGGTGGGCGCCCTCGGGGAGCTGGGCGCAGACCGGGCTCACGCTCGAGGCGGTGCCCGACGCCCCGCGGGCCGCCAGGGTGGTGGAGGAGCCGGTCAGCCTCCTCGACGTGGCGCCCACCCTGCTGGACGCGGCGGGCCTGGACCACGGCGATCTGCCCGGCAGGACCCTGCTCCCTGCCCTGGACGGCGGGCCGCTCCCCCCGGGCGTGATCGCGTCGGAGACCTGGTACCCCGCGCTGCACTACGGGTGGGCGCCCGCGGCGGCGGCGAGGGTCGGGCAGCGCGCCCTGCGGGTCAGCCCTGGGGCGCTCCTGTGGGATCCTGTGGAGGACCCCTGGGGGCAGCGCCCGCTGGATGGGGCGGCGCCCGAGGCCCTGAGCGCTGCGGTGATGCTCCCGGCGCCGGCGGCGCCTAGCCTCCCGCAGGCGGAGGAGCTGGAGCGCCTGCGCGCCCTGGGCTACGCCAGCGGCGGGGCCGCGGCCCCAGGGACGCTGGACGCGAGGGAGGGGCTGCCTTTGCTCTACCGCCTGCGGGCAGCGGAGGCCGCGCGGGCCTCTGATCCCGAGGGCGCGCGGGCGGCGCTGGAGGCCCTGATCGCCGAGGCCCCGGAGCTGCTCGACGGGTGGTTCACGCTGGCCCTGTGGCGCGCCCTGGACGGACACCCCGACGAGGCGCTGGCCGCGTGGGAGGCGCTGCTGGAGCGATCTCCGGGCAACCCCCTCGCGCTCCACGGACGGGCGGCGCAGCTCCGCAGCCTGGGCAGGAACGACGAGGCCGCCGCGCTGGCGAGGGAGCTGGAGCGGATCAACCCCGCCGATGGGCGCGCGTGGCGGCTGGAGGCCAGCCTCGCGGCGCGGCGCGAGGCCCCGGCGGAGGTGGTCGACATCGCCACAAGGGGCCTGTCCGCCAACCCAGGCGACGCCTTCCTCCACTACCTCCGGGGCCTGGCGCGCCTCCAGCTGGGGGAGCCCGCCGGGGCGGAGGAGGACCTGGCCCTGGCCAGAGCGCACGGCTCTCGGGCGGGCGACATCGCGCTCTGGGAGGGGCAGGCCGCGCTGGCGCAGGGGCAGCTGGACCGGGCGGTCGCGGCCTGGCGCGCGGCGGCCCTCGCGCACCCCGAGGACCTGCGTCCCACCGTCACCGCGGGCGTGGCGCTGGCAGAGGTCGGCCGCTGTGAGGAGGCGCTGCCCTTCCTCCACACCGCCCGCAGCAGGCGGGTGCAGGAGCCGGCCCTCGACGCGGCGTGGGCCCGCTGTGGGGGGACTACCTCGCGGTGAGCGCCGCCGCCGCCGCGATCTGCAGCTCCAGCAGGTCGTCCGCGAAGATCGCGCGCAGGGTGTCCTCCTCTCCGTCTGCGCCCAGGGGGATCAGGGCGTCGAGGGCCGCGAGGCGCACCGTGGCCAGCTCGTCGGCCAGCCCCGCGCGTATCAGGGACCTGGCCTGCCTGGGGGCTAGGTGCCCCGCCAAGCCCAGGGCCTGCACCCTCAGCTCCTGGTCGCCCTCCTCCATCAAGGCCTGGAGCCGCCCAGGCGAGAGCTTCCCCCTCCGGGCGTCGAGGAGCAGCGCGGCGTAGTCCGCCGGCACCCCCTCCGCCCTGCGTGCGGCCCGCTCCAGCAGCGCCTCGGTGGAGGGGGTGGCGAGCCCTCCGAGCACGTCCAGCGCCTCCAGCTGCTCCCACGCGTCGCCTCGCAGCAGCGCGGTCTCCAGCAGCGCCTCCGCCTCCTCATCCCCCAGCGCGAGGCGAGCCCCTGCCCAGTCCAGGGCCAGCTCCTCCTCCACCAGCGGCTGGCCGGCTCGGAGGGCGGGGATCAGCGCGACGAGGCCGCTGTTGCCTAGATCGTGGAGGAAGTTCAGCTCCAGCGCCACCTCGGCGCTGGCCAGGGCGCGCTGCACCAGCGCCAGGGCCTCGGTGTCCCCGGCGCGCGCCGCGACCAGCGCCAGGGGGAGCTGATCCCAGCGCTCGGCCTCGCGCCAGGAGCGGGCTGCGGCGCTGGGAGCGCAGGTCATCGCGGCGTGCCCCTGCACGTAGGCGCTGCCCCACCTCGCCTGGACGAATTGGGCGAGCAGCTCGGCCATCCGCGGATCCGCGGGGTGCTCACACAGGGCGGCTACGGTCGCCTCCTGCACCCAGGGGTTGGGGTCCGCCAGGCCACGCGGCGCCCACGCATCCGGGTCCAGGCGGACCATCGCGGCCAGGGCCCTGCCCCTCACCGCGGGATCGGTGTGGCTGGTGGCGTCGCGCACGGTGTCCTCGGGGCCCTTGTCCTGCGGGGCGGTGGCTCGGTCCACCGCCCCGTCCAGGGGCAGGGGGTGGGGGGCGGGGCAGCCCAGCAGCAGGGCGAGGAGCAGGGTGAGGTGGGGCATTTGCGGCTCACGGCGGGAGTGGGCGGGGACCGGCCCCAGGAACGACACCGCCCAGCGCCAGCGGTTCGGCCTGCCGCCGCGTCTCCGCCGGGAGCGGGGCCGGCGAGGGGGCTAGGGGACCTCCCCGTTCAGCAATTCCATGTGGTAGCGCGCGGCGATGTTGTTGGGGTCCAGCGCCAGCACGGTAGAGAAGGCGGCGCGGGCCTCGTCCGGGTGGCCCTCCAGCACCGAGGTCACCCCCGCCCGCCAGGGCACGGCGATCTGCTTGGCGAGCTCGGCCAGGGGCTCCTTGCGGGCGGCGCGGGCCTCGCTGTGGAGCCAGGCGAGGTCCTGGTTCTCCGCGAGGGCGGTGGTGGCTATCACCTCGTCGTACAGCGTCACCGCGTCACGCCACTGCTGCTCGCCCGTCGCCGCCTTGGCCCGCTCCATCTTGCGGAGCAGGTCCTCGGTGACCTCGTCGGGGTCCCAGCCCATCGCCTCTTGCACCACCCGGTCCTGTGCGTTGTCGGCGCGGAGGGTGCTGACGGACCTGCGGCTGCCGCGCCTGGCGCGGTCGATGTTCAGATCCCGCTCCGCCTCGCGCGCGATGCGCGCGGTCTCGCCCGCGGAGAGGCTCGCCTCCAGGGAGTCGAGCACCACGAATTCGCCGGCCATGTAGATCAGGTATTTGGCGCCGGTGTTGCCAGGGTCCGCCTGGAGCACCCGATAGAACGCCTCAAAGGACGCGATGCTCTGCTTCTGGCGGGTGGACTCCAGCCCAGACTCGAACAGGGTCTGCACCGTCGCCGGCGCGAGCCCAGGGGGGAGCTGGATGGTGAAGGCGGGGGGCTGCGGCGGGACCACTGGCAGGCCCTCTGCGCTGGGCTTGAGCATCACCGCCGCGCCCGCGACCACCACCGCCGCCACGGCGATCAGGAGCAGGAAGACGCCGACCGCGCCTCCTACGGCCGCGCCGAGCCACTGCGAGGAGCGCCCGCCCGCCGCGCGGTGGAGGCTACCGCCAGGGGTCGCCTCGGGCAGCAGGGACTCGTGCAGCATGAAGCGCAGCTCGGTGTTGCCGATGCGGATGCGGTCTCCGTGCGAGAGCACCGCCTCCCTGGTGCGCACGGCGTTGACGAACACCCCGTTGGCGCTCCCCATGTCGCGGAGGAAGAAGTCAGAGCCGCGGGGGAGCACGCTGCAGTGGTGGCGCGAGGCAGCGGGATCGGGGATGATCACCTCGCGGTTCTCGCTCCGACCCATGGTGACACCCCTGGGACCTATGGCGTAGACCGAGGAGGTCATGTCCTTGCCGATGATGACCTCAAGGCGCGCCGGGGCCTTGGTCGGGTCCTGCAGGTCATCGGAGACCGGGAGCTGCCCCTGGATGCGGAACGAGAGCACGAAGGGGTCCAGCACCACCTCGTCCCCGTCCTTGAGCACCTGAGACTGGACCCTGAACCCGCCGTAGTAGGTCCCGTTTCCGCTGCCCAGGTCCTCGATGCGCACCGAGTCCTGAGTCACGACGATCCGCGCGTGTCGGCGCGAGACCCCGACATCCGCCAAGACGATGTCGTTGTCCTCCGAGCGCCCCATGTGGACGGTACCCACAGGCACCGGGACCACCCGATCGGGGTGCCCTGGCTGGCGTATCTGAACCTTGACCTGCTCGATCACGCGCTCATCCTCTCAGAAGGGCCAGTACCAGCGCCGCTTGGTGGTGGAGGGACCCTCGTCCTGTGGAGGGAACTCGGCCTGAGACGTCTCCTCGTCTGCGGCCCACCTCAGCTCGAAGATCTGCTGGGCGAAGGCGATCTTGTCGCCCACTGTGAGCGCCTTGTGCTCCTGCACCCGCTTCTCGTTGACGAACACCCCGTTGCGCGAGCCCACGTCGCGCAGCCACAGGGAGCCGTTGTCGAAATGCAGCTTGGCGTGGAAGCGCGAGATGCCGTCCTCACGGAGAATGAGGCCGTTCGCTGGGTCGCGCCCAATGGAGAGCCCTTCTTCAGGGATCTCTATGCTTCGACCTTTCATCGCGCCTTCGACGCACAGAAGGATCGTTCCGTCAGACATCACGCCTCCTGTCGCGCATCCTATCGCGACTTGTCCTGCGCGTCCCCCTCAGACCGCGCCTGGTTCGCGTCGAGGGCCAGGTGGGCCTCCTCGATGTCCAGGCCGATCTGGTGAATCAGCGCGTCTCTGGATGCAAAGCGCCGCTCGTCCCTGAGGCGAGACACCAGGTGGGTGCGGAGCGTCCGGCCGTAGATGTCCCCCTGGTAGCCGAACAGGTGGACCTCCAGCACGCGCGCCCCCTCGCCAAACGTCGGCCTGAGGCCGAGGTTCGCGATGCCCTGGTGCCGCGCGCCGTCCTCCAGCTCGCCGAGCACCGCGTACACCCCGTCCGGGGGGAGCAGCGCGGTGCGCGGGCGCACGTTGGCGGTGCGCCAGCCCATGGTGCGGCCCCGCTGGTCGCCGGGGATCACCTCGCCCACCAACACGTGTGGCCTGCCGAGCAGCCTGTTGGTGAGCTCCAGGTCGCCGGCCCTGGTCGCCTGGCGGATCCGCGAGGAGCTCGCCAGCTCGTCCCCGTCCCGCCAGGGCCCGAAGGTGGTGACCGGCACCGCCAGCCAGCCCTGCAGCGCCGCGGCGTCGCCGGTCCTGCCGGCCCCGAAGCGGAAGTCCCACCCCAGCACCAGCTCCGCCGCCTGGAGGCGGTCCCGCAGCACCTCCTCGGCGAACCTCTGGGCGCCCCTGGCGGCCAGCTCCGCTGAGAAGGGCTCCACCACCGCCAGATCGACGCCTTGCTCGGCCAGCAGGGTCAGCCGATCCTCCAGACACTGGATGCGGGGGATGTCATTGCCAGGGCGCAGCACGTCGCGCGGCGCTGGGTCGAAGGTGTAGACCACCAGCGGCAGCCCTCGCGCGTGGGCGCGGGCGCGGGCCGCGCTGATCAGCGCCCTGTGCCCCAGGTGGACACCGTCAAAATTGCCGATGGTGACCACGTGGCCACCTGTTTGCGGCTCCACCAGGTGGGAGCCGAGGACCACTCGCATAGGACCCCCGCGCTGGCGCACGGAACTAACGCGCCGCGCCTCAGGGGGCGAGGATGCGCTCAGGCCGGCGCAGCGCGTCTCTCAGCATGGTTCCGAGCAGGGCGCTGGCCCCCCCCGCGGCGAGGGCCAGCACCAGGTGCACCACCGGCACCGACAGGCTCATCGCCAGCAGGCCATCCTCGAACAGGGAGCTGTCCACCAGCGCCACCGCGCCGAGCAGGGTGAACACTCCCGAGATCTCGTAGAGCAGCGCCAAGCCGGGGAAGAAGAGCATCAGCCCGATCGCGAAGCCCGCGATCCAGGCCATGCCGTGCTCGAGCAGGTGCCCGAGGGTGAGCACCAGGGTGGAGAGCAGGGCCCACGCCGCCACCGCCAGCACCAGGCCGCTGACGGTGCTCACCCCCACCCAGGCCACCGCCGACGCGCTCAGGGGGATCACGTCGTGGGCCTCCACGGCGATCGCCACCGCGATGGAGCCCAGGGCCCACTGCCCCAGCAGCACCCCCAGCAGGAGCGGGAGGAGGCCGAACAGCGCGGAGGCGCCCACCTTGGAGAGCACCAGCTCCTCGGCGCTCAGGTCGGTGAGCAGCAGCAGGTCGAGGGTGTGGTCGCGCCGCTCCCCCGCGATGGCCCGGAGCGAGACCAGCACCGTGCCCATCACCCCGTGGAAGATGCCGCCAAAGGCCGCGAGGTTCTGCAGGGTGATCACCGCGCCGGTCAGGTCGCTCGACCAGATCAGGAGGGCGAGCCCCGAGAGGCTCATCGCAGAGGTGGTGACCAGCACCGCGACCAGGGGCCCCAGCCGCACCAGGAGCCCTTGGGATCCGGTCATCAGCTCGCGCCAGAGCACCGGCCTGCCCCACACCCTGCGCTGGCGCCGCACCTGGAGCTCCACCGATCCGCTCGGCGCGCCCAGGGCGCGGATCCTGCTCCACAGGCCGCCTCCCCCCTCCAGCGCCGCGAGGAGGCGCATCGCCTGGAGGGCGAACCAGGACCACGCGCTCACCG
This sequence comes from Deltaproteobacteria bacterium, assembly GCA_016938035.1. Classification (GTDB taxonomy): domain Bacteria; phylum Myxococcota_A; class UBA796; order UBA796; genus JAFGVK01. Next base: position 12,611 of record JAFGVK010000224.1, on the reverse strand, counting down.
CGGGCAGGGTCATCGCCAGCCACAGCCCCTGCCACACCTCCTTGGGGAACCCTGGCTGGAGGTAGGAGATGAACGGGTAGACCAGCGGGAGCAGCCCAAAGCCCAGGGCCGCGAGCCAGCCCAGGCAGCCCAGCGCCAGGCGCCGCCGGGCGCCGCCCAGGTGCCGCTGCAGGTCCAGCCCCAACAGCAGCGCCAGCGGCAGCGTCCCGATCACTGAGATCAGCGCCTCGAACGGCCTGTCCAGGTAGGGGCCCGCGAGCAGCAGGGCGGGGACCGCCACGTCGTCGGCGTGCCTCCCCGGCCCGATCGCCGTGGTCTCGGTGAACCACGCCGACAGGCTCGGCACGGCCAAGGTGAGCCCTGCCACCACCAGCCCCCCCAGCGAGGCGGCCAGCCCGCCCCCCGCCCGCAACCCCAGCCAGGCGCCCACCAGCCCCAGGAACACCAGGGTGTAGCCCAGCGTCAGGGTGGCGATCGCGGTGCGGATCGGGTCCACCCCGCCCAGGCTCACCGCCAGCGCCATGAAGGGCAGCGCGCCCAGGAGCAGCAGGCCCATCTGTCCCAGCCGCACCCCCACCTTGCCCAGCACCACCCAGACCGGTCTCAGGCCGGTCAGCACCAGCAGATCGAGGGTCTGCTCCTCCCGCTCCTCCTCCAGCCCCCTGGCGACCAGGGCGGGGCCCAGGATCAGCGCGGTGAGCTGGAGCACCCCGACGCTCCCGTTGAACAGCGCCGGCCCCAGGTTCGCGCGGTAGCTGCTCATGCCCCCGCTCTGCCCGAGCACCACGGCAAAGATCACCAGCACCACCAGCACCAGGGCGGTGCGGAGCACGGTCAGGGTCGGGCGCCTCGCCACCCTCCGGATCTCGGACAGCAGCACGGTCATCTGCTGGGACTCGCCCCGCGGGGTGGTTCGCTCACACGCCCCCCTTGGTCAGGTGCATGAAGACCTGCTCCAGGGTGGGCTGCTCGCGCTCTAGCCTGCGGAGGAACAGCCCTCGCCCGGCGAGGTGCGCTGAGAGGTCGGCGACGTCGACCTCATCGCGCAGCCGCACCACCACCTCGTCCTCCGCTTGGTCCGCGGTCTCCACCGCGGGGTGCTCGCGCAGCACCACCGCCGCCCGCGCGTCATCGGGGGTGTGGAGGCGGATCGGCGCCCGGTCCGCCGCCCTAGCGATCAGCTCCTCCAGGGTGCCCTGCGCCACCATCTCGCCCTGCTCCAGGATCGCGAGCCTGGTGCACACCTCCGCCAGCTCGGACAGGATGTGCGACGAGAGGAGGATGGTCTTGCCCATCCGCTGCAGCTCCTTGAGGATCTCGCGGATCTCGATGCGCGCCCTGGGGTCCAGCCCCGAGGCGGGCTCGTCCAGGATCAGCACCTTGGGATCGTGGACCAGGGTGCGGGCTAGGCCCAGGCGCTGCTGCATCCCCCGGGACAGGGTGTCGATCAGCGCGTCGGACTTCCCCTCCAGGTCGACCAGCTCCAGCAGCCCGCCCACCAGCCCCGCCCTGTCCCTGTGGGGGATGCCGTAGGCCGCCGCGAAGAAGTGCAGGTACTCGGTGACGGTCATGTCGCGGTAGACCCCGAAGCTGTCGGGCAGGTAGCCGATCAGCCGGCGGATCTGGGCTTTGTCGCGCCACACCGAGTGGCCCCCCACCGTCGCGTCCCCCGACGAGGGCTCCAGCAGGGTGGTGAGGATGCGGATGGTGGTGGTCTTTCCCGCGCCGTTGGGGCCGATGAAGCCGAAGAGATCGCCCTCCTCCACGTGGAGGTCGATGCCCTTGAGCGCTCGGTGCGCGCCAAACTGGCGGGTGAGGGCGGTGGTGCGGATCACAGGCTGGCTCCAGCGGTGGTGCGGTGGCAGGGCAGGGCGGACGCTCCGCGGCGGTGGGAGGAGCGGATCACAGGGGCACCCGGACCAGGGTGAGGGTGTAGGACTGGGGGCTCAACCCGAGCACCTCCAGGGCCTCGACCTGTCCGGGGGCGGTCCCCACCAGGTAGGGGCCCCCGCGGATCCCGTGCGGGGCGCCGGGGTAGGGGTTGCTCAGGTCGTAGGACGGCAGCTCGTCCGCGGCGTCGCCGTCGGTGTCGCCGTAGTCCACCGCGACGGTCCCTCCCGCGGGGAGGCGCTCCAGCCTCCACGAGCCGTCCGCCACCACGACGCTCACCTCGGTGAGATCGAAGGGTAGGGACGAGGTGATGACCCAGCCGTTCTCGCCTCGCTGCGCGGTGGCGGTGCCCTGGGAGGGGGCGGTCCACGAGGTGCTCGCCTTGGCCAGGGTCCAGGTCTCTGCCAGCCAGCTCAGGTGGGCGGGGCCGTCCCCCGAGGTGATGACCGGGTGGGTCATGTAGCCCCGGTCGTCCGCGAGGGGGCTGGCGACGCTGTCGTCGAACCCCGACCGGACCTGGACGCGCGCCTTGCGGGCGGCGAAGACCCCCAGGTAGGAGCCGCCGCGCCAGCGGTCCCGCCCCGCCTCGACGACCTCCAGCCTGCGGAGCACCGCCTGGTCTCCCTTGAAGTACCAGGTGCCGACCAGCGCCGCGCTTGAGAACAGCAGCACGGTGAGCGGGAAGGTGACCCAGGTCAGGGCCGGGCGCCGCAGCAGCCGCAGCAGCAGCCAGTCCGCGGGGCCGATGGCGACCAAATACAGCAGCGAGAAGCCGAGCAGCCAGGGCATGGGGAGGGGGGAGACCCCCGGGATGTCCTCCAGCCACTCGCTCACCTCGCGGGTCCAGCCGCTCGGCCCGGCGGGGGGCGAGAGCTGCTGGTAGGTGTCCTCGGTGAGGCCGAGGCTGCGCTGCAGGGCGGGGGGCGCCAGCAGCATCAGGGCGGCGGTCTCCCCGCTGGGATCGGAAATGCCCAGCAGATCGCGCCACAGGCCCTCGGTGCGATCGCTGGCCAGGGGGCCCACCGTCGGGTCCACGGGGAGCAGGTGGATCGTGCCCGCCCCCCAGGTGCCCACCACCCCCGACAGGTGCCTGGAGGACCAGGGGCTGCGCGCGGGGCGCAGGGCGTAGCTGAGGGTGGGTGTGATCGGGGTGGACGACGGGCGCCACCCGGGGCTCCGCACGTCCAGCGGCAGGTCCTCCACACCGATCAGCGTCACGGGGAGGGCCTCAGCGAGGGGGGTGTCCGCCACCTGCCGCCAGCTGTCCGCCACCGCGACCATCAGGTGCCCCCCGTCCGCCACCCAGGCGAGCAGCGCCTCCAGCGCCGCGGGCGACACGTCGGTGGGGTCCGGGTGGGGCCAGATCACCCAGTCCAGCGGGTCGTAGGCCATCGAGCGCTCAGGGAGGGTGTCGAGGGGGAGGGCGACGGTGTGGACCCTCCGCGCCTCGGAGGAGGGTGAGCGGGGGTACTTGCCGGGCACCACCCCGGCCCACGCGTCGCGGATCGCCGCGATCCCGAGCGTGTCCTCACCGATCACCCCGATGACTACCTCGTCCTCACCGATCGGAACGACGGTGAGCTGGAGCTCCTGGTCCACCAGCCCCGACACCGTGAGGCCGCGGGTGCTCATCAGGTTGCCGGGCCGCCAGTAGAGCTCCACCTCCTTCTCGGCCCCCTGTGGGAGCTCCACCGAGCGGGTGAAGTCAAGGCGCTCCGCCGCGTTCAGGTCCAGCTCGGAGAGGGTGATCCGGGCCTGCACCGCCGGGCCCCGGTTGGTGAGGTCCAGGTGGATCGAGGCCCAGCGCCCCTGGCGCACCAGCCCGTCGAGCTGCGGGCGCGCCTCGACGCGGATCGGCGCCTTGATCGACTCCAGCAGGCCGTCGTCCTGTGCGACGGCGGGGAGGGTGAGGGCGAGGAACAGGGTGCTAGCGACCATGCGCGACCGTGTGGTGGAGGAGGGGGAGGAGCAGGGCCGCGGTGAGGCAGAGGCCTCCGGTGGAGACCAGATACTGCCACCACGACGCGTCCCAGGTGAAGACGGGCACCAGCGTCTGGAGTGGCAGCCCCAGGGCCGGCGTGCCGCGCAGCAGGGCCGCGCCCAGGCCGGGGAGCACCAGCGCCGCGAGCAGGGCGTAGGCGGCGCCGTAGGCGGAACGGGGGTTCCGCATCCGCAGGGCGAGCAGGGCGCTGCCGAGGGTGATGGCGGCGAAGGCGGGGAGGAACCACGCCGCGGAGGCGATGCCGCGCAGCACATTGCTGGAGAGCGAGCCGGTGCCGGTGACCGTGCCCAGCCAGGGCATCCCCAGGATCAGCAGGGGCCAGGTGAGCAGGTACAGGGCGAGGGCCTTGGCGCTGGCGCCCACCACCTTCCCGGTGAGGATCTGCCCTGGCCGCAGCGGGCTCCCCAAGAGCAGCTCCAGCGTCCCCTCGGTGCGCTCCCGCTCGAAGGAGCGCACCACCAGCCACACCGCCAGGCCCAGGGCGAACACCCCGTTGAGCAGCCCCAGCGCGGCCAGGCCCCCCGGGACGATCCACAGCCCCGACTGGAGCGAGGCGAAGACCCCCGCGCCCCACAGGCCGAGGGTGAGGAAGAAGGCGCCCCCCAGGGACTGGGCCCGGTTCTCGCGCCAGGCCACGGGGTTGGTCCACACCCGAAGTCCCCGGGAGGAGCGCCTGGTGCGGGCGCCCATGGAGGCGAACAGCCCGTCGAAGGTGAGCACCAGATCCACGCCCAGGTGGAGGAAAACCCAGGTGGATAGCGTGATCGCGAGGGTGATCCACAGGAAGATCCCCCCCTGCGCCACAAGCAGCACCCAGCCCCCTGCGCCGGGGATCGCCGCGAAGCTGTTGGTGATGCGCAGGTACCAGCAGACCGGCGCGCCCAGGCCCACCAGGGGGAGGCCGCTCAGGAGCAGCACCCCGCCCCACCTGAGCAGGCGGCGCACAGCCCACAGCTCGGTGGTGTAGAGGCGGCGCACGTCGGCCCCAGACGCGGTGAGGTTGAACAGCCCGCCCCCCAGCCGCAGGGTCATCACCACCGCGGGCAGCCAGGCCAGGCCGGTGAGCAGGGCGCCCCAGTCCGCAGCGAGGGGGCCAAAGGCGGGCGAGACGTGGGCGAAGCCGTGGTAGTCGAGGGTGAGCAGCGCGTAGCCGGCGGCGCTCAGCATGAAGCCCATCACCCCGTACAGCAGGGCCATGCCCGCCGCCAGCAGCACGCTCCGGGTAAACAGGGCGAAGAATCCCGCTACCACCCCGATCACCGACACCACCACCGCGGTGTGGCTCGTGATCGCCACCACCTCCACCACGCTCACCCCGCCCATCGAGGTGACGAGGGAGAGCACCGGCATGCCCCCAGCCGCCACCGTGAGGAGCAGGAGCAGGCGCGAGAGCAGCTTGCCCGAGAGCACCTCGCCCGGGCTCAGCCGGGTGAGGAGCAGCAGCTCCTGCGTGCCCTCCTCCCGCTCGTCCTGCACCGCCCTCGCCCCGAACAGCGAGGCCATCAGCCCCAGGAAGGCGAGCAGGGCCCAGCCGAAGACCCAGTACAGCGCCCTCCCCACGGTGCTCAGGTGCGACGCGGAGCTCAGGGCGGTGGCGATCTGGATGCCCCCCAGCACCATGCCGAACATCGCGGCGGTGAACCCCACCCGCAGGCCCCAGGTCTGCCAGCGGCGCGAGGTGCGGTGGGCCTCGCGGAGGAGCACGGACGCGCCACCGATCATCGGGTGTCCTTCCTGGTGCGGGCGGCGCGCTTGGCCTCCAGCAGCCGGTTGGCGTAGGCGCTCTCGGGGGCGGCGGGCAGGTCCGCGTCGTCCAGGAAGGCGTCGTCTGGCACCTCGGCGGCGGAGCCAGAGGGGGCGCGCGGCGCGGGGGGGGCCTGCGCTGGCAGCGCGGCGAGGGGACGGGCGACCCGCCCCTTGGCCGGCGCGAGGTCCAGGCGGCGCGCCGCCACCTCCAGCAGGAGCAGCAGGGCCGAGAGCGCCAGCAGCGCGGGCCAAAGGGGCTTGGGCAGCACCCTCCCGTGGGCGGGGCGGGCGAAGACCTGGGCCGGATCGGTGAGCGCTCCGCCGCCTCCCAGCCGGCCAAGCTCCGCGATCAGCGCGGCGCCGCCGCCCCTGTGGGCGTACTCTGGCGACCAGGCCTGCACCGCCTCCGTCACCCCCCGCGCCACGTCCTGCCCCTCGGATCTGAGCACCGCGGACACCAGCCACGAGCCGTCCTGATCCACCGGCAGCGCCGTCTGGTAGCGGCCAGGGCCGGTCTGCTGGAGCGGCAGGGTGAGGACCGTCAGGTCGGGCGCCACCACCCTGGCCTCCCCCTGGAGGAAGTTCCGGAAGCTCCCGTCGGGGCCGCTGGCGTCCGCGGTGATCCGCAGCACCCCCTCCAGCACCTCCGCCTCCACCGTCATCCCGTCCTGGTCCTGATCGCCGGCCAGCCAGCGGAGGGTCTGGGTCCACAGGCGGGCGTAGTCCTCGGTGCCTACCCACTGCCCAGCCCACCGCTGCTTGCAGTCTGAGGTGAAGGCCACGCTGCGCCCCAGCCCGTGCCGGCCCGTGATCAGCACGGGAAGCGCAGGGTCGCCGTCGCGGAGCAGGGCCACGGTGGCGCGCGGTCTGGGCTGGGTGGCGACCATCCCGAGCAGGGGCGGCAGCGCCCCCACGTCTACCCCCTCCAGCAGCTCGGAGGGCGCCCCCGCCTTCACGCGGAGCGGCTCCTCGATCAGGAAGGCCTTGGTGGCCAGCAGGGTCTCGCGGGTGAAGATCGCGGGGATCGCGCTGGGGTCCGTGACCAGGTAGTAGTTGCCGCCGCCCCAGCGGGCGAATTCGGCCATGGTGCTCGCGTCGGCGTCGTCTCCCACCGCGATGGCGGTGAGGGTGATGTCGTCGCGGAGCCCCTGGCGGATCAGGGGCTCAAAGGCGGCGCCGCCGGTGATCCCGTCCGACAGCAGGATGACGTGCTTGAGGGCCGCGCCGGAGTGGTTCAGGGTGAAGAAGCCCCGCTCTAGCGCCGGGTAGATGTCGGTGCCGCCCCCGGGCTGGATGGAGGCGATGGTCTGTACGACCTTGGGTTTGTCGTGCAAATCGCCGAAGGGCACCACCCAGGAGGCGGAGGAGTCGAAGCCGATCACCCCCAGCATGTCGCGGGCCGCGAGCAGCTCTGTCGTGGCGATGGCCGCCTCTTTGGCCATCGCCAGCTTGGAGCCCGCGCCGCCCCCCATCGAGCCCGACTTGTCGAGGGCCAGCACCATCCCCAGCTTCGGGAGCGGGGTCTGGTCGTCGAGGTCCATCCGCACCGGGAGCGCCTCGGCGATGGGGGTCTTGTAGTAGCCTCCCAGGCCGAAGGACCTGTCGCCGCCCACCATCACCAGGCCCCTGCCCAGGTCGCGCACGTAGGTCTGCACCCCCTCCTGCTGCCGCCGCGAGAGGAGCCACGCTGGCACGTCGGACAGGATCACCGCGGCGTAGGGGCGGAGCCCGGAGACGTTGCCGGGGAGGCGCTCTGGCGGCACCACCTCGACCACGAAGCCCTCCTCCTCCAGCACCCTGCGCAGGTGGTGGGCCTGCTCGGGGTAGCCCTCGGCGTAGAGGACGCGGGGCCGCCCGGTCACCTGCACCGTGGCCACCGCCTCGTTGTTCTGCGGCACCGCGTCGAGGGCGGGGTCGTCCGGTTCAAAGGTGGCGCGGAAGCGGTACAGGCCGCTGCCCTCTGCCTCCTGCCGGAAGGTGAACACCTCCGCGCCGCCGCCCTCCAGCGCGACGCGGGTCTCGCCGAGGTAGTCTGCGTTGCGATACAGGCGGAGGGCGCCGGTGGTGGGCTGGTCGGCGCGCAGCACCGCGCGCACCTCCCAGGCCTGCCCCTCGTCGGCCCGCGCCGGGCTGAGCAGGTCCTCAAGCACCACGTCGGCGCCGCGCACGGTCTCTAGTGGCACGGTGTAGACGGTCAGATCGTCGCCGGCGCTCAGCAGCACCTGAGTCGCCGCGTCGCCCCTGGTCTGCTCCCCATCCGAGAGGAGCACCACCCGCCTGGGGCGGTCCGCGGGGAGCAGCGCCGACGCCAGCCGCAGCCCCGCGGCCAGCTCGGACTGGTGGGGGGAGGGTCTGGCGCTCACCGCGTGGAAATCCAGCGCCTCGCGGGGGGACGCCTCCACCATCGCCCGGTCACCGAAGACCACCACCCCGGACTGATCTTCCGAGCCCTGGCTCTTGAGCGCCTCGCGGACGAAGGCCTCGGCCCGGAGCTGCTCGGCGGGGTCCACCGAGGCGGAGCGGTCCAGCACGAAGATCACCCCCAGCGCGTCCTGCTCCACTTTCCAGTACAGGCCCGCCAGGGCGAGCACCAGCCCGCTGACCCCCAGGGCCCGCAGCGCCGCGATCCACCGCAGCCGCCCAGGGGGGAGGTAGCGCCTGGTGCGGTACCAGCCGAGGGCCAGCACCGGCGCCCCCAGCGGGAGGACCCACAGGAGCTCAGGGCGGTCTAGGCCTAGCGGGAACATGAGGCGGTCCTGGTGCTGGGAGCGGGGCCGAGCGGCAAGAGTCTGACACGGGGGGGCAGGGGAGACAACTAGTCCCTCCGCCGCAGGTGGTACACCAGCCACTCGACGCCCAGCAGGGCGAGGGCGGTCCAGGCCAGGGGGCGCCACCACTCCCGCCGCGAGCTGCCTCCGGTCGGGGAGATCGCCGCCTCGCCCGCGCGGATCTCCAGGGTGGTGCGGGGGGCGATCCGGCTCTCTCTCGGGGAGAGGGTGTTGGCGGCGAAGGCCCGCCGCTGCGCGCCGAGCGCCACGGTGTAGATCCCCGCCCGCTCGGTGTCCCTGACCCGCGCCAGGCCCCGCTCCACCACAACCGGCACCTCCCCTCCCGGACCTGTGGCGGTCGCGATTTGAGCGGTGGTGGCGGTGGACCAGGGGGTCCCTGCCCGGATCATCTCGCCCTCTGCGCTCACCCCCGCCCGCTCGGTCAGCCAGCCCACCGCGTTGTAGAGAAACACCGGCCAGCCCACCCGCAGGGGCAGGTCGGAGCGCAGGGGATCGAAGGCCAGCTCCAGCACCCTGCCGCCGCCCAGCTCCCCCGCCAGCAGCAGGGGCCCTGACAGGCCCTGCACCACCGGCACCAGCCCCCCGGTCCCGTCCAGGGCCGAGGCGCTCCCGAAGACCACCGGCTCCCAGTCCACGAAGCGGGTGAGGGGGTGAGCCCTGTCCCAGGTGAGGGCCGCGGTGGGCCTGGGCTCCCCGATGGGGAGGGCGGGGGCGCCGGGGTGGGGGCCTAGCACCGCGTAGGACTGCCCCAGCATGCCGGGGGGCACCGGCCCCATGAACAGTGTGGCGTCGTATGGAGCGGCGGTCGCCGCGTCTGCGCTGGGGGCGGTGTGGAGGCGCACCCTGGGGTCCTGTGCCAGGGCGTGGGCGGTGAGCCGGTCACCGCCCACCAGGAGCACCTGCCTGGTCCGGGCGGGGGAGAGCGCGGCCCAGGCCACGTCGTCGGCGGGCAGCAGGTCGCCGTCGGCCCGGAGCACGACCCGCAGCTCGCCCTGCGCCTCGCCGGCGAGGGCAAAGACCAGCGACACGGGCTCGTCCACTGGGAGGGCCCGGGCCTGCACCGAGGCCAGCTGCCCGTTGAGGTACAGCTCCACCTCGCCCTGGGAGGCCTGCCCGAACTGCTGCACCGTGACGAAGAGCTGCCGCTCCAGCTCCGAGGTGGGGCTGGCCCGCAGATCGAGCGCCAGGATCGCGGCGTTTTTAGACGCGCGCCCCGCGGGGTGGAGGCGGATCGCGGCGGCACCCGCGGGGAGCGTGTCGAGGGGCTCGTCGGCGCCCCCGTCCGAGAACAGGTGGACCTCCACCCCCTGCCGCCCCTGCGCCAGGGCGAGGGCCAGCTCCAGCCCCTCGCGCAGGCTGCCCTCGGCCTCGGAGGGTTCCACCTGGCGCAGGGCTGCCTCTAGCGCCGCCCGGTCCCTGGTGAAGGGCGCCTCGACCACCGCGGCCGCGCCCACGGTGATCAGCTCGGCTTCATCGGAGAGATCGAGGCCTCCCACCAGCTCCAGTGCCTGGTCGCGGGCCGCGTCGAGCCTGGTGGGGCTCCCGTCCAGCGCCCCCATCGAGGCGGTGCGGTCCAGCACCAGCACCACCGCCCTGCCGGCGCCCCGCTGCTCCTCCCCCACCGGCCGGCCGAGGGCCAGGGCGAGCAGCGCCAGGATCAGGAGCTGCACCAGCAGCAGCAGCTTGCGCTGGAAGCGCTCGAAGGGGGTGGCGCTCCGCTGAGCGCGGGCCTGCGCCGCCCACAGCAGGGTGGAGGGCACCCTGACCCTGCGCCTGCGCACCTTGAGGAAGTAGAGGGCGGTGAGGGGGATCCCCAGCAGGCCCAGCAGGAGGCCCAGCGGCGCGAGGAGGCTCATAGGATCAGCCCCTGCTGCCGGAGGGTCTGGAGCACCAAGGCCTCGACCGGCGCCGCAGTGGACACCCTGTGGTAGCTCACCCCCAGCGACCTGGCGGTGGTCTCCACGTCTTCCAGCCAGGCCAGCACCCGCGCCTGGTGCTGGTCCAGCGCCGCGTCGTCCAGGCTCACCGGCACCTCCTCACCGGTCTCACTGTCTACCAGCATCACCTCGCCCCGCAGCTCCGGGCGGAGCTCCCAGGGCGCGACCACGTGGAACAGGTGGACCTCCGCCCCGGTGGCCACCAGACGGCGGAGCGGCGCCTCGTGCCCCTCGGGCGAGAGCAGGTCGGTGAACAGGAGGGCCATCGAGCCGCCGCGCTGCCGGGGCAGGGCGGCGATCGCGTCGGAGAGGGCGGTGTTACCGCCGGCGCCGAGGGCCTCCAGCGCGTGAAAGAGGGCCGGGGCGTGGCGGCGGGACCTCCCTGCGGGCAGGTACTCCGCCACCCGCGCCTCCAGCCCCGCCAGCAGCACCCTGTCGGTGTTCCCCAGGGCGATCCAGCCGATCGCCGCGGCAAGGCGCCTGGCGGCGTCGAGCTTCTCGCCCTCCATCGACGCCGAGCGGTCCACCAGCAGCTGCACCACCCGGTCGGTCTCCTCCTCAAAGAGCTTGACCCACAGGGCGTCGAGGCGGGCGAAGACGTGCCAGTCGAGGAAGCGCAGGTCGTCCCCAGGCACGTAGGGGCGGTGGTCGGCGAATTCCTGCGACTGCCCGCGCCTGGGGCTGGGCCGGGAGCCGATCCCCGCCCCTGGCACGCGGCGGCGGCTCCCCAGGCGGAGGCGCGTGAGGCGGGCGAGCAGCTCCGGCGAGAGCAGGGCCACCTAGCGGATCGCCTGCCGCACCGGCGCCCCTACCTCCGGCACCTGGTCCAGCAGCTGGGCCACCAGCGCGTCGGGCCCCAGGCCCTCGGCCTCCGCCTCGAAGCCCACCCCCAGCCTGTGGCGCAGGGCGGGCAGGGCCACCGCGCGCACGTCCGAGAAGGAGGCGTGGGCGCGCCCGGCGATCAGGGCCCGGACCCTGGCCCCAAGGATCAGGGCTTGCCCTCCGCGGGGAGACGCTCCCCACCGCAGGTAGCGCGTCGCCACCGGGGTAGGCGCGGGTCCGCTCGCCTGCGAGCCCACCACCAGCGCCATCGCGTAGCGCACCACCTCCGGCGCGACCGGCACCTCGCGCACCACCCTGCGGAGCTGGTTCAGCTCCCCGATGTCCAGCACCGGTCGAGCGCTCTGCACCGCGTTTCCGGTGGTGCGCCCCATGATCTCCGTCAGCTCGTCGAGGGTTGGGAAGGGGACGTGGATCTTGAACAGGAAGCGGTCGAGCTGCGCCTCGGGCAGGGGGTAGGTGCCCTCCATGTCGAGGGGGTTCTGGGTGGCCATGACGAAGAAGGGCAGGGGCAGCGGGCGCCGCACCCCCGCCACCGTCACCTGCCGCTCTTGCATCGCCTCTAGCAGGGCCGACTGGGTCTTCGGGGTGGCGCGGTTGATCTCGTCCGCGAGCAGGAGCTGGGTGAAGACCGGCCCCTCGCGGAAGCTCAGCCTGCGCCCGGTGGGGGTCTCCTCCAGGATGTGGGTCCCCAGGATGTCGGCGGGCATCAGGTCGGGGGTGAATTGCACCCTGCGGTACTCCACCGCCAGGCACTGGGAGAGGGTCTGGACCAGCAGGGTCTTGCCCAGGCCCGGCACGCCCTCGAGCAGCACGTGCCCGTCGGCGACCAGGCAGGTCAGCACCTGGTCCACCACCTCGCGCTGCCCCACCAGCACCCTGCCGATCTCGGCCCGCAGCCGCTCCATCCGCTCGGTGAACCACGCCAGCTCGTCGCCCATGCCTACTCCATCGTGTCGAAATACTGTTTGACCGCCTCGCGGTAGGCGGGGGGGACCTGCTCGCTGGACAGCGCCTCGTCGGCCCCCCGCCGGTAGCTGTCGGGCACGTCCAGGAGCGGTGCGCTCGCGTCGCGCCGCTCGCCGGTCCGCCGGGTGGGGACCCTGTCGAACTGCCCGTCGGTGTCGAGCCGCTCGCCGGTCCCCGCGAGCACCTGCTGGGCCCCGTCCATGCGGACCGGGGCGTAGAGCTGCTCGAAGTCATCGGCGAAGTCGCCGTGGTTGCGCTTGTCGGAGCGGTCGAGGTTCTGGTGCATCGGCAGGCTGTCGCTGGTGCCCTGATCCTCCCAGGTGTGGCCGGTGCCGGGCATCGCTACGGGGACGGGGCGCTGTCCGGCCTGCTGCCCCTGCTGCCCCTGCTGCCCCTGCTGCCCCTGCTGCCCCTGCTGCCCCTGCTGCCCCTGCTGCC
>JAFGVK010000223.1 GCA_016938035.1 Deltaproteobacteria bacterium | reverse complement strand
TCGGCCTCAGCGAGCAGCGCCCGCGCTTCTTGTTCGTCGGTGATCTTGCGATGTGGAACCATGGGGACCTCCTCGCGGCTGGATCACGTTGTCGGGGAGATCTTGCCTCCGTGGATGGATGATGGGTCACGTTGCTCCGTCCGCCTCCCCTCGGGTGGCAGGGCAGCGGAGACCCCGCCCTCGACGCCATCCTCGGCGGAGATGAGGCGCTGGGACTGGAGGCCTCCGGGCCCCAACCTCCGCACCGTCACCAACTAGCGACTCGGACGCGACCTCGGCCCCGCGAGCCCCGTCTCTGGCAGCTCCCTGCGCGAGCCCCACCTGCGCAGCGACGAGGAGGTTGAAGGCGAGGGCTGGCTGATGAGCCAGGTGCGGGAGGTCTCCCCGACCCTCGCGGACATCCTCGCCCAGGGCATCGAGGCCACCCTCGGTCAGGACGTACTCTCCGCTGCCACCGACTGGATCGCGCGTCAGCTCCCCCAGGTGAACCTCATGGGGATGCTCACCGAGGCGCTGGCCTTCGTTGGGGAGCTGGCAGGAGCCCCGGCCGAGGCCCCGACCGAGGGCCCGGACTGCCGTGCGAGGAGCGCACAGCTCGTGGACGGCCTGAGCGACAACTCACCGTTCAGCCCTCCCCCCTTGCGGGCTAACCCGATCGACTACGCGACGCTGAAGTACGGCGGCCCCCCGTTCACTCCGGGGGACACACCGCGCGCAGGTCCGCTACGAGCAGCCCGAGGTGGTGCCACAACTCATGCATTTCAGGCAGGAGCCGTTGCGGACCATCGTCAGCGCACCGCACTCGGTGCAGGACTCCCCCTCATAGCCCTGGGCGCGGGCGTCCAGTATCGCCTGAACCTCGGACGAGCGGGTGCGGAGGGACGAGATCCCGCCCCCGACGTGGGCCGAGGCGCTGGCGCGTGTCGCGGCGAGCGCCCTCGCCACCACCACCGGGGGCGCGACCAGGGCGCTCCCGTTCTTCCCGTTGGTGCCGTTCTTCCCGTTGGTGCCGTTCTTCCCGTTGGTGCCGTTCTTCCCGTTAGTGCCGTTCTTTCCGTTCGCGAGCGCTGGGAGCACCTTGGAGACCGCCTCCTCCACCTCGATGGGCGCCACCACCACGCCGCCAACCTCCTCCTCGCCCTCCCAGGTGGGCTCCTCGGAGTGCATCGCGTCGTTGCGGAGGTCCTCTGCCTTGACGTGCCCGAGGTCCTCTCGCCCGAGGTAGGAGATCGCCAGCTCGCGGAACACGTAGTCGATGATCGAGGTGGCCATCTTGATCCGCTCGTGCCCCGCCACCATGCCGTTGGGCTCGAAGCGGGCGAACACGAACTGGTCCACGAAGCGCTCCAGGGGGACCCCGTGCTGGAGCCCGATCGAGATCGCGATGGCGAAGGAGTTCATCAGCGAGCGGAAGGCGGCGCCCTCCTTGTGCATGTCGACGAAAATCTCGCCCAGGGTGCCGTCCTCGTACTCACCGGTGCGGAGGAAGATCTTGTGACCGCCCACCACCGCCTTCTGGGTGTAGCCCCTGCGCCGATCGGGGAGCCTGCGACGCCGCGAGAGGTAGCGCACCACCAGGCGCTCCGCGACCGCCGCCACCTGATCAGCGACGGGGGCCTGCTCCTCGATCTCCTCGACGTCCTCGAACAGATCGGCGGCGTACACCGCCGAGAGGGGCTGCGAGAGCTTGGAGGCGTCCCGGTAGAGGGCGTTAGCCTTGAGGCCCAGGCGCCAGGAGAGGAGGTAGGCCTCCTTCACCTGATCCACGCTGGCCTCGTTAGGGAGGTTCACCGTCTTGGAGATAGCGCCGGAGATGAAGGGCTGCACCGCACCCATCATCCGGATGTGGCCCTCGGGGGCGATCATCCTGGTGCCGCGCCTGCCAGAGCGGCTGGCGCAGTCAAAGACCGGCAGGTGGGAGGCGCGGAGGCCAGGGGCCCCCTCCACCGTCATCGCGCCGGTGGCCCACAGGTTGGCCTCCTGGATCTCCGCCTCGGTGAAGCCGATAGCGCCCAGCAGCGAGAGGGTCGGGTCTGCGAGCTGCACCTCGTCCAGCCCCAGCACGTCGCGACAGAAGGCCTCTCCCAGCACGTGCTTGTTGAAGACGAAGCGCAGGTCGAAGGCGCCTGCCAGCTTCTCCTCGACGGTGGCCAGCAGGGCGGGGGTGAAGCCCTTGGCGGCGAGGGTCTCGTGGTTCACACCAGGGGCGCCCACCAACGAGGCGTGCCCGACGGCGTAGCGCTCAATGGCCTCGACCTGCGCCGGGGTGTAGCCGAGCACCTTGAGCGCGGGGGGCACCGAGGTGTTGATGATCTTGAAGTGTCCGCCGCCAGCCAGCTTCTTGAACTTGACCAGGGCGTAGTCCGGCTCGATGCCGGTGGTGTCGCAGTCCATCACCAGGCCGATAGTGCCGGTGGGAGCCACCACAGAGACCTGCGCGTTGCGGTAGCCGTGCGCCTCGCCCAGCGCGAGGGCCTCGTCCCACACCGAGCGCGCGACGCGCAGCAGCTCAGCGGGCACCACCCTGCTGTCCAGGGCCACCGGCTTGATGGTCAACCCCTCGAAGGCCTCGGAGGGCTCCCCCCAGGCAGCTCGCCGGTGGTTGCGGATCACCCGCAGCATGTCCTCCCGGTTCGAGGCGAAGGCCTTGAAGGCCCCGAGGCTGGCCGCCATGCGGGCCGACTGCGCGTAAGACTCACCGGTGAGGATCGCGGAGATCGCCCCCGCCACAGCCCTGCCGCGGGCGGAGTCGTAGGGGAGCCCCATCACCATCAGCAGGGCGCCCAGGTTCGCGAAGCCGATGCCGAGGGTGCGGTAGCGCCAGGAATTGATCGCGATCGGCGCGGAGGGGAACTGCGCCATGCTCACCGACACCTCGAGCACTGAGGTCCAGATCCTCGTGGCGTGGCGGAAGGCCTCCACGTCGAACACACCCCGCTCCCGGTCCAGGAAGGTGAGGAGGTTCATGGACGAGAGGTTACAGGCGGTGTCGTCGAGGAACATATACTCAGAGCACGGGTTCGACGCGTTGATCCGCCCGTCCTTGGGCACGGTGTTCCACTCGTTGATCGTGGTGTCGAACTGCACCCCAGGATCCGCGCTCGCCCAGGCTGCGGCGCCGATCTTCTCCCACAGGGCGGCCGCGGGAAGCTCCTTGGCCACGCCGCCGTCCGTCCGGCGGAGCAGGCGCCAGGGCTCGCCGCGCAGCACCGCGTCCATGAAGTCGTTGGTGATCCGCACCGAGTTGTTGGAGTTCTGCCCGGACACCGTCTGATAGGCGTCGCCCTGCCAGTCCACATCGAACAGGGGGCTGTCCATGCTGGTGTAGCCCTGCCGCGCGAGCTGGATCGCCCGCCACAGGTAGGAGTCCACCACCCCGTCCCGGCGCGCCGCGCGGATTGCCCTGCCGAGCGGCTTGTTCAGCTTGGGATCGAAGCGCTCCTCGCCCTCCATACCCTCCACCGCCTCGAAGACCGCCCGCACGTGGCGCGCGTTGACCCTGGCACCGGCTACCAGCACCGCGACCTTCTGCTCCTCCAGCGCCTTCCAGTCCACGAAGGCCTCGATGTCGGGGTGGTCCACGTCGAGCGAGACCATCTTGGCCGCCCGCCGGGTCGTGCCGCCGGACTTGATCGCGCCCGCCGCGCGATCACCGATCTTGAGGAAGGAGAGCAGTCCGGAGGACTTGCCGCCACCCGAGAGGGGCTCGCCCTCGCCGCGCAGGTTGGAAAAGTTGGAGCCGGTGCCGGACCCGTACTTGAAGAGGCGCGCCTCGCGGGTCCACAGGTCCATGATGCCGCCCTCGTTCACCAGATCGTCGCCGACAGACTGGATGAAGCAGGCGTGGGGCTGCGGGCGCTCGTACGCGGAGGAGGAGGGCACCGCCGTCTCGCTGGCCTCGTCCACGTACCAGTGCCCCTGCGAGGGCCCCTCGATCCCGTAGGCCCAGTGCAGGCCGGTGTTGAACCACTGCGGGGAGTTGGGGGCGGCCATCTGGTGGGCGAGCATCGCGCAGAGCTCGTCGTGGAAGGCGTGCGCCGAGCCCTCATCATCAAAGAGGCCGCGCTTCCAGCCCCAGTAGGTCCAGGTGCCGGCCAGGCGCTCGAAGACCTGCCGCGCGTCGCGCTCTCCCGCAAAGCGCTCCGCCTCGGGGAGGGCTGAGAGCGCGTCGTGGTCGGGCTCGCTGCGCTGAATCCACTCCGGCACCCCTGCCTCGGGCACCCGGCGGGTGATCGCCGGGACCTGCGCCTTGCGGAAGTACTTCTGCGCCAGGATGTCGGTCGCCACCTGAGACCAGGTAGAGGGTACCGTCACCCCATCCGACGCGAAGACCATGCTGCCGTCGGTGTTCCGGATCTCAGATCGGTGGGCCACGAAATCGAGGCCGTCATAGGGCGTGGAGAGGCCTTCCGTGAAGCGACGGGTGAAGCGCATAGCAGGTCCTGATGGTGATGAGTGGCGGCGCACCCCTCTCCCAGCTGCGAGCGAAGCGCTCATCGGTTGAGGCGGGGGGGAGGGGTTCTCGGAGGGTGGGCGGGACGGACGCGCACCGGCAGCGCGCGGGCACCACCACAATATCTGGGGGTCAGGACGCAGGGCAAGCACTATATCTGGATCAATCCCTCCGCCTCGCCGCTTTCCCCTTTGCACCCGACTTCCCCGCCGAGCCATGGCGAGGATCGTGGCACAGGGCGAGGATCCCAGCTGGGGCGCGCGCGGCACGACACACCGATAGCAACCCTCAAACGCCGAACACAAAGAAACACATGCTCAACCCCCACCTATCCGTTACTCACCGCAGCATCGGTCCAGGAGCCGCCATGGCCTCGTCTAAATCAGACCTCGACAACCTCGTCCGCGACCTCGACCTGCTGGTGTTCAAGCTGGAGCAGGGGCCGCCCGCCTCGGCCCCAGACCTCCTCTCGGAGCGGGGTCAGATCCACCGGGAGTTGGAGCGGGTCAGGGACCAGCTCGATGAGGTCACCCGGATGTTGTAGAGCCCCGTCCAGCGGGGGAGAGCGCTCCCCATGTCACCCGGGCCGCAGCGCGTTATGAGCGCGTTTCACCGCTCGTGTAACGCGAGCTAGCCCCGCCCGGGGAGGTCCCCAATTGGCTACGACCGCCGCTAATCCGCCCGCAGAAGTCTCGCGAGCGCACCCCCTCGGCCTCTATGTGCTCTTCGGCACCGAGGCCTGGGAGCGCTTCTCCTATTACGGAATGCGCGCGCTGCTGGTCCTCTACCTCACCAAGCAGCTGCAATTCGGCGAGACCGAGGCGCTCGGAATCTACGGCCTCTACACCGGCCTCGTGTACCTCACCCCGCTGATCGGCGGCTACGTCGCCGACACCTACCTGGGCACCAGAAAGGCGATCACCGTAGGCGGCTTCCTGATGATGCTGGGGCAATTCGCCCTGATGTCCGAGTCGCTCGTGTACCTTGGGATGATGCTGCTGATCGTCGGCAACGGCTTCTTCAAGCCGAACGTGTCGACCATCGTGGGCTCGATCTACCCCCCAGGCGACGCCCGGCGAGACGGCG
The DNA here is from genome assembly GCA_016938035.1 of Deltaproteobacteria bacterium. Taxonomy (GTDB): domain Bacteria; phylum Myxococcota_A; class UBA796; order UBA796; genus JAFGVK01. Next base: position 2,771 of record JAFGVK010000223.1, on the reverse strand, counting down.
GCTTCACGATCTTCTACATGGGGATCAACCTCGGGGCGCTGTTCTCTCCGCTGATCTGCTCCACCCTCGGCGAGACCTACGGCTGGGCCTACGGCTTCGGCTCGGCAGGCGTCGGCATGGCGGTAGGCCTGGCGATGTTCATCGCGGCGCAGGTCTACATCATCTCCGTGCCGCAGGGCGAGGTGCAGGAGGACGAGGAGGACCACAGCCTCACAGCGCCCGCGCCTCCCCCCGAGGAGTCCACCATGCCCATCCTGGCGGAGCGCAGCTCGGCGCCGACGGGCCGCGGGGTGGACGACGACGACGAGAACGATCCCACCGTGGTCTACTCCAAGGATCAGCTCCGCTACCTGGATGAGGGGCTGCTCGACGAGGACCCCAGCGACGTCTTCGAGCAGGTGGGTCACGGCGCAGAGCTCACCGATGACGAGGGCGAGGTCATCGGCGTGCCGACGCCTGCCGAGCCTCCCGCGGCCCTGGCGCGCACGGCGCACTTCAACCTGCGCGACTGGCGAGACATCGCGGTCTCGGTGGTGATCGCCGGGGGCATCGCGGGGGCGATCTCCCTCGCCTGGGCAGCCAAGGGGCAGCCCGGCGTGCTGGGCGCCGGGGCGCTGGTGCTCGCGGTGCTGGTCGGACTCGAGGCGTTGCTCAGCAAGCGGCGCGGCAAGGGCGCTCAGGACACCTCGCCCCCGCTCACCAGGCAGGACTGGCACCGGACCGGAGTCATCCTCCTGCTGGCGATGTTCACCATCTTCTTCTGGATGGGCTTCGAGCAGGCCGGCGGCACCTTCTCGCTCTTCGCCGACACCCGCACCAACAGGGTAGTGGGCGGCTTCACCATCCCGGCTGGCTGGTTCCAGTCGGTCAACCCCCTGATGATCCTCGGGCTGGCGCCGCTGTTCTCGCTCCTCTGGGGCGGGCTGGCGCGCACCCGCTTCAACCCCTCCACCCCGGTGAAGATGGGCTTCGGGCTGATCTTCCTCGCGGCGGGCTTCGGGGTAATGGGAATGGCCGATCAGATCGCAGGGGCAGACGGCATGGTCGGCCCCATGTGGCTGGTGGTGGCCTTCCTCCTCCACACCATGGGCGAGCTCTGCCTCTCTCCCATCGGCCTGTCGATGGTGACCAAGCTGGCGCCGCTCAAGCTGGCCTCGCTGCTGATGGGGCTGTGGTTCGCCGCCACCGCCACCGCCAACTACATGGCCGGGGTGCTGCCCGCGATCATGGAGTCAGCGCAGCTGCCACTCTACTGGTTCCTGGTGGCCGTCTCGACGGGCGCCGCGCTGGTGCTCTTCGCGCTGTCGCCGGTGATCACCAAGTACATGTACGGTCGGGGCTGACCGCAGCTCCCCCCCGCTGAACCCGGCCCGCGACCCCCGTCGCGGGCCGCTCTGTCTGGAGGCACCGTGCCCGAGCTACCCGAGGTGGAGTACGCGCGCCAGCGCCTCACCCGCTGGACCACTGGCAGCGCGCTGACGGGCTGGGATCTGGTCGACCCCGGCGCGTTTCGCCCCAAGCTGAGCGCTCACCCTACCCCTGACCCGCTGGCGGTAGCGCGGCTACAGGCGCTCGTCGGGCGGCCCTCGACCGCGACAGCCAGGCACGGCAAGCGCGTGGGCTGGTCCTTTGGCGGGCCAGGTCTGCTCCTCCACCTGGGGATGACCGGCGCGTGGGTGGAGGGAGCACGCCCCCGCCATGCGCGCCTCGGCCTGCGGTTCGGGGACCGCACCCTGTGGCTGAACGATCCCAGACGAATGGGAGGGGTGAGCTACGACGACGATCCCAGCGCCCATGTGGGGACCGGGCTTGGTCCAGACGCCCTGCTCGATGGGTCACTGTCCCAGGTGGTGCCGAGCAGGTCCCCGATCAAGGTGGCCCTGATGGATCAGCGGCGCCTAGCGGGGTTGGGCAACATCCACGCCGCTGAGGCCCTGTGGCGGGCCGGGATCAGCCCGCGTCTCCGGGCGTGCGATCTCGACGAGGGGCAGCGCGCCGCGCTGACCCAGGCGATCCGCGCTCAGCTGACGGAAGCACTCAAAGCACTGGACCTGGAGACCGACCTCCGCTATGTGTCGGATGGCGGAGACAACCCCTTCGCGGTCTACGGGCGGCAGGGGCAGCCCTGTCCACGGTGCGGCGCTCCCATCTCTCGGGAGCTCCTAGGGGGCCGGGGAACATGGTGGTGTCCGTCCTGTCAGCCCTAGGGTGATCCCAGGGGGTGACGAACGCTGCATAAACGGATAGCCACGCTTCACGCTCGTCCCGTCCTTGAGGCGGGGCGCTCACCCTGAGTCCGGAGCAAAACCCATGCCTCGCAAGAAGAGCTCTCCTCTCGCCCCCGGCGAGATCATCGACTACAAGGACATTCGCCGCCTCCAGCGCTTCCTCACCGAGCGCGGCAAGATCCTCCCCCGCCGCGCCACGGGCCTCACCGCCAAGCAGCAGCGGCAGGTGTCGCGCGCCATCAAGCAGGCGCGGCAGATCGCCCTCCTCCCCTTCATGCGCCAGGACTAGTCCGGGCGTCCGCAGGGACACCTCGACCCCGGCGGGCAGTTGCCTCGCCGGGGTCGCGTGTATTTGGGCGCGCCCGCGCTAGGCGCAGGGTCCAGGGGGTGTGATCCATGCCCCGGTCACCGTGTGGAACGCGATGCCACATCGTCTGCGTAGGCACGAGCCCACCTGGACTGGCCAACGCCTACACCCGTCGCATCTACTGCGAGCCGGTGGGGACGTCTCTCCCGCAGGCACCCTGGGTGGTTGACCGGGCT
>JAFGVK010000222.1 GCA_016938035.1 Deltaproteobacteria bacterium | reverse complement strand
ATCGACGAGGGTGTCGCAGTCGTTGTCGAGCGCGTCGCAGACCTCGGTGGCGCCGGGGTGGGCGTCTGCGTGGGCGTCGTCGCAGTCGCCACCCTGGGCGACGAAGCTGGGGGGGGCCTGGCAGTCGCGCACCGCGGCGTCGGAGCTGCCGTAGCCGTCGCCGTCGGTGTCCGCGTACCAGGTGGCCGCGTCGGTGGCGTCGTCGTCCTCGCTGCCGTCGCAGTCGTTGTCGAGGCCGTCGCAGACCTCCACCCCCCCGGGGTGGGCCTGGTCGGAGCTGTCGTTGCAGTCCCTGCCGTCGGCCAGCCAGCCCTCGGGGGCCTCGCAGGCGAGGGTAGTCTCCAGGGGGTCTCCGAAGCCGTCGCCGTCGTCGTCGGCGTGCCAGAGGGCCTCGCCGACGGCCCCCGCCTCGTCTACCTCGCCGTCGCAGTCGTCGTCGATCCCGTCGCAGGTCTCGGCGCGCAGCGGGCTCACGGCGGCGTCGCTGTCGTCGCAGTCCTCGCAGGCGGGCACCCCGTCGCCGTCCGCGTCGGCATAGCCGGAGGAGCCGTCGCAGTTGTAGTCCGCGGGGTCGGAGCAGTCGTCCTCGGTGGCGCCCGGGTGGAAGGCCTCGTCGCCGTCATCGCAGTCGGTGGCGTCGTCGACGTAGCCATCCGGCTGCGAGCAGGAGGTGGTGGTCACGCTGGCGCTGCCGTAACCGTCGCCGTCCGCGTCGAGGTGCCAGGTGAGGGCGTCGGTGGCGTCCTCGTCGATGCTGCCGTCGCAGTCCTGGTCGAGGCCGTCGCAGGCCTCAGCCGCGCCGGGGTGGATCTCGGGGTTCGCGTCGTCGCAGTCGTCGAGGACGGTGTAGCCATCGCCGTCGCTGTCGGCGGGAGCGGGCTCTTCGGTCTCCTTCCGGCAGCCGGTGAGCGCGAGGAGGACGAGGGACAGGGAGCCGAGGTGGCGCATGGGAGACTCCGGGTTCAGGCGGCAGATAACGCGCCGCCCACCCCTTGGGGACCATCCCTCGGGGATCAGCGGATGTACAGGGAGAAGCCTGTGATCCGGCGGTAGTCCGCCGCAGGCGCTCTGGACGCCCTTGATCCCCCGCTCGAACAGGATCAGATCGACGCCGGTGTCGGACCAGACCTCCGTCTGGTCGTCGCTGCGGGTGGTCTCGGTCGTGAGCTGCCTGAGGGGATGGAGCAGCCGTGGTCGTCGTAGATCACCTGATCGGTGCTGGCGTCGGCTCGGGTCTCCTGGGCAACGAGGGCGCCGTTCCAGGAGACCACCTCGTCCACGTGGGAGAAGCGGACCTCGCGGGCGCCAGGCCACGCGATGAGGCCCATCGCGCGGCACGGTGCGGTCGCCGTCGTCGCCGTTGACATCGCTCACCACGTCGGTGCCGCGGCACAGGTGCCGCCCCTGTAGGCCGCGGTCCTCGTCCCTCCGCACGAGGCCTCACCCCGTCGTACCGAGGGCGCCTGCGGGGCCCCTGCTCGACGCGGACACCGGCGGTGACGCTGTCATCGAGGTAGCGAGCCACCGTGTTGCGGGAAACCCCGAGTTCCTTGGCCACCGATCGCTGTGAGCCTCCCTGCGCGAGGGGTCGGAGTGCGTGTCCCTGATCCATCTTCAGCCCCTCCAGTCGCTCCGCGCCCCTCTGGCGAGCTGGTGTTGCTGAAAGTGGATCAGCGCACTGTGGCCAGGTGGCTCAGGTCTTCGTGACCGGCTCCAGTGGGGCGCTCACCCACCTCGATGGGGCCCCCTATGGCACCGTTCCATTGTAGTTGCAGGGCGCCGCCCAGGTGACCAGACCACAGTCCAGTGGCAGTGGTCGAGGGTTCGTGGTGCACACGTAGGCGTCGTCCTGGGCGTACTCCCACCATCCCGTGTCGCAGTCCCACCACAGGTCGTTCAGGGTGTTCAGGCAGTCTTCTGCGCGCTGGGGCGAGAAGCACTCGTGGTGCTCGCGCTCTAGCGCCATCAGATGCTGGTAGTAGCCCTCGCACCGCCTCGGGATCATCAGCTCGGCCACGGTGTCGTCGTATTTTCGATCCTCCAACCAGCCGCAGTAGGCTGCCGGAAATTCGGTCTCGAAGCGCGCCCGCACCGGGTCTTCTGAGACCTCGCCACAGGCGAGGAGCAGGGTCAACCACAGCATCAGGTGCCTCCTAGGCCGCAGGCGGTGTTGGCGGAGGAAGCCTGGTAGACCCAGTCCGTAACCTCGGGCCAGATGAGGCCCTCTTCACAGCTCCACCCCTCCATCACCTCCAGGGCCTCAGCCGCGTGGGTGCCGGAGTAGCAGGGCATGTCGTTGGGGGTGATAGCGGAGACGAACGACGCGAGACACTCCCCGTAGGATGGATATTGAGCCGCATCGGCGTCGTTGCACTCTTGGTCGTAGAAACACAAGAGCTCCGCGTGCCTCTGGATATACGCCTCCTGGGACACATAGGCTGGCTTGTCACTGCATCCCAGGAGGCTGAGGGCCAGGAGTAGCGGCATCACTCACACACCTCGTGGCGGAGTAGGGTGGACTGGATGGGCACCGGCTGACAGTCTGCTTGGAGCGCGTCATCGAGAGCGGCGACAGCGCCGACGAGCCCCTCGGGAAGACGGAGCTGCAGGAGCATCCCCTCAGCGCTATCCGCAGCACAGGGCGACCAGGGAGCCTGCCAAGTGACCGCGACCGTGCCGTTGGCGCCCTCGACGACCGGCTGGAGCCACCCAGGAATGACGCTCATATCGACGATGGAGGTGATGATCTCTCCGACCGGGACCGCCTCGATGTCCTGCACCTGGCAGGTTCCCGGACAGGAGTCGGCCGGCTCCAGGACGACATCGAGTCCCGCGGGTAGTGCGAAGACCGCCTCGCCGATCGTCTCGTCATCGGGGTCCGTGAAGCTGCAGCGCTCGGCGGTGGGATCGCCACCGCGGTGCAGCGCCAGGGAGAAGGCGTCCAGGAAGGTCACGGTCGTGGTGCCGAGGCGCTGGCTGGAGGTCACCCGTAGCTCCACCGGATCGCCCACCGCGTCCGTCGCCTCCCAGTGGCCCTCCAGGTCCACGCAGTCGGGGTCCGCCGTGGGGAGCGCCTTGGTGAGCAGCACCCCGCCGTCCGGCTGGTCGTCCCACCACGGCGTCTCGGGCATCCCTATCACCAAGTCGGCCCACGGGCTGTCTTGGACGTGCCCCACCGCGATGGAGGCGCCGATGTCCTTGTAGCCGAAGTCAAAGCGCCGGGGCTCCCCACCGAGGAGGTTCCAGTGGTTGTTCGTCTGATCGTTCACAAACACGAGCACCTGGCCCTGGCTCTCGCCTCCGAGGTCCCGCCCCGGCTCCCCAACCAGCACCTCGGGCGCGAGGGCAGCCTCGGTGTCCTCGCGCTGCAGGCTGTCCACAGCCACCGCGTTCCCGATCGCCACCGCGGCACCAAAGCGGGAGTGTTCTCCGCCGCTCGCATCCCCCCGCTTCCTGATCACCGGCCCAAGCGACGCGCCGGGGCTGTGTACGAAGCGGAAGGTGTAGGCTGCCCCCTTCTCACTGTATTTCAGGTAGGACAGCGGCGCCCCCACCACCAGGCCATCCCGTTCGTCGATGTGCCAGTCCCCCACAGCGTCCAGCGCGCCGAAGATCGGCCCGGCGGCCAGCGCAGCACCGAACCCGTCCGGCTGGGCGGGATCCGCCGGCAGCGAGCGCAGCACCAGCGGCTCCTTCAGGACGAGGGGGAGGTCTGCGCCCTGCTTGTAGGGGCCCTCGGCGCTGCCGGTGTAGACCACCACCCGCCCTAGGGGGTCGCCGTTGGGCAGTCCTTGGTTTCCGTCCGGCGCGCCCACCGCGAGGTCGCCGATCCCGTCGCCGTTGAAGTCGCCGGCGGCCAGCGCCACGCCGAAGCGACGACCGTCGAGGCGCTCCTCGATCACCAGGGGGGCGGGCACCTCCCCCAGCAGGAAGAGGGAGTGGGGCGAGGTGGGATCCACCCCGTAAAGGAAGACGTGGTCCGCGCCCGGTGCGCCGATGGCGACCCAGTGAGGTGAGGCCTTGGGCTCCCAGCCGTAGCTGCCGTCGCGAGGCGCCCAGGAGGCGAAGGAGGCGCCAAACTGCGCGCCGCTGTCGAGGAAGGCGGGGGCAGCGATGCGCTCAAAGTTCTTGAAGCCTGCCCCCTCCGCAGCGGCCAGGTAGGCGTAGACCACACCGCGGGAGTCACCGTCGGGGAGCCCGGGAGCGCCGACGAGGAGCTCTTGCCCGAAGCCGCCATCCTCGCTCCCCGCGACGACGTCCACCGCGTGCACCGCGGCCCCATATAGGACAGCCTCGTCGTTGGGAGCAGCCAGCCACTGGTTCCGCCTCCAGGTCGGCGACATCAGATCACCTGAGGCGCGCTCGGTCGCGATGATCCGCACCTGCCCCTCGCCAGGTCGGCCGCTCCGTCCAGGAGCGCCGGCCACCGCGTAGCGATAGCGATCGAGGTCGGTCTCCTCATCGCCGGTGGTGAGGAAGGCGGTGGATGTGCCCATGGCGAGCGCCCCGTGCTGTGGATCCGCGATCTCAAGGTCCACGACATCGATCGCGCAGGTGAGGTCAACCAGAGCCGGAGGCAGCGCGTGGAGGCCAAAATCCTGACCCGAGGAGCAGGCAACAAGCAAGGTCAAGCCTACAAGACTAGGACGTAGGACGGCTGTTCATGAGTTCCCTCCATGGCTATGACGCACATCGGGACATACCATTGCGGGCACCGAGATGTCAAGTCGATGGGGGGGGACCGCCTCAGGGTCATCACAAGGTCGCTTGGGGCGTTGCTGTACGGGAGAGGGGCCAACAGCAACCGTAGACAGACAAAAACATCGGATCACGCTCCAGTTACCCGCGGGTGGCGCTGGCGATTGATCCGGGAACAGGTGGACACACTGATCCGCGCTGAGCAGACCCTGTCCGGCGAGCGTGTCGTCACGCGGACTACTCAGACCGTCCGCCGCTACCGTCAGCCCCGCGACCCTCGCGCCATGGAGGAGGTCGCCTGGGGCTGCGCCAGCCTGAACGCGCTGGTGCTCACCCGCGGTGGGCTCGACGACCGCAGCCGCCTGTGGCTGGAGTGGGTCGGCGCTCCCGAGCGCCGCCACCGAGGGCGGATCCATCCCATCAGCCACGGGGGGGGATGGACGTCCTGGCAGGGGGGATGGACGTCCTGGCAGGGGGGGGTGGCGGCCGCACGGGACGCTGCCGCGCCGAGGGGTCCCGCTGCAGCCCCTCGGTCGAGGCGTGCATCGGCGCCTACAGGATGGTCCGCCCAAGCGCCGACTCGATCAGCCACACCGCGAGCTGGCCAGTCTTGTTGCGGGTGTCTAGGGTGGGGTTGAGCTCTACCACCTCCATCCCCAGCAGCCGCCCGGACTGCGCCGCGGTCTCGCACAGCAGGTGGGACTCGCGCAGCGACAGCCCACCAGGGACCGGGGTGCCCACCCCCGGCGCGTCGTTGGGGTCTACCCCGTCCAGATCGAAGGACAGGTGGACCCCCGCGGTGTCGGCGAGCACCCGTGAGAAGGCCTCCGCCACGCAGGTCGCGGTGCCGCGCCGATCCAGCTCGGACATGGTGTAGACCCTCACCCCCAGCGCTCGCACCAGGGGGGACTCCGCGGCGTCCACCGATCGAGCGCCCACGATGGCCACGTCGCGCGGGTCCAGCGCGGGTGCGTCCCCCGCCAGCGCCACCAGCTCGGACGGGCCGTGCCCCAGGAGCACCGCTAGGGGCATCCCGTGGATGTTGCCAGAGGGGGTGCTGGAGGGGGTGTTCATGTCGGTGTGGGCGTCGACCCACACCACCCCGATCCTGCGCCCCCGCCGGCGCCAGAAGCGGGAGAGCCCGGTGATGGTCCCTATGGCGAGGGCGTGGTCGCCCCCCAGCACCAGGGGGAAGCGCCCCGCCTCACACGAGGCCTCCACCTGGTCCGCGAGGCGCGCGACGGTGGCGGTGATCTGGGGGAGGTAGCGCAGGCGCTCATCACAGACCGTGGCGGTCTCTGCGGTGCACACCTTGACGTCCTGCACCCCGTGGAGGGTGTGCCCCAGCCCCCGCAGGCGGGGCACGAGCCCCGCGACGTGCATCGCGGAGGGCCCCATGTCGGTCCCGCGCCGGCCCGCGCCCAGATCCATCGCCACGTTGAGGAGGTCTATGTCCATGAGGTCCGCTCCGCCGAGACCGGTGAGATAGCGCGCCGCGATCAGCGCGACCACATAGGGCTGATAGCCGTTCGACCCGCTATGAGGAGGCGCTGTCGCTGGAGCGCCCTGTGTCCACCAACCTCCGTGAGATCCGCGCCCTGTCTCGGCTGGCCTGGCCGGTGGTCGTCGCGCAGCTCGGCGCCCTGGGGATGGGGGTGGTGGACACCCTGATGGTGGGGAGGCTGGGGGAGCAGTCCCTGGCCGCGGTGGCTGTGGCGAACGCCCTCTCAGTGGCGCTGTTCGTGTTCCCCGCCCACATCGCGACGGGGCTGGATCCGGTGATGTCCCAGGCCTTCGGCGCGGGCCGCCCGATCGACGCGGGCCGGACGGCGTTCCGGGGGCTGGTGCTGATGACCCTGGTGGGCCTGCCGGTGATGGCGCTGCACGGGTACGGGGACCCGCTCCTGCGCCTGATGCAGCAGCCAGAGGAGATCATCGCGCTGGGAGCGTCCTACGTCTGGATGGTGGGCTGGTCGATGCTGCCGCTGTTCTGGTTCGGGATGGTGCGGCAGCACCTCCAGTCCCGGGGGATGATGCTGCCGGGCACCGTGGCGATCCTGGTGGCCAACGCGGTGAACATCGTGGCGAACGCCGCGCTGATCTACGGGCTGTGGGGGGCGCCCGCCCTGGGGGTGATGGGGAGCGCGATCGCGACGGTGCTGGCCAGGGTCACGATGCTGGTGGTGCTCCACGCGGTGGCCTGGCGCGCGCTCCGCGAGGTGTGGCCTGGGGCGGCTGGGCTCTTCGACCCCAGGGCGCTGTGGCGCCTGCTGCTCCAGGGGGTACCGGTTGGCTTCCAGATCGGAGTGGAGGTGTGGGCCTTCGTGAGCACCTCCTTCCTGATGGGCCTGCTGGGCACCACCGCGGTAGCGGCCCACTCCATCGCGATGAGCCTGGGCACGGCCACCTTCGCGATCCCGCTAGGCATTGGCGCCGCGGCGTCTACCAGGGTGGGCAACCTCCTGGGGGCGGGGGGGGACTGGGCCAGGGCCGGGTGGCTCTCTGTGGCGCTTGGGGTGGGGGTGATGTCCGTGTCGGCGGCGACCTTCACCCTGTTCCCCGAGGCCTTCGTCACCTCCTTCACCACCGATCCGCAGGTCGTGGCGCTGGGCGTGTCGCTGATGCCATTTCTAGCAGCGTTCCAGATGTTCGACGGCGCGCAGGTCACCCTGTTCGGCGTGCTGCGGGGCGCTGGCGACACCAACATGCCGATGGTGGTGAACCTGATCGGCTGGTGGCTGGTGGGGATCCCGGTGGCCTGGGGATCGGCGCTCTATTTCGACCTGGGGCCACAGGGGGTCTGGGTAGGGCTGGCGCTGGGCCTCGCGGTGGTGGCGACGCTGCTCACGGTGAGGCTGCGCTACACGGTGCGCCGCGGAGGCTTCCTGGTGGGGTAGACTGCCGCTCGGACAGGAGGCTCGATGACCACCACCCTCTGGATCACCTACACCGGCGAGGACGAGCCGGGTGACATCCACTCCCTCTCCCGCGAGCTCGCTCAGGACGGCGTCCGAGCCTTCTTCGACGAGCTGCACGGGGACGACCTGTGGGCGAAGCTCTCGGCCCCGATCCAGGACCCCTCGCTCGACGCCTTCGGAATGGTGCTCACCCCCTCCAGCGTCGAGAGCCCGCGAACCAGGGAGGAGGTGGCCTACGCCCTCCACCAGATCCGCCAGGCGCGGGGAGGGGACTTCCCCATCATCACCCTGCTCCAGGCGGTGCCCTTCGAGCGGGTGCCGCCGGCCCTTCGGGGCACAGGGGTCGTCAGCCTGGCGCACCCGGACTGGCGCAAGCAGGTGGTGTCGTGGGTGGGAGGTGTCCGCCCCGAGGTGGTCAACGACGCCGCCTCCCGCTACCGCGTCGCCCTCCACCGGGAGATCGGGGGGGTCCCCAGCCTGAGCGCGATCGAGCTGGCACCAAGGGGCGGGGCGATGGAGCACTGGCGCTTTGGCCTGCCGATGGGCTACACCGGGCTCAGCGCCTGGGGGCGCGCCAAGCCGGGCGGCATCGCCGCCAGAGAGGCGATCACCTACCAGGACCGCGACGATGTGGTGTCCGGCATCCGCAGGACCTTCGACGAGGTCCGCTACGAGTTCTCGGGCGCGGGCAACCCCCTGGACCAGAACACCAGCCTGTACCTGCTGTTCCGAGGCGTGCTCCCCAAGAGCGTCGCCTTCGCCGGGGCGATGTGGCCGGACGGGGAGCCGGTGATCGAGATCGAGCACTGGAAGACCGCCGCGCTGGGCCAGAAGTAGGGCCCGGCCGGTCCGATCGCGCCCTCTCGCGCCTCCGTCCCGCTCCCACCGATCGGTTCGGTGCGCCAAGGGCACGCCCCGCGGCGGGCGCTGGTGGGCGGCTGGGGTCGAGGAGCGTCGCCGGCCGGGAGAGGGGCCCGCTGCGCGCTGGTGGGCGCCCTGCTAGAGGTCGAAGGGGGGATCGGGGGCCTCCCCGGAGGGGTGTGGTCCATCGCCCGGTCCAGGGCGCGCGGCCCTCTCCGGCGGAACGTGGGGGGCGGGGGGACATCCCCCTGGATGCCCGGCGACGGCCCTGGCGACGCGCCGGTGGGAGATCCGGCCCGTGGGTCCGTCCCCCGCTCACGACGGCCACCGATTCGCTGGCCAGATCCGTCGCTATGGACGATGTTGTGGTTGTCGCGACCGGTCGGCTGGGGATCAGCAGCCCCTCGCAGCCCCCGCCGGGCCCCGGCAGGGCGCTATCTCGACCGAACCACCTTTATCGTGGCGTTCCTCGCGCTCCGCGCCGGGGCATCCCGAGCCTCGGTCGAGCGGGTGGTTCCACGGCGTTGTGCGCTCGGGCCAGAGTTCCTGGCCGGTGTACCCCGCCCCAGTCGCGGGCGGGGGCCCCGGTCCTGGCGGGGGGGCCTGGGAGCGGGCTGGCCTCCGCCCAGGGCCCCAGGGGTCGAGCCAATCTGGCGCGCCCCCCCAGAAAAGCGGCGGCGGCCCTCGCTAGAAGCGGGGCCTAGCCTCCTCGGCCACCCGCGCGACGAAGTCCTCTACGGTCATGGAGCCCAGGTCGCCGTGGTCGCGGGAGCGGATCGAGACGGTGCCCTCCTCTAGCTCCTTCTCGCCGATCACGACCATGTAGGGGACCTTCTTGCCGTGGCACTCGCGGATCTTGTAGCCAATCTTGTTGGCCGAGTCGTCGAAGACCACCTTGATGCCCGCCGCGCTGAGGGCCGCCACCACCGCGTTGCCGTGGGCCACGCTCTTCTCGGACACGGTCATCACCCGCACCTGCTCGGGGGCGAGCCACACGGGGAAGTTCCCGGCGAAGTGCTCGATGAGGATGCCGATGAAGCGCTCGAAGGATCCCAGGATCGCCCGGTGGATGACCACCGGGGTGTGGAGGGTGTTGTCGGCGCCCACGTAGCTGAGCTCGAAGCGCTGGGGGAGCTGGTAGTCGAGCTGGATGGTGGCGCACTGGTGGGCGCGGCCGAGGGCGTCGAGCACCTGAAAGTCGATCTTGGGGCCGTAGAAGGCGCCGTCGCCCTCGTTGACGGTGTAGGCGGCGCCGTGGCTCTTGAGCGCGGCCTCCAGGGCGGACTCCGCCTGGTCCCACAGGGCGTCATCGCCGAGCTTGTCGGCGGGGCGGGTCGAGAACTGGAACTGGTAGCCCATGTCGAAGGCGCCGTAGACCCTGTTGATCAGGTCGAGCAGCCGCTCTACCTCCGCCTGGATCTGGTCCTCCGCCACGAAGATGTGGGCGTCGTCCTGCGAGAATTGGCGGACGCGGGTCAGCCCGGAGAGCGCGCCGGAGAGCTCGTTGCGGTGCAGCACCCCCTGGTCCGAGTAGCGGAGCGGCAGATCGCGATAGGAGCGCTTCTTCGACCTGTAGATCACCATGTGAGCGGGGCAGTTCATCGGCTTGAGCCCGTAGATGCGGGTCTCGTCGCCCTCGGTCTCGCCGTCGCTGAAGTGGAACATGTGCTGGTGGTAGTGGCCCCAGTGCCCGGAGGTCTCCCACAGGGCCTTGTCGTAGATGAGGGGGGTCCGCACCTGGGAGTAGCCCTCCGCGCGGAGCAGGGTCCTCATCCTGCTGACCAGGTTCTCGTAGAGGTCCTCGCCGTTGGGGAGCCAGAAGGGCGCGCCAGGGGCCAGGTCGCTGAAGAGGAAGAGGTCGAGCTCCTTGCCGAGGCGCCGGTGGTCGCGCTTCTTGGCCTCCTCCAGCCGGAACAGGTAGGCGTCGAGATCGTCCTTGCTGGTCCAGGCGGTGCCGTAGATGCGCTGGAGCTGCGCCTTGGTGGCGTCGCCGCGCCAGTAGGCGCCGCTCACCTTTAGCAGCTTGAAGTGCTTGGCGTTGCCCGTGCGGGGCACGTGGGGGCCAGCGCAGAGGTCGATGAAGGGCTCAGCGTCACCCTTCTGGGGGTTGATGAAGACCGAGACCTCCTCGTCGGCGATGCCCTCGATGAGCTCGAGCTTGTAGTCCTGCTGGTGCGCGGAGAAGTAGGCGCGGGCCTTGTCCTTGCTCCACGACTCCTGGGAGAAGGGCTGGTTCTCCTTCACGATGCGCTTCATCTCTGCGGCGATCTTCTCGAGGTCCTCCTCGGAGAAGGTCGTGTCCACGTCGATGTCGTAGTAGAAGCCGTCCTGGATCGAGGGGCCGATCGCCAGCTTGGCGCCGGGGTACAGCCGGGTGACCGCCTGCGCGAGGATGTGGGAGGCGGAGTGGCGGAGCCGGTCGAGCTTGAAGGCCTCGTCGCTGACGGCTTGATCTTGACGGTTCTCGTTGGATTCCATGTCTTCTCCGTGGGGCCGCCATACGAGGGCGGGCGCGTTCGGTGTACCGGGCTGGGTTATCACGGCCCTATGCGCTTGCCCGTGCCCTTCCACACCGCCCCCGCGGAATTTCCGCCCCCCTGGGGGGTCGCCCTGGCGGTGCTCGGGGCTGGGTTGCTCGCGGGCGGCGCGGGCTTCGCCAACGGCGACGCGGCGGTGTACTGCGCCCAGGGGCTGGCCGGGGACCTGAGCGAGCGGGTGGTCCACGTGGGCTGGATCGGGCTGGCGGTGGCGCTGGGCTGGCTGACGCCCGCGCACTTGCCCAGGGCGCTGGACGCGGTGGTCGCCCTGGCCGCGGCGGTGGGGGTGCTGGCGGTGGGGCGCCGCGCGGGCCCCAAGGCGGCGCTCGCGTGGGGGGCGCTCGCCCTGCCGCTGGCCGGCGCGGCGGAGGTCGACCTGCCCTGGGTCTCGCTGGCGCTGTGGGCGGGGCTGTCGCGGTGGGGGGGCGCGCTGAGCGCCCTGGCGGTGGCGGTGTCGCCGGCCTCGCTGCTGGCCCTGCCGTGGTCAGCGCGTGGGCGGCGCGAGGTGCTGGGAGGGGCGCTGGTCGCGACTGTGCTCCTGAGCGTGGCCTCTGGCGGTGCCTGGTGGTGGGGCGACAGGGGGGTGCTGCAGGGCGCCGGGGCCTGGGCCCCAGGGCGAGGGCTGGAGGCGTGGGGGTGGGGGCTGGGGCCAGGCCTGCTCCTGGCGCTGTGGGCGCCGAGGCGCTGGCTGCTCACTCTGCCGCTGCTGCTCCTGCCGCCCGACGTGCCGGGGTGGCTGCTCGCGGGGGCGGCCCTGGCGGAAGGCGCAGAGGCGCTGGGGCGGCGCAGGCCCGCGGCTGCCTGGGTGCTGCTGGCGGCGATGGTCGCCCACGGGGCGCTGGGGCTGGCACACACCACCGCTAGGGTGGCGCGGGAGCGCGAGGTGATCTCCGCGGTTGTGCGCGATCTGGACGGCCACACCGGCCTGATCGCGACCTGGTCCTGGGGGGTCCGCGCCTCGATCGAGGCCACCGGAGACCCCTACGCGCTGGACTGGCGCACGCCGGCGGGGGTGCGGGACCAGGCGGCGCGCTGGTGCGCGGGGGAGCGCAGCGCGTTGGTGGCGCTGCCGCCCGGGCTGGCGCCAGAGGGGTACGCGTGGGTGCCCGACACCCAAGGGGTGGGGTGGGCCAGTGGAGACGGCAGGGATAGCTGTGGAGCCGGAGAGTGAGCATGAGCCGCCTCATGACGCCGTTCGCGATCATCGCCCTGTCGGGGGCGGGCTGCGCCGCACCTCAGCGGGACGCGCGGCCCGATGTGGTGCTGGTGATCGGCTGCACGGTCCGCTGGGACCAGACCTCCCTCGCCGAGGGCGGGCCGGCGGGCACCACCCCCGGGTTGGAGCAAATCGCCGCGGACGGCGTCTCCTTCGACCAGCTCATCGTCCAGGCCCCGTGGACCCGCCCCTCTATCGCCTCGCTGCTGACCGGCGCCTCGCCCGAGGCGGTGGGCATCGCCGATCCCGGCGAGGGACGCAGCGACAGATCGCTGCCAGCCTCGGCGCTGCTCCTGTCGGAGCGCCTGCGCGAGGCTGGCTACACCACCCTGTCTCTCAGCGCCAACCCCAACGCGGGGCCGCTGTTTGGCTTCGACCAGGGCTTCGACCACACTCAGGTGTTCGCCCCACCCTGGCGGGAGGGAGTGGTGAAGACCGCCGGCGAGGAGGTGGTCCGCGCCGCGCTCTCCGCCCTGGAGGCAGCCCCCGCCGACCGGCCCGCCCTCCTCCAGGTGGTGCTGGTCGACACCCACCTCCCCGACACCTCCTCCGCCGCTGAGAGGGCGCTCTTTCCCGCAGAGAGTGAGCGGGTGTCTGGCTACAGGGCGATGCTGCACACCCTCGATCAGCAGGTGGGGGCGCTGTATCGGGGCGCCTCCCGGGAGGGGAGGGGCAGGGTGTTCGCCTTCATCGGCGACCACGGCGAGGGGCTGCGCTCCCCCGAGCACCACGGGAACGGACACGGCAGGCACCTGTACCCCAGCGCGGTGCAGGTGCCGTGGGTGATGGCCGGGGAGGGGATCCCTGCGGGGGTCAAGGTCCCGGAGGTCGCGGCGGGGCTGGACCTGGTCCCCACCCTGCTCTCGCTGCTCGACCTGCCAGGGCAGGGGCTGGAGGGCGTGAGCCAGGTGGCCCGCCTGCGCGGCGCCCCTCCCGCCACAGACAGGGAGGTCTACACCGCGACATGGTTCCAGGACACCGAGCGCGCCGCGCTCTACGCGGGTGGTTGGTACTGCACCAGAGACTTCCGCGCCGCAACCCCCGCGGGCTGCTTTGATCTGCCGGGCGATAGAGATGGGGTGAACATGGTCCAGGACCTCGCGCGGCAGGAGCGCCTGGGGAGGGCTCACGCCGCCCACCCCGCGCCGCTGTGGGGGGAAGAGGTGGAGGTGGGGGAGGCCGCGGAGGGGCAGCTGCGGGCGCTGGGGTATGTGGAGTAGCCTACTCCTGGCGCGCGATGCCCGTAGAGACGGCGTTCTCGGCGGGTTGGAGGGGGCTGTTCCCGGCCCGAGGGGGCCTGTTCCCGCCCGGAACGGGAACAGTTCCCGGGGACGGTCAGGACTGGTTGAGGACCTCGTGGGACGTCGCGCGCACTTGCAGGATCGCCGCGTTCTCCACGAGGCGGCGAGTGAACGAGTCCGCGAGGTTCGCTGGCAGTCCTCCGACCTCGACGGCCACCACGAAGGCGATGTCGACCGACAGGCCAGTGCCGAGCGCCTCCAAGAACAGGGCGTTCAGGCGCTGGTTGGTGGCTTGGCCGTTGCTGTGCGGGTTCCGATACCCCGACATCCGCGCCCGTAGGTTCGTGCTCTCGCCGACGTAGATGCGCAGCGGGAAGCCGTGGAAGGTGAACCGGTACACCCCTGGACCGGTAGGGAGGTCGGGAAAGCAGACCCTTCCAGCATCGTCCAGTTCGACGCGACCGACGCTGCTCCACGAGAACCGTACCGTCAGGACAGAGGCATCCCCGGAGGACGCCACTGGTAGCGCATGGTTCGCCTGCGGAGCCGTCCTCGGCGCGCGATAGCTTCCGTGGCCGAGCTTCGTCCCGACGGAAGGGAGCCGCGACAGCGCACCTTCGGCGCCGGGTGCCGACGCGGTCGTGTTCGAAGGCGACGTAGTCGCCGCGCGGCGTTCGAAGACCACCCTGGCGCTTGCGAGGTCGGGTCGAGCGTGAAAGCCCGCGTCGACCCAGTGTCGGCTGTGGGACTGCGAGAGCGGGTTGTTCGTCCACCACTCCCGGTACTTCCGTGCGGACTTCGGGAGGCCACGAAGCAGTTCATCGAGGTCATCCAGCGCGATCTCCAGCCGGTCACTCTCGTGGTCCAGCAGGGCGCGCCGAAGGTTGTCGTACTGTGCGGCCACTACGGCTCCTCCTTCGGTTTCAGGATGGTCCTGGGCGGGAATCCTGACCACCGCGGGGGGCTCAGACCCTCCGGTAGACCGAGGCCGACGTGAACACCGAGCTTCCCGGCGTCCGCGCTCCGGCATGGTCCCACTGGAAGCCCTCCTCCTCCATCACCCTACGGATCAGCTTGCCAATCCGCTTCTTCTGGGTGTCTTCTCGGACCACCGGGCCGAAGCGCTCCAGCAGACCATCGGCGACTGCCTCCGCTGCCGGCCGACCCGCGTCCGTGGCGTCCGCCATCGCTCGCACGTTCGCCGATTCCGAGAGGAAGCCGAGCAGGGCGTCAAGGGAGGGAGCGTCGTTGGTCATGGAAGAGCCTCGCAGGAACACGCAACCCTAGTCGACGTCGTGCTCGGACACCCTGCGTACCACAACGCACCACGCTGCGGGGCAGCGCATGCACCATCAAGCGGTCGAAGTCGCCTGCGTCGCGGCAGGAAAAGCCGCCAGCGCCGCCTTCGTCACCGCCGCCTCCCGGTCCGCCTCGGTCACCTGCCGGTAGAACCGCAGCATCACGACCACCGAGTGCCCGGTCAGGCTCGCCGCGGTCGCCGGGTCCACGCCAGCCCTCAGCATCCGATCGACGACCATGCGCCGCAGCCCGTGCGGCGTGAACGCCCGCACTCCGGCCCGCTTGCAGGCCCGCGCGAGGCGCCCACGGAGCGCCTGGTCGCGCGGGTTGCCGAAGCTCGGGAACGCCGACGTCTCCTCGCTCCCCGCCCGTAGCCGCATCGTCTCGGCGATGGGCTCGGGCAGCGGGAAGTGCCGGGTCCCGGTCTTGCCGGTGAGCCGCAGGTGTACGCGCCGGCCGTGGACCTCGATGTCGCAGCGCCGCAGGTCGGCGACCTCCGACACCCGCGCGCCGGTGATCGCCAGCAGCTCGATCGCGAGGCGCGTCTCGCCGGAGCAGGCGTCCAGCACCTTGCGGACGTCAGCCGGGTCGGGCGTGTGGTGGTTGGCGACGTAGCCCTCGACCTTCACAGGCACGGTCGGGAAGGTGCGGGCCGGGACCATCGCGGCCTCCTGCGCCCAGCGCCACGCCATCGACCAGACACGCAGCTCCTGCACGATGAGGCGCGGCGACGCGCCCTCGCGGAGCCGGTGGTCGCGGTACCGCTCCACGGTGTCCCGGTCGAGGCGGTGGACGCCGACCTCGCGGACCCAGGCGACGAGGTGGCGCGCGGCCTTGTCGTAGTGGGCCAGGGTGCGCTCCGAGAGGTCGGCGCGCTCCTGCTGGCGGGCGTGCCAGCGGTCGATGAGCTCGCCCACGGTGTTCACCGGGCCGGTCGCGACCTTGCTCGCCGGTGGCGGCAGGCCGCGCGTGACGCGGTCGGCGAGGAGGTGCTGCGCCTCGTCGCGGGTGGCCCAACCTGCCCACACGAGGTCGCGGACGCCCTTGCGGCGGGCGCGCCAGTACCAGCGCAGCACGCCGTCCTGCTCGCGGCTGCGGTTCATCGGCGAGGCGCGGACGGGGCCGATCTCGATGGGCTTCGGACGGGTGGCCTTGGCCATCGCTCACCTCCGACCGGCGGACGGGCCGCCGAGGGGGCGCAGCGTGGGCGCGGCCGGGGCGCGGGTGCGGACGACGCGCGGAGCCTCGGCCTGGGCGGCCAGCCCCTCGAGGTCGACACCGAGCGCCATGAGCCAGTCGCCGAACGGAGCCATCCATGCGCGGCCGATGCGGCGCGCGCTCGCGGGGCGGGAGGCGCGCACGTCGGACTCGCGGAGC
This sequence comes from Deltaproteobacteria bacterium, assembly GCA_016938035.1. Classification (GTDB taxonomy): domain Bacteria; phylum Myxococcota_A; class UBA796; order UBA796; genus JAFGVK01. The sequence goes on along the minus strand of JAFGVK010000222.1, from coordinate 8,424 downwards.
GCGAACACGTCCGCGATGTCCTGGGTGCTGCACAGGGTCGATGGCGTGGCGTAGAGCGCGGCGCGGGCCTGGAGTCGGCGCAGGCGGTCGGCCTGGACGCGGCGGGTCGCGGGGGCCTCGGGCTCGTCGTCGCTTCCGAACACGGGGCCGTCGGGCTCGCGGCGGACCGGGGCGTCGAGGCGGACGCGGCGCACGCTGAGCGCGTCGGGGCGCGAGGGCACGGGCCAGACGTAGGCGGTGGAGCCGACGAGCAGCACCGCGCGGTCGCGGCGCGGGGCGTGCTGGACCGCGAAGGTGCCGACGGGATCGGCGTCATCGCGGCGAAGGGCGGTGGCGGGGACGAGGTTCATGGCGGGCCTCCCAGGGGACCCGGCGAGGTTGACGTAATCGCTGCGCTTTCGCGACCGTCTTCACGAAGCCGGGCCTCTGCGAGCGGGGGGACGCCCTGTCGCACGGCGACCGCTCGGGTAGAATCTACCCGACTGCTCTTGATTCACGCAAGCGCACCTGGGTAGATTTCACCCAAGACGCGAGGCCCGCCCATGACCATCCCCAACGCCGTCGATCTCGCCAGCATCTTCGGGCGCATCGTCGCCGCGCTGCGCCAGGAGCAGGGCGCGTCCCAGGCCGTGCTCGCCGGCCGACTCACCTGGGACCGCAGCCTGCTCGCCCGCATCGAAGCCGGCCGGAACACGGCGAACATCGACAACATCTTCGAGTTGGAGGAGGTGTTCCTGGCCGACGGGCTGATCGCCTCCCACGGCGATCTGGTGGAGCTGACGAACCGCGTGGTCCGCGAGGCCAAGCGGAGGGGGCTTCGACCCGTTGTCGGACGGGTCGAGAAGCAGGAGGAGCACGAGTCGGTCGAGGCCGCCGCGCTGGACCGGGTCGTCGCCCGCGTCGTCGATGACTGGCTCGTCGAGCTTCGCGGCGAGCCCGAACCCAAGCCGCCCCGGTCGAAGCGGCGGCGCTGACAGGAGGACGGGATGAACCCGCACGACGACGGCTTCGAGGACGAGGAGGCGATCGCGCTGCGCGCGGTCGAGGCGTGGCTGGACGTGGAGGGCGACGACGAGCTCGCCCAGGCGTCCCGCGAGGCGCTGGCGGCCATCGCACAGGAGGCGCTGGCGATGAAGGAGGCGCGGGAGCGGCGCGAGGCAGCGGAGCGCCGTGCCGAGGCTCGCCGGGAGCGCGAGCGCCGTGACGAACGGGAGCGTGCCGAGGCACGCGAGCGCGCCGAGCGGTGGGAGGCCAAGCGCAAGGCGCGGGACGCTCGCCTGGCCGCCGTAGAGCGCGCCCACGCCCGCGCCCAGGGTGAGCGTCAACTCAAGGCTGCCACCGCGCCCACGGGTCGACAGGAGGCCGTGCGGCGGGCCTGTGAGCGGCCGGTGTTCGCCGCGCGTCCGGCGCCTCGGGTGGAGGCCCCGCCGTTCGTGGTCGCCGAGGCAGAGCCGGACGACCGGGACGTGGACGACGCCGAGCCGGCGGACGCCGCTGCCGAGGTGGGCTGGGAGGAGTTCGAGGCGTCGCCCGCCGAGGATGCGCCAGAGGAACCGGCCCGGTTCCTCATCAGCGACGCCGCCCCGGCGCTCACCGGGGCCGACCTGGCGGCGTGGCGGGCGCGGCACGGGCTGACCCAGCAGGCCGCCGCCGACCGCCTGGGCGTGCGTCAGGGCACGGTGTCGAAGGCCGAGAGCCGTGGCGCGGGTGCGCTCGGGCCGGCGCTGCGCGAGGCGCTGGCGCGGGTGTTGGACGGGGTCAGATGCCCCTGAAGTCCTGCCACCACGACGCCCAGTCCTCGGCGATCGATGGGGCCTGTTCGGGTCTGGCCTCAGCCAGCACCGCGAGCCGCTCGCGCTGCACGTGCTCGAAGCGGTCGTAGGCTGCGCGACGCTGGTCGGCACGTCTCGGGGAGCGCGCCTCTGGGTCGGCGGGCAAGAGGTACGGCGTGCTGTCCCCGTAGCCCTCGTCGATGAGGCTGATCTCGTAGAACAACGGGTCTGTGTCTCGGAGCGCGGCGACTTCAGCTGCCCAGTCCAGGTCGCGGTGGCGTGCTGCCGCGACGCGGCGCTCCCGGTCGCTCACGGTCATGAGTCTTCTCCGTGGTTCCTTGCTCGCTCGTTGGCGCCCGCGATGCTCCGTGCGAAGGCCGCGCCCAGGTCGAAGCTCGTCAGCTCGCAGAGCGGCACCAGCATCGCGCCCGTGCGGGCATCGCCCAGCAACACCACGGCAGGTTGGTCGGCCGCCTGGCGCGTCCAGAGCAGGCCGAGCGCCCAGGCGATGAAGGCGTCGAGGTGGTCGTCGCTGACGCCGGGGGTGTCGCTGGCGGCCTCCATGCCGGCCTTCAGCTGCGGGTGCTGTTCGGCCAGCGGATACAGCACGGCCTTCAACTCGCCCCAGACGTCCCTAAGCACGTCGCCGTCCCTCTTGTACAGCCATGTCGTGCGCCCGTTGGGGGCGCGCCACAGCCACAGCGCCACGGCGGGGTGGACCTCCACCACGGATGGTCGTCGCTCGTCGGGTGCCGGCGGTTGCGCACCCCCTTCGGTGATCAGACGCGCCGGAAGCTCCGTCAGGGCGGCGTCGAACGGCCCGACGCGGGGTAGGCCGAGCGTCCGACGGCTGATGGTCCAGTGGGTGAGTCCCGCGAAGCCCAGGACGGAGATGCCCGCGGGCGCCTTCGGGGGGGCCGACCCGCGTTGCGGTCGCCACGCGCCGGCGGGCCTCTGTGACCAACGCACCACTCCGCCGCCGAGGTACTTCTCGACGACGCGCGTGCAGAGATCCCCTTCGTAAATGGACTCCACCTCATCGGGAGGACCGGTAAGCGGCGCATCCCAGCAGATCAGGGTGTCAGGAGACGCACACACGACGTCCCGCAACGACCCCGGCGGCACTTCGTGGAAGCTCGTCCCGTCGAACACGGTGCTGAGCTTCGAGGAGGCAGGGTCAATACCCAGGACGTTGTAGTCACCCACCCCAGCCTCCCGTCCTCGCGTTGATACGATACAACTCGCGCCGTCTGCGCCCGCGACGACGCCGACCCATAGCACCTCCCAGGGCGCGAGATCGGGCGTCTCCAGCTTGGTGCCGCCACGGCTCGGGGTGGTTCCAGGCGAGCGGAACGCCTGAGCCGAGGGTGGGCGCCAATGGCTCCCGGCTCGGCGGCGGACGGCGGCAGCATCCGGGGAAGCGCACCGGGAACGTCGCCGGCACAACGGGGGAAGCGCGCTGCCGACGGCATCCTCGCCCCGGTCCGCTTCCTCCCCGTCGCGCTTCGCTTCCACGGCCCGGAATATTCCACGGGAATAGGCCAGGAATCATGGAATGGCCCGCATGGGAAGCGGAATGACTGCCGCGCCGTCGAGCCCGACGGCCGCCGTCACCGCCTCGTCCTGGGTGGCGGGTGGCGGATGGGTGGCGCATTCCCCCGGAAAGTTCCTTCGGGAAACCTCGCGCGCGTTCGTCGCGAACGTGAAGCGCAAGATCGTGTCCCAGGGAGAAGTACCTGGAACAAGCGCCACCGATCCGCCACCCGCCACCCGCGCCGGCCGCGCCGACGATGATCCGCTCCGACCACCCGCGAGCACCCGCGACCTCCCGCCGCCGCGTCCCCGTCGCCATCCTCCCCTGCGGGTGCTCCGGGTGGTCGCGGGTGCTCCGCGAGCCACGATCCGGCGACCGCGCGCCGCGTGCCCGGTCGTCGCCACCGGGAACCCATCGGGTTCCCGGTTCGTGCGGCCTGCCGCTGGGGCACCTCGACCCGCTTGTCACCGACGGGATCGCCGGCACCCCGAACGTCCTGTCGGCAAGGCACTCTCCGCGCCGCGAGATCGCCTCGGCTCCGTGGTAAGACGTGGCGTCCTTTGGCAACCCCGCGCCGGAGCGATCGCCGATGCCCGAACCCGACGTGCTGACCATCCACGAGCTCGCCGCGCTGCTGCGCGTCGGGCTCAAGACGGCGTACACGCTCGCGCAGAACGGCGAGGTCCCCGGCTTCAAGGTCGGTGGCCAGTGGCGCTTCCGGCGCAGGGATATCGAGGCGTGGATCGACGAGCAGACCCGACTCGCCCAGAAGGGAGGTGAGCGGTGAGCGACGCCCTGCCCGACACCGTCGCCCTGTTCGCCGAGGTCCGCGCGCTGCTCCACGCCGCCCGCGATGCCGCGGCGCGCCAGGTCAACACGCTGCTGGTGCTCACCAACTACGAGATCGGCCGCCGCATCGTCGAGCACGAGCAGGGCGGCGAGGCGCGGGCGGAGTACGGCGCGGGCGTGCCCCAATCGTTGTCGGCGCAGCTCACCGAGGAGTTCGGACGGGGCTTCTCGGTGGACAATCTCACGCTGATGCGGCGGTTCTACCTGGCCTACCGGGAGCGCCTCCCGAAATCCGAGACGCCGTCTCGGATTTCCGCGACCCCTGGGCCGCCTTCCCGGATTCTTGAGACGGCGTCTCCAGAATCTCCAACCCTCACAACGCCCACCCGCCCCTTCACGCTGAGCTGGTCTCACTACGCCTTCCTGATCGGCGTCAAGGACGAGGCGGCGCGGTCCTTCTACGAGATCGAGGCCACGCGCGGGCACTGGTCGCTCAAGGAGCTTCGACGCCAGTTCGACAGCGCGCTCTACGAACGGCTGGCGTTGTCCCGCGACAAGGACGGCGTGCGGGCGCTCGCTGAGCGCGGGCAGATCGTCACCCGTCCCGAGGAGGCCCTCAAGGACCCCTACGTGCTCGAGTTCCTCGGGCTCGACGAGCACAGCGGCTACTCCGAGTCCGACCTCGAAGGCCGGATCATCGACAAGCTGGAGCACTTCCTCCGCGAGCTGGGCACTGGCTTCCTGTTCGAAGGCCGCCAGCGGCGCTTCACCTTCGAGGACCAGCACTTCTACGTCGACCTCGTGTTCTACCACCGCCTGCTGCGCTGCTTCGTGCTCATCGACCTCAAGATCGGGCAGATCACGCACCAGGACCTCGGCCAGATGCAGATGTACGTCAACTTCTACGACCGCTTCGTGAAGCTGCCGGAGGAGTCGCCCACCGTCGGCATCCTGATGTGCCGCAAGAAGAACGACGCCGTCGTCCGGATCACCCTACCGCCGGATGCGAACATCCACGCCCGCGAGTACACGCTTGCGCTGCCGAGCGCCGAGGAACTGCGGCGCAAGCTGCTGGAGTGGACGGGGGAGGACGTGCCGTGACCGATGCCGAGCGCGAGAACCCCGAGGCCAAGGCCCGACGCCAGATCGACGCCATGCTGATCGCGGCGGGCTGGGACGTGCAGGATCGCGCCGCGATGAACCTCGCCGCCGCGCCCGGCGTAGCCATCCGCGAGTTCCAGACCAGCGCCGGCCCCGCCGACTACCTCCTGTTCCTCGGCAACCTGCTCGTCGGCGTCGTCGAGGCGAAGAAGGCGGGCGTCACGCTGTCGAGCATCGAGGCGCAGACCCGCGACTACGCCGCCAAGGCCCCGAAGCCCCTGCAGGTGCCCGTCCGCCCGCTCCCCTTCCTGTACGAGAGCACGGGCGTCGAGACGTGGTTCACCAACGGCCTCGATCCCGACCCCACCGCCCGCCGTGTGTTCGCCTTCCACCAGCCCGAGGCCCTGCGCGCCTGGCTCGACGCCGAGCTCGACCGGCGGGCCGGCAAGCCCGGTGCCCCCGCCGCGCCGACGCTGAAGGGCCGGATGCGCCTCGCCCCGGCGCTGAACACCGCCGGCATGTGGCCCGCGCAGATCCGCGCCGTGACCAACCTCGAAGCCAGCTTCCGTGAGGGCAGGCCCCGCGCGCTCGTGCAGATGGCGACCGGCTCCGGCAAGACCTTCACCGCGATCTCGTCGATCTACCGGCTCGTGAAGGAGGGCGGCGCGAAGCGGGTGCTGTTCCTCGTGGACCGAGGCAACCTCGGCCGCCAGGCGCTCAAGGAGTTCCAGGCGTACACCACGCCAGACGACGGCCGGAAGTTCACCGAGCTCTACAACGTCACGAACCTCACCCACAACAAGGTCGATCCGGTCAACAAGGTCGTCATCACGACCATCCAGCGGCTCTACTCGATCCTCAAGGGCGAGGAGTCCTTCGACGACGAGTTGGAGGAGGGCTCGGCCTTCACCGGCAGCGGCTCGGCGCTGGTCCGCGAGCCGCCGCCGGTCGCCTACAACCCGCTGCTCCCGCCCGAGTTCTTCGACGTGGTGGTGGTCGACGAGTGCCACCGCTCGATCTACGCGCTCTGGCGGCAGGTGTTGGAGTACTTCGACGCCAGCCTGGTCGGGCTCACCGCCACGCCCGCGAAGCACACCTACGCCTTCTTCCACAAGAACGTCGTCACCGAGTACACGCACACCCACGCCGTGCGCGACCGCGTGAACGTGCCCTTCCAGGTCTACGAGATCCGCACCCGCGTCACCGAGGGCGGCGCGATGGTCGTCGCGGAGCCCGACACCGTGGTCGGCAAGCGCGACCGGGCCACGCGCGAGGTGCGCTGGGAGGCGCTCGACGAGGACCTGACCTACGCAGCCAGCCAGGTGGACCGCAGCGTCGTCGTGCCCGACCAGATCCGCACCGTGATCCGCGAGCTCCGGGCCAAGATGTTCACCGAGATCTTCCCCGGCCGCACGGAGATCCCCAAGACGCTGATCTTCGCCAAGTCCGACGACCACGCCGAGGACATTCTCCGCATTCTTCGCGAGGAGTGGCCGCTGTCGAACGAGGCCGCGGTCAAGGTGACCTACAAGCCCGAGCGCCAGGAGGGCGACGCCAAGCGCAAGAGCGCGTCGCACAAACCCGAGGAGCTCATCCAGGCGTTCCGCAACAGCTACAACCCCCGCGTGGCCGTCACCGTGGACATGATCGCCACCGGCACCGACATCAAGCCGCTCGAGTGCGTGGTGTTCCTGCGCTCGGTGAAGTCGCGGGGCCTGTTCGAGCAGATGAAGGGGCGCGGCGTGCGCGTCATCCCCGACGCCGACTTCCAGGCCGTCACGCCCGACGCGAAGCACAAGACTCACTTCGTCGTCGTGGACTGCGTGGGCGTGATGGAGGAGCAGAAGGCCGACCCGCCGCTCGACCGCGAGCGGGGCATCAGCTTCCCGAAGCTCTTGGAGCTGGTGCGGGCCGGCAACCGCGACGAGGACGTGCTCGCGACCCTCGCGGCGCGCCTCGACCGCATGGACCGCCGCCTGTCGCCCGTCCAGCGCGAGCAGATCGAGGCCGCGAGCGGCGGGGTGCCGCTGCGCGAGCTGGTCGCCGGCATCCTCGACCGGCTCGACCCCGACGCCGAGGACGCGCGGGCGCGGCAGCTCGCCGGGCTGCCCGACGGGGCGGAGGTCACCGAGGCGCAGGTGCAGGCGGCGCAGGCGGCGCTCCGCGAGGAGGCCGCCGCCCCCATCGCCTACGACCCCAAGCTCTGCGAGGCGCTGCTGGAGGTCCGCAAGGCCCAGGAGGTCACCCTGGACGTGGTGACGCTCGACGAGGTGACCCGGAGCGGTGCGCGCGCCGACCTGGCGCCGGACCACGACGCGGACAAGGCGCTGATCGGGGAGTTCGAGTCCTTCTGCAAGGACCACAAGGACGAGATCGACGCGCTGATGGTGCTCTACGACCGCCCCTACGCCCAGCGGCTCACCCGCAAGCAGTTGATGGAGCTCGTCGTCGCCATCCAGCGCCCGCCGCGCCAGTGGACCGGCGAGGCGCTGTGGGCGGCCTACGAGCGCGTCGAGAAGGACCGGGTGCGCGGGGCGTCGCGCGGGCGGCTGATGACGGATCTCATCAGCCTCGCGCGGCACGCGATGGGCGTGGAGCCCGAGCTCGTGAGCTACGCCGACCACGCCGCCGCGCGCTTCGCGAACTGGCTGGCCCAGCAGGCGAACCGCGGGCGGGCGTTCACCGAGGAGCAGGTAGGCTGGCTCACCCTCATCCGCGACCGCATCGTCGTGGACCTCGAAGTCCGGCTGGAGGACTTCGACGAGACGCCGTTCGCCGAGCGCGGCGGGCTCGGGAAGGTGTGGAGCCTGTTCGGTGAGGAGCTGGAGGGGATCGTGGACGAGTTGAACCGGGAGTTGGTGGCGTGACAAGGGCGTTCAAACAGCGGTTCCCGGCCGGCTGGCGGGCCACGTCGCTTGGCGACGAGCTGCCCCTGGCATACGGCAAAGGTCTTCCGGCAAAGTCACGAGACGCAACGGGCACCTTTCCGGTCTACGGCAGCGCCGGAGTTGCAGGCCACCACTCGGAATCGCTTGTCGATGGCCCGGCCCTCATCGTGGGAAGGAAGGGCAACGTCGGCATGGCTCACCTCGTCGCCGGGCCATCTTGGCCTATCGACACCACATACTTCGCAACCTTCCGGTCTGACCAAGCCCCGAAGTTCTTCAAGTACCTTCTCGACTACCTCGACCTTCGTTCCTTGGACAAGTCCACAGCCATCCCGTCGCT
>JAFGVK010000034.1 GCA_016938035.1 Deltaproteobacteria bacterium | reverse complement strand
TTGTTGCAGCCGACGAGGGCGAGGAGGACTACGGCGGACAGACGCAGCGAGGGGCTGGACATGAGAGAGACCTCTGGGCGCATGGGGAGACCGATCGTATCAGAAGTAAGGAACAAGCGAAAAATATATTGTCTGTCCGTGCCTGCCATTTTTGGAGGCGTTGGCTGGAAGGGGGGCCAGCGGTGGCGAGGCCCCCCGCACGTCGAGCCCACAGAGCGCGGGGCCTGAGCGAGGAATCGGGAGGACCGCCCACGCGCTCCGTGGACCCACGGGTTCCGGCTCGCGGGCCCCAGGACGCCGGGGGCGTTGTCGGCCGCGCTCGGTGCCGTCGGTACTGTCGGTGCGCTCGGTGCGCTCGGTGCGCTCGTGCGCCCGTCGCGAACGAGTGCTCACTTCCCTCCTCCTAGCCCTCGACGCCCTGGACCTCAGCGCTCCACCGGTGGGGGCTCCAAGGCACCGCATCCAGCCGGTGGTTCAGGGGGGGCTGTGCCACGAGGAACGGTAGCCCGTGCCCCCTCACCGGGCGGACCTCTTGGTTCGCAACAAGGAGCAAAGTCTGTGCATTGTTGGCGAAGAGGCGGCGCGCCTCTCCCACAGGCCCAGACGGCCAGACCTTGGCCATTGGGTGAACCTTCGGATCGCGTGGGTAGACGCGTCGCCCCTCGTCAAGCCTTCGGGATCGGGGCGCGCGGGCTCCTGCCTCGTGCCCCTCGTCGGGGGGACAGGAGGACCGCCGCCACGTTCGCCTGCCCCCGGCGGCGCAAGGGCAGGGCCGAGCGCACAAGCGCGTGGGTCCCCCGGCTCGCCCGGGCTCGGCGTGACCCAGCGCCAGGCGCGGGGCATGCGTCGATAGCGGTGGTTCGTTCCTGTTGCTACCCTGCCGCGACGCTCCCCGGGCGTGGCGCGGGCTGCGCGGGGCTGCTGATCCCGAGCCATCGGTCGCGATGGTCGCGACGTCGTTCATCGCGCAGGACCTAGCATGGGACGCGACGGCTATCGTGAGCAGGGGAGCGGACGCCTCGGCCGGATGTCTTCCTGGGGCGCTGGGCTCGCGCCGCTCGACCTCGCCGCGGGGTGAGCTGGGCACCGCCCCCCGAATCGGCGGTCCTGCAGGGCGCAGCGGCCTCCCACCGCTCAGCGACCGGAGGTCCGCGCCTCGATCTCAAGCGCCAGGGCCAGGGCCGCGGCTGCCTCCGTGGCGCTGGCGCCCAGCCGCTCTCCGCCCCGCGTCGCGCGGACGAAGGCCTCCCACTGAGCGCTGAGCGCGTCCTGTCCGTCGATGGGCGGCTCCGAGCGCCCGTCGCGGACCGCCCAGCCCGCGAGCAGATCCGCTTGGCGCCAGCCCCGCCGCTCCTCCACCCGCAGGTGGCGCCGGGGGGACGGCGCGCGGCGGCCGAATTCCAGCGAGGCGGTGGCGCCGGAGGGGGTGCGGAGGGTTGCCCGGCCCTGGTGGTGGCTGCCGCTCGCCTCGATCAGGGCGGCGCCCTCTCCGGTCCACCAGAGGAACAGGTCCAGGTCGTGGATGGCCAGGTCCACCGCCGCGCTGTCCCTGGGCTCCTCCGGGCGCGGGCAGAGGGTCCGGGTCGAGCTCAGGTGTCGGGGGAGTGGGCGCGGCCAGCCCCGCAGCAGGGGGTTGAAGCGCTCGCTGTGGCCCACCACCAGCCGCGGGTGATCGAGGCGCGCGGCCTCCTCGGCGGTCCGGGCGATGGGCTTCTCCAGCAGCACCCAGTGGCCCGCCGCGAGCAGGGTGACGCCTAGCTCAGCGTGGCTCTCGGTGGGGGTCGCCACGATCACCGCGTCGACGTCCCGGGGGACCGCCTCGCGCACCGCCGCGCCCGTCGCCTCGCTGAGGGCCTCGGCGCGCGCTCGCACCGTGTCCACTACCGCCACCAGCTCGGCGCCGCCTGCCCTGGCGAGGGTGCGGGCGTGCAGGCGCCCCATCCGCCCGCAGCCTACCAGCGCCACCCTGATCACGCCTCGGCCCAGCGGCACACGCCCCTGCGGGCGCTCCGCAGGAAGGAGAGCAGGGCCGCCACCTCGGGGGCCTCTCCCCAGCGTGCCTCTACCTCGGCGAGGGCCACCTCGGTCGGCCTCCCCCGGGCGAACAGGCGCGCTACCGCGGCCTGCACCGCGGGGACCGCCTCCCCCAGCCCCGCGCGCTCCATCCCCACCAGGTTCAGCCCCCTGAGCCTGGCCCGGTCGCCCCAGGCGGTGAGGAAGGGCGGCACGTCCTGAGCGCACATGGCCCCCGCCCCGATCATCGCGAGCCGCCCCACCCGGGCGAACTGGTGGATCCCCGCCATGCCCCCCAGCACCGCCTGGTCCTCCACCACCACGTGCCCCGCGAGGGCCACCCCGTTGGCGAAGGTGCAGCCGCTCCCCACCGCGCAGTCATGCGCGACGTGGCTCCCCACCATGAAGGTGTTGCGGTCGCCGATCCGGGTCAGGCCGGTACCGGCGGAGCTGCCCCGGTGGGCGGTGACATACTCGCGCAGCACGTTGTCGGACCCTATCAGCAGCCGGGTTGGGCCGCCGTCGTGCTTGTGGTCCTGAGGCGCGCCCCCCAACACCGCGTGGTGCCCGACCACCGTCCTGGGACCTACCTCGGTGGGGCCCAGCACCACCGCGTGCGCCTCGACGCGCACCCCCTGGTGGAGGGTGACGCCGGCGCCTATGATCGCGTAAGGTCCGATCTCCACCTCGGCGAGCGCCGCGCTGGGGTCGACGATGGCGGTGGGGTGGATGGCCATGCTGCACCTCTGGGCGCGCTCCTATCGGGTTGGGAGGCGTCCGGCTCTACAGGTCCTAGCCCTCGGCTACGACCAGCCACCTGTGGCAGCTCCTGCAGCTCTTCAGCTCCCCCTTGCGCAGCTCGTTGAGGAGCTGCGGAGTGATCGTGGAGTTGCAGCGCCCACAGGCCGCGCCGAGCACCTTGGCGAAGGCGCCCTTGGGGCGCAGGTGCAGGTAGTGCTCCCGATACTCTCTGGAGAGGTGGCCGAGGAGCGTCTGGCGCTGCGCGTCAGCGGCCGAGATGGCGTCGAGTACGGCGCTGGGGACGCGGGCGGAGGCGACCGCCTCGGTGGCCTCTGCGAGGGCGCGCCTGGCCGCGGCCAGCTCCGCCTGGAGGCGCTCCTCCTCCTCCAGCCCCTCGAGCAGGTGGGTCTCGTGCTCGTCCAGGAGGGCGAGGTTCTGATCGAGCTGCCGGATGGAGGCCTCGGCGCCGCCCCCGCCGTAGTCCAGGGCGCGCCTCGCCGCGTCGATGGAGCGCTGCGCCCTGTCTAGCTGCCGGCGCAGGGCACGCTGAGCCTCGGCGTGCACCTCCAGTGCGGCGGTGGCTCGGGCCAGCTGCTCTTCAAGCGCGCGCTGCCCGGCGATCGCCTGATCCCTGGCGAGGATCGCCCTGTCGCGGGTGCGCTCCAGCCGCTCCTGCTCCAGATCCAGCGCCGCCAGCGGAGCGATCACCTCGTAGAGACCTTGCATGGGTCCTCCTTTGCCGCGGAGGATAGCACGAAGGGGTGCGTGTCGCGGCGCTTCCAGTTAGGCAAGGTCTGTGCGGGCTTGTAGCTCAGTTGGTCAGAGCACCCGGCTCATACCCGGAGGGTCTCAGGTTCGAGTCCTGGCGGGCCCACCCCCTCATGATCCACAGGATCAACCCCAGAGGCGCCTCTCGCAGGCGCCTCAGCTGTGCTCGGCCAGGAGCCTCAGCACCTCGTCCTCCAGCGCCTCGGGCTTGGTGGCGGAGCCGTAGCGGCGCGCGATCTGCCCGTCTCTCCCCACCAGGAACTTGGTGAAATTCCACTTGATGGTCTGGGATCCCAGCAGCCCCGGCGCGCCGGCCTTGAGCTGCTGAAACAGGGGGTGGGTGCCCGCGCCGTTGACCTCGATCTTGGCGAACAGGGGGAAGCTCACCCCGTAGTTGAGCTGGCAGAACTCCGCGATCTCCTCGCTGGAGCCGGGCTCCTGGTGGGCGAACTGGTCGCAGGGGAAGCCCAGCACCACCAGCCCCGCGTCGCGGTGGCGCTGCCAGAGGGCCTCCAGCCCCGCGTACTGAGGGGTGAAGCCGCATTTGCTGGCGGTGTTCACGATGAGGAGCACCTTGCCCTGGTACTGGGTGAGGCGGGTCGGCTCACCGGCGAGGGTGTGCACCGACAGGGTGAGGTCTAGCTGCGCCATGATCGCTCCGGGGTGGGAGGTCCACTAGCGCGGTGGAGGGGCGCGTAGGGGCCCTGTGTGGACCGCTGGTAGCCGCACCCACCGCTCCCCGGGCGGTCTGGTGACCCGCTGGCAAGGCGCGGTGACGCCAGTCGGGCGCAGGTCCCTGGGGCCGCGGGGCCCTGGAGCGCGCGCGGGGCGGTCGCGGCGATCCCGCGATCAGGCGTCCATAAACGCCCGGAGGCGCTTGGAGCGGGAGGGGTGGCGCAGCTTGCGGAGGGCCTTGGCCTCGATCTGCCGGATGCGCTCCCTGGTCACCTCGAAGTCCTGACCCACCTCCTCCAGCGTGTGGTCGGTGGGCTGGCCGATGCCGAAGCGCAGGCTCAGGACGCGCTCCTCGCGGGTGGTGAGGGTGGCGAGGAGCTTGCGGACCGCGTGGTTGAGCGAGGCGCTCTCCATGCTCTCTGAGGGGGAGAGCGTGTTCTTGTCCTCGATGAAGTCGCCGAGGTGGCTGTCCTCCTCCTCGCCGATCGGGGTCTCCAGCGAGATGGGCTCCTTGGCGATCTTGAGGATCTTGTGGACCTTCTCGACCGTCATCTCCATCTTCTCGGCCAGCTCCTCTGGGGTGGGCTCGCGGCCCATCTCCTGCACCAGGTGGCGCTGAGTCCGCATCAGCTTGTTGATGGTCTCGATCATGTGGACCGGGATGCGGATGGTGCGGGCCTGGTCGGCGATCGCCCTGGTGATCGCCTGGCGGATCCACCAGGTGGCGTAGGTGGAGAACTTGTAGCCACGCCGGTACTCGAACTTCTCCACCGCCTTCATCAGGCCGATGTTGCCCTCCTGGATCAGGTCGAGGAAGTGCAGGCCGCGGTTGGTGTACTTCTTGGCGATCGACACCACCAGCCTGAGGTTGGCCTCGACCAGCTCGCATTTTGCCTGCTCAGCGTGGGCCTGACCCTTCTTGAGCTCTGTGGCTGCCATGCGGATGTGGTCGCCGGTCATCCCCAGGGTGGCCTCTACCTTGCGGATCTTGCGCAGCTCGCGGCGGACGCGGGAGTCGAAGTCCCGCCACCGCTCCTCGGGGATACCGGTGCGCCGGATGACCTCTTGGCCGGTGCCGTCGAGGTTTCTGCGCACCTGCCGGATCGAGCGGCGCAGGTCCTTGACCGGGAGCCTGGCGTCGCGGGCCACGGACTCTATGTCCTTCTCGGAGGCGGCGATCTCCTGCCAGCCCAGCTGCACCTCCAGGGCGATGCGCTCCAGGGCCTCGGGCACGGGGTTCACCGACTCGATCAGGGCGATCAGCGCCTCCTCGGTGGCGCTGATCGCCTCCTCAGACTCCGTGCGCCGGCGCTGGCTCTTGGCCTTGTCCCCGCTGAGGCGGGCCTCGGACAGCTCCGCGTGGAGCCTGCTGGCCTCGTCGCGGATCTCCTGCAGGGTCTGCCCCTTACGGTTGCGGAACGGGCGGGGGGACTTTCCGAGGGACGCGGCCTGCTCCAGGCGCTCACGCTCCTCCTCGATCAGCGCGTCGATGTGAGCGATCGCGGGGGCCGAGGTGAGCAGCACCGCCCGCACCCTGCCGTTGCCCGTCTCGATCCGCTTGGCGATCTCGATCTCGCCGTCTCTGGTGAGCAGTGGGACGGAGCCCATCTTGCGGAGGTAGACCCTGACGGGATCGTTGGAGCGGGCCGCCTCGGCGGTCGGGCTCTCTGGGGCCTCTTTCTCCTCCCGCTCCTTCTCCTCCCGCTCCTGCTCCTCTTTCAGCACCTCGATGTCGAGGTTGTTGAACAGGATCATCACGTCGTCGAGCTGGTCTGCCTCCACGAGGTGGGTGGGGAGGGCGTTGTGCATCTCCTCATAGGTGACGTATCCCCTCTTCTTGCCCATGTTGATCAGCTGCTGGACCTCTGCGTTGTCCCGTTGGGTCGTCATTGGGGTAGCGGCTCCGTGCGTGGCATGAGGGCTGTGGGGGCGGCGCTCGTAGGGAAAGGGCTTGTCTTCAAGGTCGAACAAGGGGATGATGGCCGACGAGAGAGACTGACCTCGCACAGCAACGCCCGGTTTGCGATAACCAGCGTCCGGGGCGGTGCGCAACACATTCTTTACCTCTCCGTGCTGTCGAACTCTGGCACATCGGTAGCTAGGATCGCTTGGCACTCCTGCCACGAGCTGGTCTTCAGCGTCTGGTTGCGCTGAAAGAGCGCCTGGCGCTCGCGCAGCACCGCCAGCTGCCGGACCGTGTCGTGCTCGCGGCCCGCCGCCGCCAGCTGGTGGGTGAGGTACTGGAGCCGCTGCTTGAGCCGCTCCTCTTCCAGCTTCCTGAGGATGTCGCAGGCAGCCGCCTGAGCCTGCGTGCGCTCGAAGTGACCGCTCTCTGCGGTGAGGCGCGCCAGGAGCTGGCGCAGGGGGGGCGCGAGCTGCTCATCGGTGATGAGGGACGAGACCGGCTCGCTGGCGACCAGCCGGGCGAGGGCGGCGCGCGCGGGGAAGGCGTGGGTCAGGGTGGGGTTGACGTGGCGCAGGACCCCGCGCACCTCGGCGGGGAAGTGGATCAGCAGCCACAGGAGCACCTCCTGGGCGCGCTCCTCCGCGCTGTCGGGGCGCTCGTGCTTCACGGCCACCGGGGGCGCCCTGGTGGGCTCCGGGCCTGCCCTCCTGCGGAGCGCCTCGGCCTTGAGATCCTCGGGGGTGCGCTCGAGCAGCGTCGCCACCTCGTTGAGCTGTGACGCGTCCATCCGCGGGATCAGCGGCGCGAGGCGGTCGAGCACCTGCTCCTTCGCCATGATGTCGGTGCCCAGGTGCTCCAGCCAGTACCGCACCACCCACTCCGCGAGGGGCTGGGCGGCGTCCAGCACCTCCTCCATCTCCTCGGCGCCGTGCAGCTGGAGGTACTCGTCGGGGTCCTTGCCCTCTGGGAGGGTCACCCGGAAGGCCTGGAGGTTCTGGTCCTGCATGAGGGGGAAGGACTTCACCGAGGCGGCGCGCCCCGCCTCGTCCGCGTCGGTGAGGAGCAGCAGCCGGGGCGTGAGGTTGCGGAGGTCTCGGGCGTGCTGCGGGGTGAGCGCGGTGCCGCAGGTCGCGATCGCCTCCCGGTAGCCGGCCTGGTGCAGGGCGAGCACATCGAAATAGCCCTCGACCAGGATCGCGCGCCCCCGCTGTTGGATCGCCTTCAGGGCGTTCTGGAGCCCGTAGAGCACCTTGGACTTGGAGTAGAGCGGGGTCTCGGGGGTGTTGATGTACTTGGGACCGTCTCCTTCGATGAGCCGCCCGCCGAAGCCGATGACCCGCTGGTTGCGGTCCATGATCGGGAACATCACCCTGTCGCGGAAGGCGTCGTAGTAGCCGTCGCCCTTGCCGCGGGCCCTGGCGAGCCCCGCCTCCTCGGCGAGCTGCGGCGAGAAGCCCTGTCGGTGGAGGTGGTCGAGCAGGGCGCTCCAGCCGTCGGGGGCGTAGCCGAGGCGGGCCTCGCGGAGGGTCTCGGACTGGAAGTTCCGTTGGCGGAGGTAGGCCCTCCCCCGCTCCCCCTCGGGGCGGGTCCAGAGCACCTCCTCGTAGAAGTCGGCCGCTGCCGCCAGCACCTCGCGCAGGCCGCGCTTGCGCTCTCCCGCCCGGCGCTCCTCGGGGCTGAGCTCCCGCTCCTCCACCGCGATGCCCGCTCGCCCCGCCAGCTCCTTCACCGCCTCGGGGAAGGAGAGGCCCTGCAGGTTCATCAGGAAGCGGAACACATCGCCGGAGGCCTGGCAGGCGAAGCAGTGGTAGATCCCCTTGCCGGGGATCACGTTGAACGAGGGCCTGTTGTCCTGGTGGAAGGGACACAGGCCCAGGAAGCTGCTGCCCCGCTGCACCAGCCGGACGTGCTGCGAGACGACCTCGACGATGTCCGTGGCCTCGCGGACGTGCTCGACCACCTCGCGCGAGATCGGCACGGCTAGAGCATCGCGGCGAGGTGGAGGCGCTGGAGGTCCTGCTCCCGGTCCGACACCCTGCCGATGTGGGCCCCGACGTGCCGGAGCTTGCCGACCAGGTTCTCGTAGCCGCGGTCGAGGTGGTAGATGCGGAGCACCTGGGTCAGGCCCTCCGCCGCGAGGCCCGCGATGACCAGGGCGGCGGAGGCGCGCAGATCGGAGGCCATCACCGTGGCCCCTGACAGCGCCGGGCGCCCCCGGACGGTGGCGAGGTTGCCGCGGGTCTCGATGTCTGCCCCCATCCTGGTGAGCTCCGCCGCGTGCATGAAGCGGTTCTCGAAGATGGTCTCCTCCAGGGTGGAGGTGCCGCTGGCGAGGATCGCCAGCACCATGAGCTGCGCCTGCATGTCGGTGGGGAAGCCGGGGTAGGGGGCGGTCCGCACCGAGAAGGGCCGGAGCTGCTCTGCGCCGGTCACCCTCACCCAGTCGCCGCCCACCTCCACCTCGCAGCCCGCCTCCTCCAGCTTGCCGATCAGGGCGCTCAGATGGGAGGGCTCCACCCCAGTGACCCGCACCTCGCCCTTGGTGACCGCCCCGGCGCAGAGGTAGGTGCCCGCCTCGATGCGGTCCGGCATGATGCGGTAGGGGCGCGAGGCGGGGGTGAGCCTGGCGACCCCGTGGACGGTCACGGTCGAGGTGCCCGCGCCCTCCACCCTGGCGCCCAGGGTGTTGAGGAACCGGGCCAGGTCCTCGATCTCGGGCTCGCGGGCGCAGTTGTGGATCACCGTGGTGCCCTCGGCGAGGGTGGCCGCCATGATGATGTTCTCGGCGCCGGTCACGGTGGGCATGTCCAGGTGGATCTCCGCCCCGCGCAGGCCGTTGGGGGCCTTGCCGTGGATGTATCCCCCGGTCAGCTCGAAGGTCGCGCCGAGCGCCTCCAGCCCCTTGAGGTGCTGGTCGATGGGGCGCACCCCGATGGCGCAGCCGCCGGGGAGCGACACCAGCGCCTCGCCGTGCCGCGCCAGCAGCGGGCCCAGCACCAGCACCGAGGCGCGCATCCGGCGCACCACGTCGTAGGGCGCCTCGTGGAAGGCGATCCGCTCGGTGTTGAGGCGCAGGGTGTCTCCGCTCACCAGGCTGGGGCAGCCGATGCGCCCGAGCAGCGAGAGGGTGTCCGACACGTCTACCAGGTCCGGCAGGTTGGCGATCCTGTGCTCTCCCCCCGCCAGGAGGGTCGCGATCAGGATGGGGAGGGCCGAGTTCTTGGCCCCGGAGATGGGGATGTCCCCCGACAGGCGGTGGCCACCGGTGATGACGAGCTTTTCCATAGGGGACTCCGGATGCGAGGGGCGCAACCTATCGCGTGCCGCAGCTCCTCGCCCCCTGTGATCAGGGCTGGGTGCGCTTGGAGGCCAGCCAGTCCGCGTCCGGGTGGTCCAGGGCCCACTGGATCCGCGCGATCATCCCCCTGAAGGCGCCGAGCTGTCGCGGCGTGGGGCGCGCGGTCTGCAGGGCCTCACGCGCCGACAGGGCCACCTTGGCGGGCCCGGTGGCCCTGGTGTAGCCCACCCGGTCCAGCAGCGAGACCAGCTCCTCCACCACCGGCTCCATCGCCACCAGGTCGGCGGGCTCCTCGGCTCTGCTGCGGCGATCGAGATCCTGGGTGCTCTTGGCGCGGCGCCGCCCCCCTAGCGGGCGCCCCGGTGCAGCCTCGCCGGTGGCCCGCGCCGCCTCGAACAGGTGGTTGGCTACCACCATCACCGCCTGAGAGAGGTTGAGGCTCGCGTGCTCGGGGGTGGGGATGCGGAGGATGCTCTCGCACCGCTCGGTGTGCTCCTTGGAAAGCCCGAAGTCCTCGCGCCCGAACAGGATGGCGGTGACGTGCCCCTCAGGGCTCTCCACCACCTGCCGGGACAGCTCCGCGGGGGTGTAGACCCCCTGGGTGCCTCGCCGGTGCCTCGCGGTGGCCGCCACCGCCCTGTGTACGCCCTCCAGGGCCTCGTCGAGGGTGGCGGTGATCCGCATCTCAGCCAGGATGTCGTCGCAGCCCGGCGCCATCCAGCGCGCCCGCTCCGGATCGAACGAGGGGGGGTTCACGATGGTCAGGCGCCGCAGCCCCATGTTCTTGAGGGCTCTCGCGGCGGATCCCACGTTTCCGGCCTGCTGCGGCTCCACGAGGATCACCACCACCTGTTCGGCGAGGGTGGAGAGGCTCATCGGCGCTATTTCTTCCCGAACAGGCCGCTGAAGAAGGCGATCAGCTTGGCGAACAGCCCCTTGGGCGCCTCGTCGTGTTTGACCAGGTTCTGGCGCAGGTTGGGGATCGCCGCCTCCTCGGTGTGCGGGGGCTCGTCGTCGATGTCGTCGTCGAGCTCGTCCGCGGTCTCGGTGATCGAGGTGGCCGGCATAGTGAGCGGCATGGGGGGCGGCTTGACGTCCTGCCCCTTCTTCTTCTTCTTCCGCTTGGGTGGGTTTGGACCTGTGCCGGCCCCCTCGCCACCCAGCTTGAGGCGGGACTCGACCAGCTGCCCGGTCGTGCTGTCGCGGGCGGTGAGGTTGAGGATGCCCTCAGAGTCGATGTGGAAGGTGACCTCTACCTTCACGTCTCCCTTTGGCGCCTGGCGCAGGCCCGAGAAGACGAAGGTGCCGAGCAGCTCGTTCTCGGCCACGTACTGGGACTCACCTTGGTAGATGCGGAGCATGATGCTCCGCTGGTTGTCCTTGGAGGTGGTGAGTGAGCGGGTCTTGTAGTCGGGCAGGGGCTGGTTCTTGGCGAAGAGCACGTGCATGGTGCCGTCGGTCTTGTTGATCCCGATGGCCATGGGGAGCACGTCGAGGAGCGTCATGTCCTGGACGCCGCCCTTTGAGACGAGCGAGTGCGCCATGATCGAGGCGCCGATCGCCACCGCCTCGTCGGGGTGGACCTTCTCGGAGGGGGCCCTGCCGATGAAGTTCTTGATCTTCTCGCGCACCAGCGGCATACGGGACTGGCCGCCTACCAGCAGCATCTCCGAGATGTCGGCGGTGGTGGAGTTGGCCTCCTGCAGGATGCGCTGGCAGGTGGCGATGGAGCGGTCGACGAGGTCGCCGGTGAGCTGCTCCAGCTCCCTGCGGGTGATGGTCATCGTGAGGTCGTGGACCGCTCCGTCCTCGTCCGTGGCGATCTCGGGGATCGACACGTGGGTCTCTGCCACATCGGAGAGGGCGATCTTCGCGTCCTCTGCCGCGTCGCGCACCCTGGCCACCGCCGAGCGGTCGTAGGACAGGTCGATGCCGGTCTCGTCGTGGAAGTGGGCCAGCAGGTGCTGCATCAGCCGGTCGTCGAAGTCCACGCCGCCCAGGAAGGTGTCGCCGCCGGTGGAGATGACCTCGAAGATCTTCTCTTTGATGTCGATGATCGAGATGTCGAAGGTGCCGCCACCCAGATCGTAGATGGCGACCCGCTGGTTGAGCGTGCGGCCCAGCCCGTAGGCGAGCGCGGCGGCGGTGGGCTCGTTGAGCACCCGCAGCACCTTGAGCCCCGCCAGCTTCCCCGCGGAGCGCACCGCCTGGCGCTGGCGGTCATTGAAGTAGGCGGGGACGGTGATGACGGCCTGATCCACCTCGTCGTCGAGCTGCTCCTCGGCGCGATCCTTGATCCGGCTGAGGATCGCGGCGGAGATCTGCTCCAGGGTGAAGACCTGCCCCTTCACCTTGATCAGCACCTCGGAGGACTCGCCCTCCACGAGCTCGTAGGTGAAGACCTGCTTCACCTTGTTCATCGCGTTGGAGCCGTAGTTCCGTCCGATCAGTCGCTTGGACGCGGCGACCGTGGCGCCTGCGTTCTGCGCGGCCTGGCGCTTCGCCTCCTCACCGATGAGGCGGTTGCCCTTGCTGTCGATGGCGAACACCGAGGGGATGGTCTTCTGACCATTCTCCCAGGTGATGAAGCGGGGCTTCTTGTCCTCGATAATCGCGGCAGCCGAGTTGGTCGTGCCGAGATCGATTCCGATAGCCTTACCCATGTTGCGTTCTGCCCCGAGAGATGGATGAACTCGACTCGCGCCGGTGGCGTTGACGAATATCATATCTACGCCGTCTCGGTCAAACCCGACCGCTCGCGCGCGCTGATGGCGCTTCGCCCCTTCGCCGTGTCCTCCGAGGAGTCCTGATGAGAGCTCACCGCCTCACCGCCGAGTGGGCGCCGCGCGCCCCCCTCACGGCGCAACAGCGCCAGACCCGCAAGGTCCCTGCCAAGCTGGCGTGGAGGCACCCCGCGCTGCGCGAGGTGGAGCTCCCTGATCCCGCGCCAGGGCCAGGGGAGGTGGTGGTGCGGGTCCGCGCCTGCGGGGTGTGCGGCTCCGACACCCACTGCGTAGAGACCGATGACGAGGGCTACGTCCTGTTCTCGGGGCCGGCGCGCCTTCCGGTGATCCTCGGGCACGAGTACACCGGAGAGGTGGTCGCGGTGGGGGCTGGGGTGCGCTCGGTGCGGGTCGGCGAGCTGGTGGCGGGGGAGGGGATGCTCTCCTGCGGGGAGTGCGAGGCCTGTCGGAAGGGGATGCCCAACCAGTGCCTGCACCTGGAGATGCTCGGCTTCGCAGTGGACGGCGCCTTCGCCGAGCTGGTGCGGGTCCCCTCCCGCAGCCTGTGGTCGCTGGACGGGGTGGCGGTGCGGCTCGGCGACCCCGATCTGGCGCTGGAGCTGGGGGCGCTGGTGGAGCCGATCGCCTGCCCGTTCACCGGGATCTGGGGACCCGCCGGCGGGATGACCCCGGGGAGCCACGTCGCGGTCTATGGGTGCGGCCCGATCGGGCTGGGGGCGGTGCTCCTCGCGCGGCTCGCCGGCGCCGCCACCGTTGCGGCCTTTGACGTGGTGCCGGAGCGGGTGGCCCTGGCGCGGGCGCTGGGGGCCGACGTGGCCTGGACCCCACAAGCCCTGGCCGCCGCGGGGGGCAGCCCTGAGGAGGTCGTCCGCGAGCTCACCGCGGGGTGGGGGGCCGATCTGCAGGTCGAGGCCGCGGGGGCTGCGCTGCACACCTTCCCCGCGATCGAGGCCTCGCTCGCCCCGCAGGGGGTCGTGCTCTACCTGGGGAGGACCGGGGAGCGGGCGCCGGTGGGACTGGACGCCCTGGTCAGCGGCGCGGCCAGGGTGGTGGGGTCCCGCGGCCACAGCGGCGGCGGCGCCTTCCCCCAGGTGATCCGGCTGCTGGAGCGCGGCCTGCTGGACCCTGGCCCGATGATCACCTGGCGCGAGCCCCTCGGGCGGGTGGCGGCGGCGCTGGAGCGCTCGCGGAGCAGGGCCGACGGCAAGATCCTGATCAGGGCGTGATCACGGTCACCCTGACCCGCTGGATCGCCCGCTCAGAGCCCTCGGTGATCTCGATCCGCAGGTTGCCGATCTTCACCACGTCGCCCACCTGAGGGATGCGCCCGGTGGTGGCGAGGATCATCCCCGCGACGGTCTCGAAGTCCCCCTCGGGGGCGCTGATGCCCAGCTCGTCCTCCAGGGTGCCGATCTCCACCCTCCCGGGGATGCTCCACTGGCCGCTGGGGAGCCGCTGGATCCGCTGCTCTACCTCATCGCGCTCGTCGTGGATCTCTCCGAAGATCTCCTCCAGCAGATCCTCTACGGTGACGAGGCCGACGCAGCCGCCGTACTCGTCGACCACCACCGCGAAGGGCTCGCCGTGGGTCCGCATCTGTCGCAGGGCGTTGTCGACGTGGGTGCTCTCTGGGATGAACCACACCGGGCGGAGGATGGACTCGATCGTCGCGTCCGCGGAGAACAGCAGCTCTCTCACGTGGACCAAGCCCACGACGTTGTCCACCCGATCCCGGAAGACCGGGATGCGCGAGTGTCCGCTCTTCATGGCCAGCTGTGCGGCGAGGTGGACCGACTCGCCCTCCTCCACCGCGTTCACCTCGACCAGCGGGGTCATGATCTCCTCGACGGTGGTGTTGGAGATGGCGAACACCCGCCGGATGAGCACGCTCTGGTCCGTGTGCAGGGTGCCCGCCTCGTCCTCGTCGATGAGCGAGAGGATGTCGTTGCGGGTGATGGGGGACTGCCCGCCCCCGCCCAGGATCCGCAGCAGCAGCCGCGACCAGCCAGAGGCGAGGGCGACCGGCACGGACAGCAGGCGCTGGAAGAAGTACAGCGGCGCGGCGATCACCGGGGCGATGGCGTTGGCGTGGTGACGAAACACGGTCTTGGGCAGCGCCTCGCCGAAGGTGAGGATCAGCGGCACCATGAGCGGCGCGATCAGCCACTGCTCGTTCCGGCCCAGGTACAGGAGGAACAGGCTCGACACCACGGTGGTGGCGGTGATGGTCGAGAGGTTGGTGCCGATCAGGCAGGTGGCGAGGAAGCGCTCCTCGTGGTTGAGGAGCTCCAGGGCGAGCTGCGCCCCCCTGTGGCCCTCCTCAGCCTTGATCTGGAGCCTGGTGCGATCGGCGTGGACCAGCGCGATCTCGGATCCCGAGAAGAAGGCCTCGGTCAGGACGCACATCGCGACGAAGACCAGGGACGTGACGAGGATCATGCCTGCTCTCCGTCCAGCTCGGTGAGGACCTCGCGGACGATCAGCTCGGAGATGCGGAGCCCGTCCACCTTGGTCACCTGGTACAGGCGCTGGTCGTGGGACACCTCGTCGCCGGGCCGGGGCAGGCGGCCGAGCTGGTGGAAGACGAAGCCGCCGACGGTGTGGTACTCGCCCTCGGGGAGCTGCACCCCGGTCTCCTCTGCGTAGTCGTCTACGTCGATGTTTCCGAGCACCCTCAGCACACCGGGCGCGGTCTCGAGGATCTCCTCGTAGACCTCGTCGGACTCCAGGAAGTCGCCCACCAGCTCGTCCATCAGGTCGTCGAGGGTGACCAGCCCCACCAGCGTCCCGTGCTCGTCCACCACGAAGGCCATATGCTGCTTGTTCTCAATGAATTCCTTGAGCATGTCCTGCGCCAGCTTGGACGCGGGCACGAAGGTGGGGGGCAGCAGCAGCTCCCGCAGCTCCTTGGGCCCGCGCAGGGGGTGGTCGCGGAACGGGAGCAGATCCTTGAGCAGCAGCACCCCGAGGATGTCGTCAGAGCGGGCGCCGTAGACTGGCACCCGGGAGAACCCGCCCTCGCGGACGGTCTGGATGAGTTGGGGCCAGGGGATCGACAGGCGCACCGAGAAGATCTCTGGCCTGGGGGTCATCACCCTGCTGACGGTGGTCTCGCCGAACTCGAACACCGCCTCGATGATGTCCCGCTCGAACTCCTCCACGTCGCCCTCTGCGGCGCTCTTTCCGATCAGGGACAGCAGCTCGGAGCTCTGGAGCGTGTCCTGATGGTCCTTGGTGACCTTGAAGGCCTTGGCGGCGATCAGGTCGACGATCAGGACGATCGCCCTTCGGATCGGCCACACAGCCAAGTAGAAGGCGCTCAGCGGCCAGGCGATGGCCCGCGCCCAGGTGCTGTTGAAGCGGAAGGCGATGACCTTGGGGGTCACCTCAGAGAAGAACACCAGGAAGGGGGTGAGGATGAGGATGTTCAGCCAGGGCACCAGCCCGCTAGCCCCCTGCCATCCGCTCTGCGCGGCGAGCTCTTCCAGGAGCACCGCGGAGGTGGCGGCGAGGGTGATGTTCACCGTCTCGTTGCCGATGAGGATGGTGGTGATCAGGGCGCTGCCCCTGCTCAGCAGGCTCGAGACCCGCCGCCCGGTGGGGCCCCCCTGCTCCAGGCGGTTGCGGTCGACCTTCTGGAGGGAGAACAGCGCGGTCTCGGTCCCCGAGAAGGAGAACGAGAGGGCGAAGAGCACGGTCATGGCGGCCAGGGTGGGCCAGGGCACCGAGAACGGGAGGGTGATCACCGGGACGCCTCGAAGTGGGAGTATCCGGAGGGCCAGGCCGCGCCACTCAGGGTGACCGGGCCGGCGGGGGTGATGCGGCCGACCCTGGACAGCGCGACGCTGTGCTCGGCAGCCAGCGCGCGCAGCGCCTCAGCGCGCTCGGGGGGCGCGGTCAGGAGCAGCTGAAAATCGTCGCCGCCGCCCACCTGGAGCGCGACCCTGTCCTGCCCCTCTAGCGAGGGGTGGAGGGGCAGCGCGTGGGGATCCACGGTGGCTCCCACCCCCGCCGCTCGGCAGAGGCGGGGCAGGTCGGAGGCCAAGCCGTCCGAGGTGTCCATCATCGCGCTGGGGAGCCCCAGCCGCGCCGCCGCCCGGGCGAATTCTGAGGGCGGTGAGGGCCGGCGTAGGGCCGCGAGCGCCGCGGGGGGGGGATCGGCGAGCAGGTAGCCTGCCCCCGCGAGACCGGGCCAGCCAGTGATCCAGAGGTCGTCTCCCGGCCTGGCGCCGGTGCGCAGCACTGGCGCCGACTCCAGCACCCCGCCCATGGTGATCGAGAGCACGCGGATCGGGCTGCGGGTGGTGTCGCCACCGATCAGGGCCACGCCCCAGCGGCGCGCGGCCTGCCCCAGGCCCTCGGCGAAGCCCTCCATCCAGGCGGCGTCCACCGGGGACGGCACGCTCACGGACAGCACCATCCACGCTGGCCTGGCGCCCATCGCACCCAGGTCGCTCACCGACACCGCGACCAGCTTGTAGCCCACGTCGGCGGCGCGCAGGCGCGCGTCCCAGTGGACCCCCTCGACCATGGTGTCCACGGTGATGGCCTCGCGCTCGCCCCACACCGCGGCGTCGTCGCCGGGACCCACGCGTGCGCCCTCTGGGGGAGGGCAGGCATCGATCAGGAGGTCGATCAGCTCTTGTTCACGTTGGAAGGGATCGGGCTCGTCAGGGGGCAAGGATGACACCTCGGGGACTCGTGCAACCATAGCGGGGTGAGCGGCCCGCCGCTATCGCTGGGGCGCGGCCGCGTCCTTCTCGGCCCTGGCCGCTGGGGTGAGGATCGCGTCGTTGTCGATGGTGAGGATGTTGAACCTGTAGGTGCCGGTCCGGCTCTCGGGGTCGAAGCGGGTCGCGCCAGAGGCCAGCCCCTCCACCTCTGCACTTAGCAGCGCGTCGCGGAAGCTCCCCCTGTCGCCGGCGCCCACCCGTCCCGCGGCCCCCAACAGGGCGGCAGCGTCGTAGGCGAAGACCTCCAGCGCCTGAGGGGTGCGCCCCACCTGCTCGCGGTAGCTGGTCACAAAGGCCGCGGCCTCTGGCCCGTCGGGGAACCATGCGTCCGCGAAATAGCTGGAACGGACGTACACGTTGCCGGCCGTGATCAGCGAGGTGTTGTTCCAGGAGGACAGGCCGATGAGGGGCACCGTGTCCCCGTCCTTGGAGGTGCGGAACTCCCCGATAGGGAATTCCTCCATCGCCAGGGCCGCGGTGGCCAGGGGCACGCGGGAGGCGCTGTCGGGGAGGAACAGCCCTTGGAAATCGATCACCGGGGGCAGCACCACCTTGGAGGGGTCGTGGTGCGCGTCCCGCGCCGCCTGCTTGAGCTCGTAGAACTCGTGCGCCCTGGCGGTGTAGTCCTTGCGACCCAGGGTCTTGGCGAAGGGGATCAGATCGGTGGCCTCGGCGTCGTAGTACACCGCCGTGACGATCTGCCCGCCGGAGGCCTCCACCGCCTTGGTGAACGCGCCAGATGCCGCCTTTCCGTAGGCAGAGTCCGGGGCAAAGATGGCGAAGCGGGTCATCTCCCGCTCGGTGGCGAGCCACGAGACCAGCGCCCGCGCCTCGTCGGTGGGGGTGGGCATTCCCTGGAAGGCCCAGTCTCGTCCGTCGGTGAGGCCGTCGACCCTGGCGAGGTCCACGATCGGGACCCGCAGGGCGTTGGCCGCGGCCAGCACCGGGTCGGCCACCTCCTTGCGGAGCGGCCCGATGACCGCCACCACCCCCTGGCGCAGGGCGAGGTCCTCCAGGGCGGCTACGGCGCTGTCCTCGTCCTCGCCGGTGTCGGCCACCACCAGCTCCAGGGGCGCGTCTCCCAGGCCGAGGCGGATCGCCTCTAGGATCTGGGCCGCGGCGGCCCCAAAGCGCCCCGTGGTGGGGAGCAGCACCCCCACCCTGCCGGGGATCACCGGGGCCGCGTCTGCCCGCTGGATCAGGTACCTGGCCTCCAGCGCGTCCTCCTGGCTCGGGGCGCCCGCGAGCACCTGCTCGGCCAGCGCCTTGGCGTCCTCGGGGCGGCCTGCGGCGAGGGCTGCCTCGGCGGGGCCTAGCGCCGGGAGCACCACCGCCGGGCCGGGGCCCACCGTCGGGGGAGCCTGAGGCCCGGCCACCGCGTGATCGGGGCGGCCCAGGGTGGAGGGCGGGCGCGCCGTCAGCGCCTCCAGACGGGCGACCACCCGCGCCTCGACCTCCGGGTCCTCCTCACCGTAGGAGAGGGCCTTGCGCGAGGTCTTCTTCACCGTAGAGGCGTCGTCCTCCCTGGCAGCGCGCTCGGCGAGGAGCAGGAAGCGGCAGGCGTTCTGGGTGGCGAGCGCGTCGCTCTCGGGGAGGTCCTCGAGCAGCGCCCAGGTGTTGGGGTCGGGGTTGCGGGCGGCGGTGATCAGCGCAAGGCCCAGGGAGGCGGCGGTGCCCGGCGCGTCGGTGGAGCGCTCCAGCACCTTCATGAACCACAGCCTCGCCTCGTCGGGGCGCCCCGCCAGGCGGAGCTGCTCGCCCGCGTGGAGCATCAGCAGCGGGCCCTCGGGGGTGGCGCCGTAGGTGTCCGCCGCCTCGGTGATGAGCTGGATCGCCTTGGCGCGGTCGGTGGTGGCATAGGCGAGGGCGTCCTCGACCAGATCTGGCGTCACCATCCGCTTGCCCGCCAGGGCGGGAGAGGCGACGAGCGAGAGGGCGAGGAGGAGGGACAGCATCCGGGTCATGAGCGGTTCCTTACGGCGAGATCCAGCGCGGCGCGCTGAGGATGGCTTTCGGGTGGGAGGCTGCGCGCCCAGGCAGCCAAGGCGCTGGACTGCGCCTCGGACAGCTGGGTGGGGACCTCGAGGATGACGCGAAGGTGGAGGTCACCGCGGGGGCCGCGATCGACGCGGGGCAGCCCCCGCCCCTGGAGGCGGAGGGTCTTCCCGGCGGCGGTGCCGGGGGGAATGCGGATCACCGCGGTGCCCTCCAGGGTGGGGACGCGGGCCTCGGTGCCGAGGGTGGCCTCGGCGATGGTGAGGGGCAGATCGAGCACGATGTCCTCGCCTCGGCGCAGGAAGAGGGGGTGCTCCGAGACGCTCACCGACACCAACAGGTCGCCGGGCGTCCCCCTTCCCCGGCTCTCGTTCCCCTTGCCCGCCAGCTTGAGCTTCTGCCCCGACGCCACCCCGGCGGGCACCTGCACCGTCACCTTGTCCTCGCGCTCGTGCAGCCCCGCGCCAGCGCAGGTGGGGCAGGGCCGCTCGACCGTGAAGCCGCGCCCCTCGCAGTGGTAGCAGGCGGTCCGCCAGAGGCGGGGGCCTGTGGCTTTGCCGCTGCCGCCGCACACCTCGCAGGTGCGCTTGCCCTGGTCTGGGTCCGCGCCGCTGCCGGTGCACGTCTCGCAGCGCACCATGCGGGGCACCACCAGCTCCTTGTTCACCCCGCTCGCGACCTCTTCCAGCGAGAGGGCGAGGGTGTACTGCAGGTCGCGCTCTCCCTTGGACCTGGACCGGAACAGGTTGCCGAGCACCGAGTCGAAGACCTCGTGCAGCTCGTCCGGCCTGGGGGGGCGGCCCTCAGGGCGGTAGAAGGGGCCCAGCCGGTCGTAGCGGGCGCGCTCCTCGGGGTCGCGCAGCGCCTCCCACGCCTCCTGGATGTCCTTGAAGCGCTCGGCGGCCTTGGCGCTGCCGGGGTTGTGGTCGGGGTGCCACTGCCGCGCGAGGCGGCGGTAGGCCTTCTTGATCTCCTCTGCGTCTGCCTTTCTGTTGACGCCGAGGATGTTGTAGTAGTCCCGAGTCGGCACCTGCGCCCCTCCGCGGAGTTTGAGCCCTGCTAACCTATCTCATCCTGTGGGGCAGGCGGGCCCGCAGGGGAGGTGCGGTCGGCGGCCCCCGCCGCCGGCGCGACGAGCGCGTCGACGAGGTGGGAGATCACCGCGTCGCACAGGGGATAACCCTCCCCGGTGAGGGTGAGCACCCCCGCCTGTGCCTCCAGCAGCCCGCCCGCGACGAGCCTCGCGGTGGCCTGGGGGTTCAGCCGGTGGCCGGTGCGGCGGGCGAGGCGCTCCAGATCCACCCCGTCGCTGCCCCTGGTGGCGGAGAGCAGGTAGTCGATCGCCGCCTCGCCGGGGCTGGGGCGCTCCCAGCTCGCGGAGGTGAGGGGGGCGCGGAGGTAGCCCTCGATGTCGTGGGCGTTTGACCATCGCCGCCCGTCCGGGGCGTAGCCGTGGGCGCCGGGGCCCAGCCCCATATAGGGGCGGTCTCGCCAGTAGAGGCGGTTGTGGCGGGAGCGGTGACCGTCGCGGGCGAAGTTGGAGACCTCGTAGCGGCGCAGCCCCGCTTCCTGCAGGGTGCTGACGAGCAGATCGTACATCTCGCGCCACAGCGCGGGGGGGAGCGGGCGCAGGCGCCCCGCCTCGGCGCGGCGCCCGAAGGCGGTGCCCGGCTCCAGGGTCAGCCCGTACAGGGACAGGTGTGGGGGCTCCAGGGCGAGGTAGGCGTCGAGGTCGAGCCGCAGCTCCTCCAGGGTCTGGCCCGGCACCGCGAAGATCAGGTCCGCGGACCAGCTCGGGAAGCCCAGCTCCCTGATGTGCGCGATGACCGCCGGGGCGGCCCGAGACGACCGGGCCCTGCCGAGGGTCTTGGCGGCGCCGCGCAGGGACTGGACCCCCAGCGAGAGCCTGTGCACCCCCAGCGCCCGCACCCCCGCGAGCCAGGCCGGGTTGGCGTCCTCGGGGTTGACCTCCAGGGTGAGCTCCTCCACGCCGTCGGGGGCGAGGCCGGCGATCAGGCGCGCGAGGGGCTCCAGGGGGAGCAGCGAGGGGGAGCCCCCGCCCAAGTAAAGGGTGGTGGGCTCGCCGGGGAACAGGGGCCTGAGCCCCGCGTGCTCTGCGAGCACCGCGTCCACATAGCGGTCCCAGGGCACGTCCCGCGCGGGCTCGTGGAAGAAGGCGCAGTAGGGGCAGCTCCTGGTGCACCAGGGGACGTGGACGTAGATCCCCCAGCTCATCTCCCCCGCTCCACCTGCTGGGCGACCAGCCCCGCGAACCGGTTGAGGCCCAGGTCTGCGGCGCGCTGCTTGAGGGCTGCGGGGACGTACCAAGCGGTCTCTACCCGCACCTGGTACGCCAGCAGGAGGCGCGTGGGGTCGGGCTCCCAGGGGGTCAGGGTCCACCACCCCTCCGCGGCGCGCACCGGGCTCCCCGAGACTGAGCGCAGCTCGAACCACACGAAGTCGGGCCCCTGGTGGTGATCGAGGGTGTACCGGGTGGTGAGGTGGCGGGTGGTGAGCTCCAGCCGGGCCAGGATCACCGGGTGCCCGTCCCGCTCCTCCTCGCCGATCCGCTGCGAGGCGGTGACGTAGGGGAGGTACGCTACGTAGCGGTCGTAGTCGGCGATCTCGCGCCACACCGCGGCGGGATCGCCCCGCACCAAGCTGGCCGAGAGGCCCAGCTCCGCCTCGCCATCCTTGTGGCTGCGGCTGATGCGCCCCCCCTCCGAGAGCAGAGCGATGTCGTCGGGGTCCAGGTGGAACGGTGGGGGGGGCGGCACCGCTGCCGCCACGGCCACTCCCAGCAGCAGCGCCATCACGGGCGCGGCCTCACCGAGACCTCCACCGCGCCTTCTGCTCGGGCCTGCAGCGCAGCGAGCACCTCGGCGACGGTGAACGAGGCCAGCCGGGCCTCCAGCTCGGGCAGCTCCCACTCGCGTCCCAGGAGCAGGGCCGCGGCCCTGGCCCCCGCCAGGCTGAGCACGGACTGCCGCGAGCCCAGGAGCTGCACCCGCCACAGGCGCCGCGCCTCGTCGAGCTGAGGCAGGCTGAGGCCCTGCTGGCAGATCGCCCGCCACTGGTCGCGGAGCCCGTCGAGGGCCTCCTCGGCCCGCGCGGGGCGGGTGCTAGCGCCCAGGGCGAACACCCCGCCGTCGAGCCCGGCCACGGAGTCGGCCCACACCGAGTAGGCCAGGCCCCGCTGCTCACGGAGGGCCTGCACCAGCGGGCCGCCCTGCCGCGAGAGGTGGATCGACGCGAGCTGCAGGGCGGTGGCCTCTCTGGTCCCCATCGCCGCTCCGGGCAGGGCGAGCATCAGGCTGGCCTGGGAGCGCCCCGCCTCGCGGAGCAGGGCTCCAGGTTGGGGCCTGGGGGCGGGCCGTTCGCCCAGCGGCGGGCTGCCCCCGGGGAGCTTCTCCAGCCAGGGGAGCAGGTGCTCCTCCACCACGCCTGGGCTCACCGCCCCGGCGATCGCCACCGCCAGGCCACCGCCCCGGAGCTGGGTCTGGTGCCAGAGGCCGATCGAGCGAGGCCCCAGGCGGCCGAGGGAGGAGGGGGTGCCCAGCGGCGAGCGCTGCCAGGGGTGGCCGCGCCACAGGGCGGCCCAGGCTGCCTGGAGGGCCACCTCGTCGGGGCGGTCCTGGGTGTCGATGATGTCCTGCAGCAGCTCCTCGCGGGTGCGGTCCCACTCCTCCGGGTCCCACACCGGCTCTGTGAGGCTGGCGCCGAACAGATCGAAGGCCTCGCGCACCGAGGCGCTGGGCGCGCTGACCTCGAAGCTGACCTGGTCCAGCCCGGCCCTGGCCTCCAGGTTGACCGCGGCGCGGTCCTGCTCCAGCGAGAAGGCCTCCACCTCCAGGTCGAGGGTCGCGGTGCCCACCATCCTGGCCCAGGCGCGCGCCAGGCCCCCCTGCCTGGGCCCCTCTAGCAGGCTGCCCCCCAGCACCACCCCGCTCATCCCGAACAGGCGCCCTGGCCGGTGCAGCAGCTCCACCCTGACCCCGTTGGCCAGGGTCCAGCCGCTGCGATCGGGGGGGGCGGGGGACCTGCGGAGCGCCTTGCTCGGGGCCCAGGCGGTGTCGAGGAACACCCCGGTCAGGGCCTCGGGGGCGAGCCAGCGGGCAGCCACCTCCTGCAGGTGGTGGGGCTCCACCGCGGCGAGCGCGGCCCTGATCCGGTCCGGATCGGTGCCTGGCCCGTAGAGGTGCCGCTGCCTGCCGACCTCGTGGGCGCGCGCGTCGAGGGTCTCGTTGTCCCAGTCCAGGTCCGCCAGCATCCTGAGCCTGGCCCGGTCAAGCTCCGAGGCGCTCACCCCGTCGCGGGCCACCTGCTCGATCACCGCGAGCGCCTCGTCGAGGGCGCCCCGCTCGCGCGGTTGGAAGCCCACGTAGAGGGCGCCGCCCCTGCGCAGCTGCTCCAGGGTGCACCAGGTTCCGAAGGCCAGCTCCGACTCCTGCTCCAGCGCCGACCCCAGGAGCGATGCGGCGCCGCCCCCTAGCAGCGAGGTGAGCAGCTCCAGCGCCGCCGAGTCCTCGTGGCCCGCGGGGGGGACCCGCCAGCCCAGCTGGATCCAGGGGGTGTGGAAGCCGCGCTTCACCCGCGTCAGCCCGCCTGGCGCAGGAGGAGGCGCGGGGAGCGGCGCGCCGCCCTGTCCCCGCTCCCACCCGCCAAACAGGCGCTCGGCGGCGGCCCGCGCCGCGTCGGCGTCGAGGTCGCCCGCCAGCGAGAGCACCGCCCGCTCGGGGGTGTAGCCCCTGCGGTGAAAGGCCCCCAGCGCGTGGTGGTCAATGGCCGAGAGAGACGCCTTGGTGCCCAGGATCGGCGCGCCCAGCGGGCTGCCGGGGAACAGGCGGGCGCGGACAAGCTGGTCGAGCACCTGCTCGGGGGAGTCGTTGCTCTCGCCGATCTCCTCCAGCACCACCTCCCGCTCGCGCACCAGCTGGTCCGGGTCGAGCAGGGGGTGGATCACCAGCTCGGCCAGGAAGCCCAGCGCCTCCTCGACGTGGGCGGAGGGGACGACCAGGTGAAAGGCGGTGTGATCGTAGCCGGTCCAGGCGTTGAGCTCGCCCCCCAGCCCCTCGATCGCTCGGTCCAGCTCGCCGGGGGCGAAGCGGGCGGTGCCGCGGAAGACCATATGCTCCAGGAAGTGGGCGGCGCCCTGCTCCTCGGGCCGCTCGTCCCCCGCGCCCCAGCGGAGCAGCACCTCCATGGCCACCAGGGGCAGCGCCCCGTCGCGCTGCAAGAGCAGGGTCAGTCCGTTGGAGAGCGTGCGCTCCCAGACAGGGCCGCTCAACGGGTGAGCGCCTGTGGGCACTCTGGCCGGGTGTTGACCCGGTAGTAGCCCACCTCATCGGCCCAGTACTCGCCCTGGTACGGCCACACCAGCTTGTCGCGGTGTCGGCTCACCCTGCGCCCCGTGCCCTGGCGGGCCGCCTGCTCCAGCGCTCCCCCGTCCGCTGCGCGCTGGTAGAGCTCCGCCTCCAGCCGGAGGATGTCGAGGCGCGTCGCCTGCACGTCCTGGAACATCCGCTGCAGATCACTGCGGGCCAGCGCGAGGTTTCCCGCGACGCGCGCTCCCTCGCCGTCGCGGAGCGCGGCCATCCTGGCGTCGAGCAGGGGGAGGATCGGGGAGGCCTCGGGCTGGGAGGCGAGCCGCGCGCGCTCCCGCTCGCCCTGGGCCACCGCGTGGGCGGCGCGCTGCAGCCTGGCGTCGCGCTGGTAGCGCCTGGTGAGCCCTGGGGGGGCGTCGGTGGGCTTCCCCGCCGCGGCGCTCAGGCCCAGCTCCCAGCCAGCGGCGGGGGTCAGGGCTGGTACTAGCGCGTCCAGCTGGGTCTTGAGGGGCTTGTAGCGCACCTCGAAGGTCTGGATCTCCCTGGAGGCCTCCGGGAACTTGCAGAGCAGGAACAGGGCGTAGCCCCGCAGCAGGTCCGCCTCTGGCAGGAAGACCTCCTCCAGGAACGGGCTCCCGTGGCTCATCAGCAGGCCGAGGGTGCCGTTCATGTCCTCGCCGCGGAAGAAGGCCCAAGAGGCCTCGAATTGGGCCTCCACCCACGAGGGCGAGCTGCGCCGCACCTGGAGGTAGTGCTCCGCGGCGCGGTCGTAGTTCCCGGCGCCGAAATAGGTGCGCCCCAGGTTGAGGTTCACCAGATCGTGCAGCTCCCGGTCGGCCTCTCGGGTGAGGCCATAGGCCACCAGCAGCGGGGCGAGGGCGTCGGTGTAGCGCCCCTGCTGCGCCAGCACCACCCCTCGGAGCATCTGCGCCTCTGGGTAGTGAGGGCTGTCGGGGCCCACCATCACCAGCAGGGCCCCAGCGGCGCCGAGCTCCTGCCCCTCGAAGGCGTGGCGCGAGGCGAGCCAGGCCATCTCGGCCCGGTCCTCGGCGGAGGCCTCCATCCCCATGTTGGCTGCCAGCACCGCGCCGAGCGCGCCCATGTCCTGCACCCTGCCGCTGAGCTCCAGCGCCCGGTGGAGGTGCTCTGGGGCCACCGCAGGATCGCGTCGCAGCGCCTCCGCCGCGGCGATCAGGGCGGCGTAGGGGTAGCCCTGCTCGTCGAGGGACCTGCTGTAGAGGCCCCAGGCGGCGCCGTCCTCACCCAGCACCGGGGCGAGCAGCGCCTCGGCCTCCGCCGGGTGCCCGCCCTCCAGCGCGGCGCGCGCGTCGGCCAGCGGGTCCTCGGCCCCCTGCGCCAGGCCTGCGCCCAGCAGCAGCGCGAGGGAGAGGGCCCGGATCACCGGTCCCTCCGGGGAGAGAGCAGGGTGTAGCCCACGGTGAGGTTGACGTTCTGCTTGAGGTGGGTGGTGTCGGTGAGCGACCGGTGCTCGACCATCGCGTCGTCGCGCAGCTCCAGCCGGAGCACCGCGCCCTCGTCGAGGAACACCCGCGCGCCCACGCCCCCCGACACCGTGGGCGCCACCGCGAGGCCCCCTGATGGGATCACCGACTGCTCGAGGGTGATCCCGCCCCTGCCGGTGGCGTAGAGATCAAAGTGGACCACCTTGCTCCCCGAGAGGGCCGCCTTGGCGTAGACCGGCGTCCAGCTCGCGCCTCCCAGCGCCGAGGCCAGGTAGCGGTAGGCGTCGGGGGCGATCCCGTAGGTCGGCGAGGACAGCTCGCGGTAGGCGGCGTTCTTCAGCCCCCACCCCCCGCCGACGATCACCCCGTAGGACAGGGTCTCAGAGCGGTGGGAGTCGTAGCTCAGGGCGACGTTAGGCGTGACCAGGAAGGGGTCAAAGGCCATCAGGCCCAGGTGGACGCCCCGCTCGGTGCGGCCCGCCTTGGGGTAGAGCAGGCGCTGGACCACCTGCACCTCGGAGTCGCGGATGACGCCGATGTCCACGGTGTCCTGGGCCTGGGCGGTGGGGCATAGCAGTGCGGCGAACAGGGGAAAGAGCACGGGTGACCTCCTGCGGCGCTAGTAGGGGAGCTCGCGGGGCATGCCCTCTAGGGGCAGGTAGTAGATCGCGACCTCGGCGTTGTAGTCCGGGACCGCGTCGCCGTGGAAGACCACCGCGTTCTCGGAGGGGAGGTAGGACCAGCCGTCCTCCCAGCGGACGTCGCCGGTGTCGCTGAGCTGCTCCTCGGCCTGCGGGACAGGGGCGCCGTCCACGAAGACCAGGAGTGAGTCCACGTCGGGCACCCCCTGGAGGGGGAACATGTCGAGGAGACCGCTCAGGAGCTGCCCGAGGCGCTCCATCGACGAGGCGAAGTTGGAGATGGCGCAGCCGTCGGTGGCGGTGGGCTCGGAGATGTCCATCCAGGAGCCGCCGGTCTCGTCTACGAACCAGTGGTAGCGGCTGACGCCCCAGGTGGTGGCGCCGCCGGAATTGCACACGTCGGTGCGGGGGCCGATCACCGACCACCTCATCCTGACCCCGAATTCATCGAACAGATCGGGGTAGGGGAAGGGGTCGCCAGAGGAGCCGTCGATCCGGCGCGAGGTGTCCCCCTCGTCGGTGACGATCACGGCGATCAGGCTGCTGCCGGGGCGCAGCAGGCCCTGGTTGGAGAGCACGTCGGCGCTGGTGAACTGGTCCTGCTCAAAGCAGGCCGCGGGAGGGTCCTCCACCGCCCGGCACATCGCCATGTAGACCGCCTCCAGGCCCTCCTCCTGCCCCTCGCCGCAGTTGTCCTCCCACGCGCCCTCGCCGCAGGTGCAGTCCAGGTATTGGGTGGAGATGGTGCTCCCGAGCGGAGCTCCGCAGTGGTAGGACGGGTCGTCCGGGACCAGCGAGGGGTTGAAGCAGGTGGCGTGGCAGAGGAGGTTGGCCGAGAAGCCCTCGGCGATGCCGGCGTCGCCCTTGGTGAGCACCGCGGGCTCCCCGTAGAGGGCTCCGTAAGAGGACGCGACGTCGGTGGTGGTGATGGCGAGCTGGTAGTCGAGCACCCCGGCGCGGTCGTTGGAGTAGGCGATGTAGTCGTCCACCGCCCCCGCGAGGCCGCCCAGGTCCTCGCCCCCGCTGGGGTTGGAGAGGGCGCGCACGAAGGCGTTGAAGTTCGTGGCCAGCGCCTGCGCCTCGTCCCCCATCGAGGGCGAATTGTCGACGACGAACAGGATGTCGGCCTCGTTGGCGAAGGACTCCTGCGCGTAGCCAGAGACCCGCAGGTACGCGTACTGGTTGCAGCCCGCGAGGGCCAGCCCCGCCAGCGCCAACAGGGAGAGGAGGGTGGAGCGGGTCGGTCCTGACATCATCCATGCCTCGTGTTCACCGCGCATATAGCGCGTCTGGGGCGAGGGGATGTAGCGAGTCCGCAAAATCCAACCCAGGCCGCCCGGGTGCAGGGGGGCGCGGCGAGGGCGCGCTCACGCGGCCTCGGTGGGAGCCGGGCGGGGCGCCGAACCCGGCGCGGGGCTGCCGGGGCTAGTCCCACTCGGTGAGCAGCTTCTCGACCGCTCGCTTGTCCGCGCTCGACAGGTCGTCGAACTGGATCCCCATCCCCGGCACGGTCTCCGGGCCGCCGTCGTCCGGGACCACCCAGCGCACCACCCCGAAGGTCTCTACCGGGCGCGGCCTGTGGGGGAGCCTGAAGCGGATGCGGAAGCGCGTCCCCATGTCGAGGGGCTGGGTGGTGCGGATGAACATGCCGCCCAGCGAGAGGTTGGAGGAGTAGTCCGCCAGGAAGTCGTCGATCCGCTCGTACTCCACCAGGACCCGGATGGGGACCCGGGAGGAGACGCGCTGCTCCACCTCGGCCTTGCTGGGCATGTCGCGCTCCCGGTGCTGCTCACCGCCCCTGTACGAGGCCGTGGATCTGGTTGAAGGAGTGCGTCACCTGGTGGTGAGGGCGGAGGTTCTTCTCCTGGTGGAACTTGAGGAGGCTGTTCCAGATCTCGGTGATCGAGAGCTTGAGCTGCCGGTACTCGCGCCGCGCGATCAGATCCGCCAGCCGCTGCACCGCGTCGGGGGTCTCCAGGCCAGTGTAGCACCCCTCGATGCGACGGATGGCGTCGTCGAGGCGGATCGCCAGCTCGTCCTCCAGCGGCTCCATGTCCTCGACCCTGAGGGTCTGGGGGTCGTCGTCGTCCTCGGAGTCGTCGTCCTCGGAGTCGTCGTCGTCCACCGGCTCGTCGGCGTCGTCCTCCTCTCGCTCGTCCTCTTCTGCGACGTCCTCTTGGACGAAATCGTTGGCGGCTGCGGGAACGGTGACCCGCTCAGCGGCTGGCTCTGGCTGTTCCTCCGGGGCCGCGGGCGGCTCCGGGGCGCGCTGGGGCTCCCCCGCTGCCAGGGGCTCCAGGCCGCGCGCGGCCAGGAAATCATTGGCATCCCCGAAGATCTCCTCGTACTCGCGCAGGTTGAAGCCACCCTTGATCTTGGAGGGGCCTACCTCGCCGTGGCTCTCGATCACCGTCACCCGCCCGTCTGCGTTGGGGTCGATGCGGATCTCCGGGGCGATGAGCACATCGACGGAGAGGTGGGCCGCGCCGATCACAATGCGGCTGGACGCGGCGATCGCGCGGGCCTTGATCTTGCCCCCGGCGATCACCACCACGTCTCCGAAGATCAGCCCCGCGTCCGCGTCGCCCTTGAGCGTCAGGCGCCCACCCGCCACCAGATCCCCGGTCGCCAGCGGGAGGGTCAGGGTGAGATCGCCACCGGCCTCCGCGCGCTCCAGCACCAGCCCCATGGTCTGTTCCAGGATGATGTCACCGTCGTGGTGCACTGACAGCTTCCCGTCCACAACGGAAAGATCGACGCCCGCAGGGATGGAAAACGGAGAGCTCTGCGGCATGTGCCGACTCCAGGTCAAGGGTCATCGCGTTCGGAGAGTAGCTGGGATGCTACCGGTGATGATCCTGCCTGTCAACGACGTGCGCCGCCGCCAGCGCCGCACCTCTGCTCACAGCTCCTCGCCGCTCACAACCCCGCCGCCCAGGGCGCGCAGCTCTAGCACCTGTTCCTCGGCGATCCTCAGGCCATAGAGCGCCGCCCGGCGCCACCCCGGGCCCTGCAGCGACTCCTCGGGGAGGGTCTGAGAGTAGGCGAGCGTGTTGTCCTCGAAGAGGAGGAAGCACCCGGTCAGGAGCTCGTCGTTGAGGCGCAGCAGGCGCTGGACCAGCGCCAGGCTGGGGGCCACCTCGTACAGCATCGACACCGTGAGCCGGACCCACTGGGTGTCGTCGTGGTCCAGCACGGTGATCAGGGCGACGAGGGGCCCATACCGCAGGGGGAGCGTGTCTCCCCGCCACTCGGGGGCCTCCAGGTCGAGGTCCGCGAGCACCTCAGCGATCTCTAGCTTTACGAATTCCCGTCGGTCCATTCCTCCTCCCGGGCTTCCCGCGATTACCTGGGGAGCGCACCTCCCCCTATTTACCACGAGGAGAGCACGATGAGCACGGTGTGGGTAGAGCTGGGCGAGGGACGCTATCCCGTCCACCTGGAGGAGACGCTCGGCGGGCTGCCCGCGGCGCTGGGGCGGGCGGTGGAGGGGCGCCGCGCGGTGCTGATCACCGAGCCTCGGGTCGAGGGGCTGTGGGGGGCGAGGGTGACGGCGCTGCTCGCCGAGGCGGGCTGGACGCTCGACAAGGTGCTGCTGCCAGAGGGGGAGGCGGCCAAGTCGGTCGACGCGTGGTGGGAGGGCGTCGGCGGGCTGTTGGCGGCTGGGGTGGACCGACAGACCGCGGTGATCGCGCTGGGGGGGGGCGCCCTCGGCGACGCGGCCGGGCTGATCGCCGCCACCGCGCTGCGGGGGCTCCGGTGGGTGCAGCTCCCCACCACCCTGCTCGCGATGGTCGACGCGTCGGTCGGGGGGAAGACGGCGATCAATCACCCGCGGGGCAAGAACCTGGTCGGGGCCTTCCACCAGCCCGCGATGGTGTTCGCGGCCACAGAGGTGCTCGCCACCCTCCCCGAGGTGCAGCGGGCGTCGGGGCTGGCTGAGGTGGTGAAGGTCGCCCTGATGTTGGACGCGGGGCTGCTGGCCGCGGTGGAGGCGCGCGCGGGGGCGCTCCGGCGGGGGGAGCCTGCGGCGCTGCGAGGGGTGGTGGCGCGCGCGGTCGCGCTCAAGGCCGGGATCGTGGCGCGGGACCCCACAGAGCGGGGGGTGAGGACGGTGCTCAACGCGGGGCACACGGTGGGCCACGCGGTGGAGTCGATCTCCGGGATGCCTCACGGGCAGGCGGTGGGGATCGGCCTCCTCGCGGAGCTCAGGTGGGCCGAGCGCGCCGGCTTGTGCACGGCTACCGGGCTCTCTGATCGCCTGGAGGCCCTGCTCCTCGCCCTGGGCCTCCCTGTGAGCTTGCCGCCGCTGACGGCGAAGGCGCTGTTTGAGGGGATGCTTATGGACAAGAAGCGGAGCGCGGATACAATATGCCTGCCGGTACCAACTCAGGCGGGCGAGGCCGCGCTGGTGAGGGTGACGGTTTCCGAACTGTCCGAATTTGTCGGAGGGCTGGGTTGAGAAAGGGTTTGCTGCTACCGGTCCTCGGGCTCGCGCTGAGCGGGTGCTGGATGGCTGCACCTGAGGGCGCCCACATCCTGGTCCCCGATCGCCTGGCCGTGACCTGGCACGCCTCCTTCAACGCAGAGGACGACGGCGTAGGTGCGGTGATCCCGGTGGACATCCTGGTCTACGAGGCGGGCACTGGTGAGCCCCTCGCGGGGGTGGCGCTAGAGATCAGCGCCGAGAGCGAGGGGGTGGAGGTGCTCGCCGAGGCCACCAGGCTCCAACTCGAGCTGGGCGAGGAGCCGCTGGATGGGGACGTCTGGGACGTCTGGCAGGATGGCTACTACCAGCTCGACGAGCCGGCGGCTGAGGGCACCCTCGATCTGATGACCGACGAGGACGGGCTAGCGCGCATCTACCTCTACGTGGACTCCTTCCCAGAGTGGGAGGGAGACGCCTGGCTCCCGGTGGGGGTGCTGGTCTCCTCTCGGCTTGAGGACGTGGTCTTCGAGCTGGTGCCTCGATGAGGGGGCTGCGTGCCGCTCTCTGATCCCGAGCTGGACATGCTCCAGGAATTCCTGGAGGACGACCCCGGAGACGAGGCCTTCGTTGAGGTGGCACAGGCGCTGGTGCTGCGGCAGCGCCACGGGGAGGCGCTGGAGGTGCTGCAGGCGGGGCTCCAGGAGGACGCCTCCCGCGATGACGGGTGGAGGCTCCTGGTAGAGGCCAGCTTCACGGCGGGGCGCTTCCTGGTCTGTCTGGAGGCGCTCGACCGGGTGACGATCGCCCCAGGAGACCCGGACCAGTCGCACCTGGCCCGGGCCCGGGTGGTGGCGCTGGAGAAGTGCGGGAAGGTCCGTGAGGCCGCAGCGGCAGCCGAGGCATACCTGGAGCACTTCCCCGACGACTACGAAATCCAGGGCTACAGAGACCGCCTCTCGAGCTGGGAGGATGCGCCTGCGACCGAGCAGGTGTCGCTCCGCGGTCGGGACCCCTTCGACACGCTGGAGCGCGCCGAGGCCTACGCGATGCGCGGGTGGAAGGATCGCGCCGCGCGTATCTTCCGCCGCATCTTGATGACCAACCCCGATCACCCGCTCATCCGCCGTCGCCTGGCGGAGCTGGCTCACGCCCCAGAGGCGGAGCTGCCCGACGACCTGTCGGAGGAGCTGCCGCCGCTCAGCGACGATGTGGTGATCGAGCTCCCGCAGTCAAACCTGCACGCGCTGATCGCTGACGATGAGGTGACAGAGCCGCACGAGCAGCTCGATCTGTCGGACGCGCTGGATCTGGACCGGAGCGTTGACCCAGGGATCGGCGCCGCCATCGGGGAGCTGGTGCTGGAATTCGAGGACGACCTGCCCGCGGATGAGGGGCTCGAATGGAGCCTCGCGGACGAGGACGACCTGCCCGCGGATGAGGGGCTCGAATGGAGCCTCGCGGACGAGGACGACGGCCACGGGCTGGTGGACCTCGGGAGTGATGACCTCGCCCACGACGCGGCGCAGGGGGGCTGGGATGGGTCCTCCGATGCGGACGAGCTGGAGGCGCTGGAGGCGCTGGAGGCGCTGGAGTACGACGAGGAGCACGAGCCGCTGCCGCTGCTAGAGGGGGTGGAGCTCGAATTGGTGGAGGTCCCCGAGGAGTTCCTCGATGACGCCCCAGACCATGAGCTAGAGCTCGAGCTGAGTGACGGGCCCCCCTCCGGTCGCGTGGAGGCGCCCCCCTCGGGGCGCGGGCCGGCCGCCGACTTCTTTAGCGATGCCGAGCACGACGAGGCCTTCGAGCTCTCGGGCGAGACCCCGCCGCCGGCGGTGCCGCGCCACGGCCGCTCGTCCCCTCGTGGAGATGAGATCGACCTCACCGAGCTCTTTGCCGAGGACGAGCCCTCACCCATGCCAGCGGCCCGGAGGCAGGCAGGCGCCCTGGGGCGGGCGAGGGTGGTTGAGGCGGCACCCACCCCTGAGGATCTCCGGCGGCAGGAGGCGCGGCAGCGGGCGGCGGCTGAGCTTCGCCGGCGGCAGGAGGTCAAGGCCAGGGCGGTCGAGGAGGCGCGGCGGCGGCAGGCCGCGCGCCGGGGCGGCGGACCCACTAGGGGCGGGGACGGCGATCTGGATCTGAGCGATCCGGACGACGCGCTCAGCGGCTGGGGTGGCCCGGATCAGGAGACCGAGATCGTGGCGGCAGATCCCCGCGCCGCGGACATCCGCAGGGTGCAGCTCGGCGCCGCCTCCCCGTCCCGCCCGATCCAGGAGGAGCTGATCGAGCTCGACGACGGGGACGGCTTCGTCACCCCCCCTGGCGCGCCCCGTCGACGCCGCTCCCTGCTGGGGAGGCGACGTTGAGGGTGCTGGTCCTCCACGGCCCCAACCTCAACCTTCTCGGCACCCGCGAGCCAGAGGTGTACGGTGCGGAGACGCTGGACGAGCTCGACCGGCGCCTCGCGACGCTCGGTGGGGACCTCGGCGTGGTGATAGAGACCTTCCAGAGCAACGGTGAGGGCGCGCTGGTCGACCGCATCCACCGCGCAGCAGGGGAGGGGATCGCGGGCGTCGTGATCAACCCAGGGGGATACACCCACACCTCGGTCGCCCTGCGCGACGCGCTGCTGGGCACGGGGCTCCCCTTTGTCGAGATCCACCTCAGCAACCCCTACGCGCGCGAGGCGTTCCGGCACCAGAGCCTGCTGCGCGACGTGGCCGCCGGGGTGGTGCTGGGGCTGGGGCCTGTCGGGTATGAGCTGGCGCTCAGGGGGCTGATCTCTCGCCTGTGCGCCGCACCGAAGCGCGCTCCCACCGCGGAGCGCACCGGGAGTTGAGATGCAGCTTGATATGAGTCAGCTTGAGGAGCTCTTCTCCCTCATGGCGCGCCACGGGGTGCGTGAGGTGAGGGTGCAGGAGGGCGAACAGTCGCTGGAGGTGCGCTTCGCGGGAGGACCGGAGCAGGTGGTCCACGCCCAAGGGCCCGCGGCGCTGGTCCAGGACCCGCCGCGCGTCGAGGGGGTTGAGATCCACTCGCCGATGGTGGGGACCTTCTACAAGGCGCCCTCGCCGGGGGCTCCGCCCTTTGTCAAGGTGGGCGACAGGGTGCGGCTGGGGCAGACCCTGTGCATCGTCGAGGCGATGAAGCTGCTCAACGAGATCGAAGCAGAGGTCGCGGGGGTGGTGGTCGAGGTGCTGGCGGATGACGGCGCGCCGGTGCAGTTTGGCCAGCCGCTGATGCGGATCCTCCCGTCGTGAGGCCCCCGTTCGCGAAGCTGCTGGTGGCCAACAGGGGTGAGATCGCCCTGCGGATCCTCCGCACCGCCCGAGACCTGGGGATCCGGACGGTGGCGGTCTACTCGCAGCCCGACGAGAGCTCCCTGCACGTTCGGTTCGCCGACGAGGCGATCTGCATCGGACCCGCCTCGCCA
The DNA here is from genome assembly GCA_016938035.1 of Deltaproteobacteria bacterium. Lineage (GTDB taxonomy): Bacteria > Myxococcota_A > UBA796 > UBA796 > JAFGVK01. Next base: position 28,463 of record JAFGVK010000034.1, on the reverse strand, counting down.
GCGCGCTCTTACCTGAACATCCCCGCCATCCTCACCGCGGCCAAGCTCACCGGGGCGGAGGCGGTCCACCCCGGCTATGGCTTCCTGGCTGAGGACGCGGATTTTGCTCGCGCGGTGCGGGCGATGGGGATGGTGTTCGTCGGGCCCGCGCCGGAGCACCTGGAGCTGTTCGGCGACAAGCTGTCGGCCAAGCGCGCGGCTCGAGACGCGGGGATCCCGCTGTTGGCGGGGAGCGAGGGGGCCGTCCGCGGCGTGGCTGAGGCGCAGCAGATCGCGGAAGAGGCGGGCTACCCGGTGCTGGTGAAGGCGACGGCTGGGGGCGGCGGCAAGGGGATGCGGCGGGTGGACAGCGCCGAGGAGCTGGCGCGCGTCTTTGAGCTGACCAGCGCCGAGGCGCTGGCCTCCTTTGGAAGGGGCGACGTCTTCATCGAGCGCTTCCTGGAGGCGCCGCGCCACATCGAGGTGCAGGTGCTGGGGGACGGCATCGACGCGATCCACCTGGGCACCCGTGAGTGCACCCTCCAGCGGCGCCACCAGAAGATCATCGAGGAGGCGCCGGCGCCGCGCCTGTCCGCGGCGCTGCGCCAGGGGCTCCAGGACGCGGCGGTCCACCTGGCGAGGTCGGTGGGCTACCGCTCGCTGGGGACGATGGAGTTCCTGGTGCAGGGTGACGGCTTCTGGTTCCTGGAGGTGAACCCGCGCATCCAGGTGGAGCACCCTGTCACCGAGGAGATCACCGGCCTTGATCTGGTCGACGAGCAGCTGCGGATCGCCGCGGGGGGGCGCCTCTCGCTCACACAGGACCAGGTGGTCCAGCGGGGGCACGCCATCGAGGTGCGGGTCAACGCCGAGCACCCGTGGACCTTTCGCGCCTCGCCGGGGGTGATCACCGGCTACCACGAGCCGGGTGGCCCTGGGATCCGGGTGGACAGCGCCGTCCACGAGCACGCCAGCGTCCTCCCCTGGTACGACTCGCTGGTCGCCAAGGTCATCGCCCACGGGCGCTCCCGGGAGCAGGCCAGGATGCGGATGCTGCGCGCCCTGGAGGAGGTGGTGGTGGAGGGAATAGACACCAGCGTGCCCCTCCAGCTCGAGCTGCTGCGCAGCGAGGCCTTTCGCCTGGCGCGGGTCGACACCCGCACCGTCGATCGGTGGGTCTCGGCGAGAGCGTCGAACGGGTAGCCCGGACCGAGCAGGTCGAGGCTGCGCGGCGAGGGCCATCGCAGGACAGGTAGCCCTCTTGAGGCGTGGCGCAGTCTGTTGACCGTGGTCCCGAGGTCAAGGGGTGCGCGCCACCGGTTATACAGGAACAACCTTGGTTATGCGCAACAGCCTAGGTGTCCTGGAGCGCTCACTCCAGCCTGTTTCGGCGCTCGTTGGACGAGGAGCAGGACCCGTGAAGCGTGTCGCTCCTGGCGCGATGGCTCCTAAGGAGCGTGAGAACCCCAGGCAGGAGCTCCGGCCCATGCGTCCGTCCCTTGTTCACGATATCCGTCGCGTCGCTCGGCAGATCCTTCGCTATGGAGGAGATCGCGATCCTCGTGACCGATCGCCTCGAGCTCAGCAGCCCCTTGCAGCCCCCGCCACGCCCGGGGAGCGTCGCGGCAGGGTGCTGTCACGAACGAAGCACCGTTATCGGTCCGGTCCTCGCCCCCCGGGCCGGGCGCTGGGGTAGGCCGAGCCTCGGACAAGCGGGTGGTTCCACGACGTTGTGCGCTCGGACCGGATTTCCTGTCAGGGGAGCAGCAGCTCCAGCTCGGGCAGCTCCTCGGGTTCCTCGGTGAGCTCCAGCTCCGGGTCCCAGCTCGCGTCGCAGGCCGCACCCACGAGGTCCGGGAAGAGGGGGTCCGGCTCGTCCTCTGGGAGCTCGTACAGCGCGGGCAGCTCGGGGAGCGCATCGAGGTCGATGTGCACCGGCCCGCTGTGATTTGGCGCCGTGCGGTAGGGACGGCCGTCATGCGCCTCCATCAGGGGAATGGCGCCGGGGAGGTCCTGGAGCCGCAGGCCCCGCGCGGCGAAGAAGGCCTCCACGTCCCCGAAGATCTCGCGAAAATCGCAGGCCTGCAGGCAGCCGTGGACCGCGTGGGGGCCGAGCCTGGTGTTCGCCTCCAGCAGGGTGATCCGGCCACTCGCGCCGTCGCTGATCGACACCTCTGGGGCGAAGAGGGCCTGCACCGAGAGGTGCGCCTCTGCCACCCTGATCTCGTCGGTGGCGCACACCGCGTCCGCCTTGACCTCTCCCGCGACGAGCACCACCGACCGCCCCTGAAGGACCCGGGTCTCGACGCCCTCAGCGATCCAGAGGGTCCCGCCCGCGATCAGCTCCAGCGCCGTGGCGCGGGTGTTGAGCGACAGGTCACCGGTGGCGCGCACCCTGCCGAGGGGCAGGCCCAGGGTGCTGTCCAGGGTCAGGTCGCCCTCCACCTCCAGGGTGAGGGTGCCCCCGTCGGTGCGGAGGTGGACGCCGTTCCAGAGCGCGAGGTGTCTGTGCATGGTTCTCTCCCTCAAGAATCACAACGGTTGTGATCTTGAGTCTAGGAGAGATCTCCCACGCTCCACAAGCCGCTGCGCGACGGCTGCTAGACAAGGCCGGCGCTGCCGAAGTCTCCTCCACGGATCAGGCACCGGCCCCTACCAGAGGGTCCCGAGCGACAGGTGCGCGCGCCACACTGGCTCCTCCCAGTCCTGGCGCAGCAGGCGGCGCAAGGCCGGATCGCCGGTGAGGGTCGCGGGGTTGAGGGCCAGGTCCACCTGGAGCGGCCCGAGAGGGGACTCCATCCGCAGGCCGGCCCCGGCGCTGTAGCGCAGGGCGGGGTGGAAGAGCTCGGTGTAGCGGCCCTCCTCGGAGGTCGCGGTGGCGCCGTCGCCCAGCAGCCACACGTTGCCGGCGTCCGCGAACAGGGCGGCCGCGTAGCCATCCCACTCCCGCAGGCCGAGCAGGGGGAACGGGAGCAGCAGCTCAGCGCTGGCAGCGGCCATCGCGTCTCCCCCGGTGGGCACCCAGCGCCCGCGCTGTCCGAGCAGGGATCGCTCGATCGCCGGGTCCAGGGCGTCGGGCCAGTCGAGATCCAGCGGGTCCACCTGGTTCCTGGGGCCCACCGCGTCGCGGCGGAAGCCGCGGAGGGTGCCCGTGCCGCCCAGGCGGTAGCGGTCCTCCAGGGCGATCACACCGTCGCCCAGGGCCCAGGCGCGCTTCGCCTCCCCAGAGAGGCGCAGGGTCGGGCCCCTCAGGGGGATCCAGGTGGTCGCGCGGCCCTCCGCTTTCACGAAGGGCACCTGAGTGTCCGAGAGCGCCCCAGGGCTCAGGTCGCCGATCAGCGAGAACACGCCGCCGCGGCCAGGCTGCACGGGATCATCCCGCAGATCGAGGAGCAGCCGCGCGGAGACCGAGTCCTGCAGCCGCCAGGGCGAGGGGAGGGTCAGGTCGGTGGGGTCCAGCAGCGCCGCCCACGGCTCCCCTGCGAGGATTGCGCCGCCATCGACCTCATCGAGCTGACGTGCCTCCACGCGCCCCGCCAGCTGGAGGGTGCCGTGCGGGCCCAGATCGGTGTCGATGGTGAGCCCCGCGCCAGAGCGCAGCATCCGCCAGGTGCGCTCCAGGTTGATCTCCCGCACCAGGATGTCGCCCACCCACTGCTGGCCGCGGAAGGGGAAGCGGGGCGCGGTGTACGAGAGGGCCGCCCGCCACTCGGGCCTGGTGAGGTCACGCCACTGGAGCCCCGCCTGCCCGTAGGCGTCGATCCTGTGGGCCCGCCCCCACAGGTTGGTGCGGCTGGCCCTGGTGAAGGCGCGCAGGCCCAGGTCGGTGGCCAGACCCACGCCGATGTCCGCGACGTAGCGGGGGCGCTCGGTGACCGAGAGCAGCAGGTCTCCCTCGTCGGCCTCTCCCACCAGATCGGCGCTCACCGCCGAGAAGATCTCCAGGTCGTAGAGGGAGCTCTTGAGCTCTTGCAGGCGGGCGGTGGAGATGGGCTGCCCGAGGGTGAGCACCTGGTCCACCTCGCCGCGGACGGTCTGAGCGCGCGTCTCGCGGGTACCCCGGACCGTGAGGGAGCGGAGGAGCACCTGAGTGCCTGGGTGGACCGCGAGGGTGACGAGGGTGTTGCCCTCCTCGTCGTGCTGTGTGCTGGCCCTGGTGTCTGCCTGGAGGTAGCCGGCCTCGCGGTGGAGATCGGTGACCTGCCTCGCCAGCGCGGCGATGCCCTGGGGCGAGAAGGGGGTGCCAGGCTGGGGCCAGAGGAGCCGGCTCAGGTCCACCTCTGGCGAGGCACCCTCCACCTGGAGCGCTGCCAGCAGGGTGCGGGGGCCCTCGTCTACCCTGAAGAACAGGCGGACGGTGCGGGGGAGCCGGTCGGCCAGTGGGTGGTCCTCGGATACGGGGAACCGGAAGGGGGTGAGGGGAAGGAAGGGGGTGGACTCCACCCGGTCCAGCGACAGGGCCGCCTGGGTGAAGCCGTGGAAGTGGAAGTAGGCCTCTGCGGCCTCGGTGGCGACGCTCACCTCGTCGAGGGTCACGAAGCCGCGCTTGAGCACCTCGGGCGAGGCCTGGTCGAGCACCGTGCGGACCTCTCCAGGGGGGATGGAGCGCAGGCCCTCCAGCTGGTAGCGACCCGCGAAGCGCCGCAACAGGTGGGACTTGCCGCGGTGGGCGCTGATCTGCAGGGTCAGCCAGGGGTGGAGGTCGTCCTCCTGCAGGGCCACGGCGACTTGGGCGTCGAGGTAGCCGCGGCGCTGCAGGTGCTCCTCCAGCCGCCCGGAGGCCTCCTCCACGAAGCCCCTGGTCAGGCGCAGGCGCTCGTCGATGTCGAGCACCTCCTGCACCTTGGCCTCCTGTTTCCAGCCCATCCCCGCCACGTCCAGGTAGAGGCGCCGGCCCGCCTCCACCGTGTAGGTGACCTCCGACCCCTCAGCGTCGCGCACCACCACGGGGGGCGACACCCTGGCCTCCACCCAGCCGCCGAAGGTGCGGTAGAACGTCGGCATGCGGGCTAGACCGCGACGGACCTCATAGCGCGTCTGGTCGAGGGCCTCGGCGGAGTAGGGCCTCCCCTCTTGGAGCCCGCTGCGCCTGGCCCACCTGCGCAGGGTGCGCTCGCCCCGCCCGTCGTCAGGCAGGCCGGTGGTCAGGAACTGAACGGACCGGAGCAACCTGGGGGGCCCCTCGTCGATCCGGAGCCACACCTCCACCTCGCCTCTGGTGAGGGGCTGCACGTCGAGCTCCACCTGCGCATCGGGGTAGCCCGCGTCGGCGTAGGCGCGGCGGACCCTGGCGACTGGGGCGTGGCCCTGGAGCTCCTCATAGAAGACCGAGCCCACGTCGATCCCGGCGGCGGCGATCAGGGCGCGGCTGCGCAGCGCCTGGTTCCCCTGGACCTGCACCGACAGCACCTTGGGCGCCGGGTAGACCCTGTAGGAGAGCATCACCGCCTCCTGTAGCGCCCCGTCAGCGTCCTGGAGGAACCATGGCTGGAGGTCCGCCTCCACGGCGTCGAACTCGCCCACCCGGTACAGGGTCACCAGGTCGGCGCGCAGCACCTGGGGGTCCGCGAGCTGCCCCTGCTGCGCCCGCAGCAGCGGCTCCAGGTCCGCCTGGGGCAGCCCGCCCTCGGGGGCGACCAGGCTCACGCCGGCCAGCGGCAGGCCGGTGTACCACCAGGGGTCGTCCGGGGTCTGGGCGAGGGCGAGCCCGGCGAGGATCAGCGGGATCACTCGACCTCCAGGCGGGTGTGCACGTCGAAGCCCAGGGCGCCCTGGATGTAGGAGCGGGCCCTGGGCCGGCTCGCATACCACAGGGACAGGGTCCAGCTGTCCGAGAGGTCCTTCTCGACCACGCCGTACCAGTCGTCGGGGCGGACCAGGTTCATCTCCAGGGTCCCCTCCAGATCGCCGAATTCCTTGAGCTGCTTCGACACCAGCAGGCGCGGGTCGGAGGAGTACTCGCCGCGGAGGTCCACCCCGGTCACTAGGTCGACCCGGTCCACGATGAACTTCACGTCCTCGCGGTACTCGCCGGTCCAGCCGATCACCAGGTCGGTGAGCATCAGGCTCAGCACCCCCTGGGTGAGGGCGGTGGGCAGGTCGCCCATCTCCTCCAGCTCATCGGTGGTGAGGCCAAACCAGAGCAGGGCGTTGATGTCCGACGGGGCGAGGGGCGGATCGGAGCGCGTCTCGGTGGTCCAGCCGGAGAAGGGCCCGTGGACCAGGTAGTTGACCCTGTACCGCTGCTCGCGCGACACCACCTCGGAGGCGAGGTCGAAGTCGATGGTGGGGTCCCACGACCAGGGGTCGATGAAGGCGATGTGGCCCCGCTGGATGGTGAACTGCCGGTCTTGGAGGAAGACCTCGCCCTCGTGGAGCCAGATGTCCCCCGCCAGCCCAGGGCGCACCGTGTCTCCCAGCACCCTGAGGTCCGCGGAGGCGGTGCCGTCGATCACGTTGTTGCGCAGGCGGACGGTGCGGTCCGCGAGGATGTGGAGGTCCATGTCGAACAGCGGCTCGTCCTCCAGGCTGGTGTAGTCCACCAGCAGCTCGTCGCGCCACTCCACCACCCAGTCCTCCCAGTCGATGCGATCGACGAAGGACATCTCCGAGATCGTGATGTCCCCTGCGAGCAGCGGGTCCTCGGCCGGCCCGGTGAAGGTGATGTCGCTGTCACCGATCGCCGGGGCCAGGGTCTCGGTCCAGAGGATCTGGGTGTCCGCCCCCACCGCGTGGAGATCGTACCAGCGAGGCGCCCACCCGTCGGCCTCGATCTGGCCCCAGGCCTTGATCATCCCGCCCCCCAGCCCCGCCTCCGCCGCGGTGAGGGTGTAGCCGTCCCTGGTGGCGTGCACCGAGGCGCGCACGTCCTCTAGCGGCGCGGGGAAGCTCTGGTGGCGGATCAGGGTGCCGTAGAGCTCGGCGTCGAGCACGGTCTCCACGTCGGGCGCCTTGCCAGTGGCCTCCAGGTGCAGCTGCGCCTGCCCGTTGGCCTTGGTGAGGCCCGGCACCACCGCCCGCAGCAGGTCCAGGTCCGCCTTGCCCAGCCCCTCCAGCGCCAGCTCCTGATCCCGCCCCCCGGAGGCGCTCATCGTGAAGCCGGTCTCTCCACCCGCGAGGGAGAAGTCGTGCAGGGTCCACCGCCCGTCCTCCAGCTCGAAGGACCAGGGCTGCTGGTTGTGCAGCCGGTGGCGCCCCCAGGCTAGGTCGAGGGACTCGGCCCTGCCCACCAGGTGCGGGGGCGAGGGGCGCTCGCCGAAGTGCCCCTCCAGCGAGAGGGTGCCGTCGAGGGCCGCTGAAATGGCGCCACCGTCCGCCGCGACAGGGTAGACCCTGTGCAGGGGGAAGCTCACCAGGGCCACGCCGAACTGGTAGGGTTGCGCTCCCCACAGGCCGAGGGTGCCCCAGGCGCGCGCCGCGTCTCCCACTAGGTCCGCGTCCAGCGAGAGCACACCCTCCTCAGTGTGGAAGCGGGCGAGGGAGTCGGCGATCGGCTGGCCCGCGTAGCGCAGCTCTGTGATCGCGAGGGTCCCATGAGGTGCGGGCTCGAACAGGGTGTTGTCCAGGCGCGCGACGAGCGAGGCCCGGCCCGACAGCGGGAGCTCCAGGGGCGCGAGGTGGTCCAGGTGCTCCAGGCGGAAGCCGTCGCCGATCAGCTCCATGTTCAGCGCCCAGCCCCTCCCCACGCTGCCTCGCAGGCGCAGGCCCGCGTCCTGGTCGCTGCGGACCAGGCTCAGCGCGTCGAGGGAGAAGACCCCCTGATCCATGTAGCCGTCGGCCTCACCCTCCGGGAAGCGCTCCCCCCAGAGGGACACCTCCTTGAACTTGAGGTGGGCGGCGCCGTCCAGATCGTTGAAAGGCCCCCGCAGGGCGAGGGTGCCGGACAGCCCCCCGGACAGGCCCGGCAGGTCGAGGAAGATGCCGACCACGTCCTCCACCCTGCCGTCGCCGATGGTCACCTCTGTGTCCATGGTGGTGGTGCTGCCAAAGTACATGGCGTAGCGCCCGCTGTAGGGGGTGGTCCCCACAGTCGCCTGGACCTCGTCGAGCTCGATGGAGTGGAGCGTGGGGGAGCTCAGCCGCGCGGTGAAGTGGTCGGCGTAGGGGATACCGGTAGCGGAGAAGCCGTTGATGTCGCCGTAGCCGTCGAAGCGGAGCGCCTGAAGGGGGCCGTGGAGCCGTCCGGTGATGGAGCCGGTGCCGTGAAGATCGGCGCCGCCCAGCGGCTGGAAGTCGGTCAGGTCCACCCGCGAGAGGGAGAGGGTCAGATCCAGGGGCCCGGTGGGGGTCACCTTCACCGACAGCTCGGCGGTGCCCGAGGACCTGCCCGACGCGATGTGGTCGATCTGCAGGTCCACCTGCTCCCGCGTCACCCGCAGCGCCCCCCGCGCCGAGGCGGTGGGGAGCCTGAGGGGCCTGGTGAAGGTGTCGTCCACCACCGGCCCCGCGGCCACCTGGAAGTCCACCGCAGCGAGGTCGAAGGGGCCGTCGAGCTGAAAGGGGCTCAGGCTCCCGCTGAGGTGCACCGCAGCGTCGACCCCTGCGTCCACCCAGGGCCTGGGGGCCACCGAGAGCTGCTGTAGCGCCCGCGCCAGCGAGAGCGACTCGCCCAGGGCGGTGACCTCCAGGGCCCCGTCCCTGCCCACAGCCGCGGTGCCGGTCACCTCCCCGCTGGCCCAGCTGGCCTCCCAGCGCTCCACCGACAGCCCCTCCTTGGTGCCGCTGCCCGCCGCGGTGAGCGCGTCTAGCTCGTAGGTCTTGATGGGGGTCCGGGTCGAGGGAGTGTCCAAGGCGAGGTCGGTTGCGGCTAGCGCGAAGTGGAGGGTGGGGTCGGACGGGGGCCCGTCGAGGCTCAGGTTCAGGTCCACCGGTCCGTGCAGCGCCCTGGGGCTGGGGAGCAGCGGGTTCAGCCTGTCGAGCCACCCGTAGGCCCGGACCGACAGGGCCAGGTCTCCCTGGAGCGGGGCCTCCCCCTGGAGGTGCAGTGAGCCCAGCGCCGTGTCCAGGTCCAGGCTGGGGATGACCACCTTGTCGGGCCCCACCTGCAGCAGGGGGCAGTCGACGGGGGCCTCCCAGGAGAGCGCGCGCCACGAGCCGGAGATCCGCCCGGTGAAGCCGGTCCAAGGGCCCGCCCCAGGCTCAAGGCTGAGCGCGGTCAGGCTCACCGAGCCGTCGGGGTAGCGCAGGTGGAGCTCACCGCCGGTCACCGCGAGGCTGTCCCACGGCAGGCGGCTCATGGGCTTCTCGGACCGCACCCTGGCCCGAAACTCGACCAGGCGGTGCTCCTCGTCGAGGTGGAGCACGACCCGCGGGCGCACCAAGCTCAGGCGCCCGAGCCCTGGCTTGAGCTGGTGGAGCACGAGGGGGGCCGCGACGTGGTCGACCGACACGATCTCCTCGCCGTCTGCTCCCCACAGCACCAGCCCGTCCGCCGTGAGGGCGGGGGGCCACAGGTCGAGGCGCAGGGACGCGATCCCTGCCCGCTCGCCGGTGCGGCGCTCCAGCTCGCGCACGAGCAGGGAGCTGGCCCGCTGCTGGAAGTCGTCCGACCGCACCCAGACCACCGCGCCGATCACCCCGACGAGGAGGGTGAGCCCCGCCACCCCCGCCAGCCGACGCAGCCATCTTCTCCTGCGCGTGGAGCCCTTCTTGTGCAGCGTGACGCCTCCCTGACTCCGGATAACCCCCTGCGGGGCGCGTTGGTCCCGGATCGGTGGGGCTCAGCGCGCGGATCGCGGCGGCGCCTCGCGGACCGGGGGGAGCGCGGTCTCTCCACCTGCGGCACCGGGGCTCACGGACCTGAGCGTCCAGGGCTGTGGGCGACCGGTCGGCGCCACCGGCCCGGCCCGCAACCGGAAGCGTGCCGGCGCTCGTCTATGGGAAGCCGGCGCGCTCAGCTGTCCAGTATTTCCAGGTCCACTTGCAGCTCGAAGGGCTGGGTCTCCTCGTCGGAGTCCAGCTCGATCTCCTGCGGGGAACCGAAGGCCGTCCACTGGTCGTCGGTCTGCTCGTCGGCGAAGGGGGCGCTGCCCACCGACATCGCCAAGTGAAGGATCTTCTGCTTGACCGGCCCCTCCAGGCCCTGGAGGCTCAGGTAGGCCTCGAGATCGTGGAGGGAGGTGACGCTCGGACCCCGGGCGGGCCCCGCGGCAATCGTGCGGATCACCGCCTGGTGTCGGTCCTGCGGGGTGGCGGCGCTGAAGGTCAGGATGGCCTTGCCGATCCGGACCTGATCTCCGAGCCGCAGCAGGGCCTCCTCCACCTTCTTCCCGCCGACGTGGGTGCCGTTGGTGCTTCTGAGGTCCATCATCCGGAAGAGCTCCTTGCTGGCGCGGTACACCACCGCGTGGTGGCGGGAGGACGAGGCCTCTAGGAGCTGAATGTTGTTGCTCGCGTGGCGGCCGATGGTGAGCAGGTCGGCGAGGGGGACCCTCTTGGTCGGCTCTCCGGCCTCCTCGACGATGATCACGGCGTCGACGAGTGAGCGCGCAGGCTGAGTGGCGGACATGACAGACCTCCCAGGTGGGATCGCGTGTGAGAGGGCCGCGCGAGGAGGACCGCGGACCCGAGAAACGGATTGTGCCACAGGAACGCTGTACACGATAGCGCCGACAAAAAAACCCACCCTCATCGAGGGTGGGTCTAAATGGAGCGGGCGACGAGACTCGAACTCGCGACCACAAGCTTGGGAAGCTTGTGCTCTACCAACTGAGCTACGCCCGCCGGACGTCAGACATCTATCGGGTCAGCCGGCCGGTGTCAACAGCCCGAAGCGCAGTCCGCGGTTGGAGATGAACATGCTGGATCTCCCCGCCCGCATCAGCACGCGCTCCAGGATCGCCGCCCCCGCCAGCAGGAAGTCTGCCCGCTCCGGGTCGGTGGGAGCCATCGCTCTGCGGGCCGCGGGCGAGGCGGAGATCAGGTCGTCGACAAAGCGGGAGAGGTCGGTGCGGGAGAGGCGCGCCCCGTGGACCTGGGTGGGGTCCCAGCGCCGCAGCCCCAGGCGCATCGCGGTGAGGGTGGTGGCCGTGCCGCCCACCCCCACCACCGTCCGCACCCCCGGCCGCAGCCCCGAGATCTCGAGGTGGTGCTCGATCTCCTCGCGCATCCTGCTGAGCGCCCCCAGGTCGGTGGTGCCCAGCCCCAGGAAGCGCTCGGTGAGGCGCACCGCGCCCATCTCCAGGGAGGTGCGGTCGTGGACCTGGCCCGCCTCGCCGACCACCAGCTCGGTGGAGCCGCCCCCCAGGTCGACCACCAGCACCGGGCCAGGGGGGAGGGAGAGCCCCTGCCAGGCCCCCAACCAGGTGAGGTTGGCCTCCTCCTCGCCCGAGATCACCTGGATCTTCAGCCCCTGCTGTCGCTGGATGCGGCTGAACCAGGTGGAGGCGTTCATCGCCCTGCGCGCCCCAGAGGTGGAGACCGCCACCACCTGCCAGGGCTCGAGCCCGAAGCGCCTCGCGGTGTCCAGATACTCGGTGAGGACGCTCTCCGCGGCCTTCATCCTGTCGGGCGCGAACATCCCCCGCTCCCCCAGCCCGAGGGACAGGCCCACGACCCGGGCCTCGTCGTGCACCACCTCGCCCTCGGGGTTCACCACCGTGAGGAGTATGGAGTTACTTCCAATGTCGATGGCCGCGCGCATCACCGCACCCCCCAGGTGGGCTGGGTCCAGCCTCCGCCCTGAGAGATCTGGGCCTGGTGTCTGCCGTCCGGGGTGGAGAGCCAGATCTCTGAGCGCCCGGTGCGGGTGGAGGAGAAGATCAGGTAGCGCCCGTCAGGCGACCAGGAGGGGTCCTCGTTGTCGCCCTGGTCCTGGGTGATGCGCACCATGTGGCTGCCGTCCGCGTTCACCACGAACACGTCAAAGCGCGGGTCGCGGCCCACGAAGGCGATCTGGGTCCCATCGGGCGACCACACGGGGTCGGTGTTGAAGGAGCCGGAGAAGCTCACCCTGCGCGCCTCGCCCCCCGCTAGGGGTTGCACGTAGACCTGAGAGCCCCCCGAGCGCTCGGATGAGAAGGCGAGGGTGTCGCCGGTGGGGTGGAAGTCCGGCGCCACGTCGATGCCACCCCCCTTGGTGACCCGCTGGAGCTCCCGCCCCGTGGCCGCGTCGAGGATGTAGATGTCTGCGTCGCCGTTCGCGCTCCTGGCGAGGGCGATGCGCTTCCCGTCGGGGGAGAAGGCGGCGCCGGTGTTGATGCCCTCGCGGTTCGAGATCACCTGTGAGGTGCCGCGCTGCAGGTCCTTGACGTAGAGGTCGGGGTTGTCGCGCTTGAAGGAGGTCCACGCCAGGAAGCGGCCGTCGTCTGAGAGGGCGGGCGAGAGGTTGATGGAGCCGTTGCGGGTGATCTGCTGGACGCCAGTCCCGTCGGCGTCCATCACGTAGATCTCCTTGTTTCCCGATCGTTGGCTGACCGCCGCGATGCGGGTCCCGAACAGGCCCCGCTGCCCGGTGAGGGCGAGCAGCACCTCGTCAGAGATCTTGTGCCCCAGGGTGCGGACCTCGCTCTCGGGGGCCTGGTAGCGCTTTCCGAACAGCTTCTCGCCGGTGCCGGTGTCGTAGAGGTACACGTCCACCTGCACCTTGCCGCCGGGCTGCTGGATCACACTGGACTTGAGCACAGCCCCGGCCTTGAGCATCCGCCAGTCGTCGAGGTTGAAGGTGCCGGGGGCCACCCCACCCGATCGATCGATGTGCGCGGCGCGGTCGATCAGACGGAAGTAGCCGGTCAGCTCCAGGTCGCGCTGCACCACCTCGTCGAGGGTCTGCCCCTCGTCTGCGACCTCTGGTGCGCCGGGGACCACCGCCGCCAGCGCCAGGGGGAAATCCTTGGAGCCTGGGCCCACCACGATGCGGAAGCCCGCCCCCAGCGCGAGGGAGGGGAGGAGCAGCAGCGCGGTGAGCAGGGCGGGGAGGGTGCGGGGCATTCGGACTCCAGGGGGGGAGGGCGCGACCTGCGCTGGTTCGGCCGCGGTGGGCGTGACATGAGCGCCTACTGCGGGCGGAACTCCATCGACAGGCCGTCTCGGAACGAGGCGCGGAAGTTCTCTGGTGGGACGGGGATCTGGCGCACGGCGGCGACCGCGCGAGTAGCGGCGCCGTCGAAGGAGCCGTTGCCGCTGGAGGTCTCGACGTGGCTCCCCAGCACCTCCCCGGTGTCCAGGTCGAAATCCACCTGGACCGTCACCCTGAGCTCGGGGTGGGCCATCACCAGGGTGGGGAGCGGGTGGAATTGGGCCATGAACAGCCCCTTCACCTGCGAGACGTACCTTGCCAGGGCGGGATCGGCCCGGTCGCCGCTGGATCCGGTGTTGACCCCCTCCGTCGCGGTGGAGTTGGGGTCGGACTCCTCGCGGTCTACCGTGCCCTCGGGGGTGTCCTGGACCAGCTGGTGCATCAGCAGGTTGCGCATCAGGGCCTGGCGCTCGTCGGTGCGGTCGGGGGTGCCGGGAGCCTGCGGGGGGGCGTCCGGCTTGTGCACCGCCAGCTCTGAGGTGCGCGGTATCGGCTTCTCAGCGGTGGGGGACGGCTTGGGCGCCACCTGCCCCTGAGGCTTGGGGGTGTGGGACGCCCGCTCGGGCATACGGGTCTTGGACTTGGGCAGCACCTTCAGCTCGACGGTCATCGCGGTGGCGGGGTCGACGATCGGCCTGCGGTGCGCCTTCACCCAGTCGCTCGCGGTGACGCCGACGATGACCAGGATCAGGTGGAGCGCCACCGCCGCCACCACGTAGGAGGCGAGGCTCTGCCGCTCTGGCACCAGCACGGACCGATAGGTGGACATCGCTACTTGTCCTCTTCCATGTCCATCTCGAACACCAGCCCGATGCGGGGCATTCCGGCGCGCTTGGCCGCGGCGAGGAGGAAGGCCACCTCTGCGTAGGGGACCTCGCCGTCGGCGCGCAGGTACACCACCTGGTCGGGGTTGGCCTTGGCGATGGCCTCGAGCTTCACCGGCATCTCACCCGCGGTGAACTTGTTCTCACCGATGTAGTAGTTGAGCTCCTTGTCGATCCCGAGGATGAGCTGCTCGTCCTTCTCCTGCGGGAGAGGCTCCGCCACCTCGTCGGGCAGATCGATCTCCACCCCCTGCGTGAGCAGGGGCGCTGTCACCATGAAGATGATGAGGAGCACCAGCATCACGTCCACCAGGGGTGTGACGTTGATGTCGGCCATCACCTCGCCGTCGCCGCCGCCTCCCATGCCCATAGGAGCCTCCTAGCGCAGGTGCCGCTTGACGATGTTGAGGAAGTCCGAGGAGAAGTTCTCCATCTCGGTGTGAAGCACCCGCAGGGAGCTGTTGAAGTAGTTGAAGGCCATCACCGCCGGGATGGCGGCCATCAGCCCCACCGCGGTCGCGATGAGGGCGTGGGCGATGTCCGGTCCCACCACCTGGATCGACGCCTGCTGGGCGGTGCCCAGCTTCTGGAAGGCTCGCAGGATGCCCCACACCGTGCCGAACAGGCCGATGAAGGGCGCGGTGGAGCCGGTGGTGCCGAGGAACATCACGTAGGCCCGCATGGTGGTGGCCTCCACCGAGGTAGCGCGGCGGAGTGATCGGGTGATGTTATCGACGGCATCGGTCTTGTCGCCGCCCGCCTTGGTGACCTTGTGGAGCTCCTGGTAGCCGGCCTTGAAGACCTCTGCGACGGGGCTCTTGGGGTAGGCCGCCGCCTCCTCGTAGACTGAGTCGAGGCGCTTGGCGTTCCAGAACACCTCCAGGAAGCGCGCGGACTGCCGCGCCGCCACCCGCAGGCGCAGGGCCTTCTGCAGGATGATCCCCCACGACACCACCGACATCACCAGCAGGATGAGCAGCACCAACTGGACGATGAGATCCGCCGAGAGGATGAGGTCCGAGATGGAGGGCTGGTCAGCGCTCGACTGAAGGGAGGCCACATAGACCTCGACGAAGGATTCCACGGCGGTCCTCTCAGGGTAAGGGTCCGGCGCTATAACGCGGGGATCCTTGCTCAGGGAGAGGGGATGACCAACGGGTACAGGAAGGCCCCCGCGGCGCCCTGCCGTGGAGCTCGCCCGCGCCAAGAGACCCCATGAGCCCGTTGCCAGCGGGAGAAGTCGCGTTCGGGTCAGGGCGCGGTGCCCGCCTGTTGCGCCAGGGGGGCCGCCTCGCCGGAGCCCTGCCGGGCGCTCACCAGGGTGAGCACGCTGCCGCCGCCGGTGTCGGGGATGATCAGCCCCGCGGTGAGCACCGCGAAGAGGCCGGTGGCGAGCGCGCTGCCCGCCCCCCTCGGGCCGCTGCTGCAGGCGGTGGGGCCGGCCAGGGGCAGGCTCACGGCGGGGGCGCAGGTGCAGCGACGGCCGGGGAACAGGGCCAGGGCGCAGGCGCCCTCCTCGTCCAGGTGAACCAGCGCCTCGGGCTGCCCCTCGGCCAGCACCCTGATGGTGCCCTCCATCGCGTAGACCTCAAGGATGGTGGGGGCCGGCGCGGTGGCCTCAGGCTCGCCCTCTGCGGGGACCGGGGCCGCGGGAGACCAGCGCAGGGTGAAGGTCCGCAGGCCCGGGTGCTGCGGGGCGCTGAGCACCTCCAGCGTCCCCGCTGGGGCGGTGTCGACGTGCTTGGACGAGAGTATGCCGAACAGGAAGTGGTCCTGCCGGGTGGTGGTGCGCTCCCAGCTCCAGGCGTTCCCGACCCGCAGGGGCAGGGCCGGGTCGGACAGCTCGCGACCCACGGTGAGGGCCACCGCCCGCATCGCGGTGACCGGGCCCCTGTGGGCCGCCATGTGGTAGGTGAGCGGCCCTGGGGCGGCGGCGGTCAGGGTGAGGCTCTCGTTCACGTCCCACAGCACCTCCGCGCCCCGCTGCGCGGGGGTGCCGGATCGCGTCCTGCCCAGGTGCATCACCGGAGGCCCCTCCAGCTCCAGGGTCGGCACCGCGCCCACCTGCGCCACCCAGGCCCCGTGGACCGGCCCCAGGAGCCCTGGTGCCGCCAGGGTGATCAGGATGACGGACGAGATGGGCGCCCCCGGGCCCCAGGCGCGCATCCAGGCGAGGCCCAGCCCCACCGCGAGGGCCAGGGCGGTGAGGGCCCAGGCGGCGGTCTCGCCCACCACCAGCGGGGCGAAGGCGCTCAGGGCGGTATGCCCCTCCCCCCCGCCCGCGAAGGGCAGGGCCAGCAGGGGGAGCAGCGCCGGCAGCAGGCCCAGGGCACCCGCCCCGAGGAGCACCAGCGCCCCGCGCAGGGGGGCCGCCAGCGGCGCGCGGAGGCCGGCGGCGCCCACCCCCAGCGCGCCCAGGCTGGTGAGCAGCACCGAGGCGCAGGCGAGGTAGAGCGGCCACGCGCTGGTGATCAGCTCCTGTCCGTCGAGGAGGGCGTGTCCGTTCAAGGGGGCTCCTGGCCGAGTGAGGTGATCCTAGCGGCTGGGACCGCCGCCCGTCCATGAGGGGCTGTGGCGCGGCGCCTCTCCCCGGCGCTGAGGGCTCCACTACGGAATCCCGCCTCCCTTGGCGCGGCGCCTTGATCGGCGCGGCCTAGCCAATACGTTGCGGGGGTCATCACCACACAACAGGAGTGAGTATGTCCAGTCTCGTGAGCAAGCAGGCCCCCGACTTTACCGCCACCGCCGTCCTCGGCGACAACAGCTTCGACGGCGAGTTCAAGCTGTCCAACTACCGCGGCAAGTACGTCATCCTGTTCTTCTACCCGCTGGACTTCACCTTCGTCTGCCCCACCGAGATCATCGCCTTCAACGAGAAGCTCGACCAGTTCCACGCGCGCAACTGCGAGATCATCGGCGTCTCCACCGACTCGCAGTTCTCCCACCTCGCGTGGAAGAACACCCCGCTCAACCAGGGCGGCATCGGGCAGATCGCCTACCCGCTGGTGGCGGACGGCAACCACAAGATCTCCTGTGACTACGGCGTGCTCTTCAACGAGTCCATCGCCCTTCGCGGCCTGTTCCTCATCGACAAGGAGGGCGTGGTGCAGCACGCCGTGGTGAACAACCTCGGCCTGGGCCGCTCCATCTCCGAGGCCTTCCGCGTCCTCACCGCCCTGCAGCACCTGGAGGACCACGGCGAGGTCTGCCCCGCGGACTGGTCTGAGGGCGAGGAGGCGATGGTCCCGACCGCGAGCGGCGTCGCCAGCTACCTGGGCAAGCTCCAGTAGCGGCTGCTGGGGGCGACCTGGGGGCAGATCGGTCACCGCCGGTCTGCCCTTTGTCGATTTGAGGCCCTCCCTGGGGCGGGGTGGCGCGGGGGGGGCTATCACTCTGCCCAGTGACGAGGAGTCCGACATGGTGAGGCGCGCAGCGTGGATCTTCCTGATCGGCTCGGGGTGTGGCGGGATGCGGCCCTACAACGTGGGGGCGGGGGACGACACCGCGGTGGTCGACGGCGACACCGACACCGACACCGACACCGACACCGACAGCGACACCGACACCGACACCGACACCGACAGCGACACCGACGTAGAGCCGGCCAGCATCACCGGCCTGACCCCCGCCTGGGGCTCCACCTTGGGCGGCGCGGAGGTCCGGATCAGCGGCGGCCCCTTCGACAGCAGCGCTCAGGTGCACTTTGTGCGGGACGGGGCGCGGGTCGCGGGCACGGTGCTCACGGCCAACAGCTCCGAGGTGCGGGTGCGCACCCCCGCGTGGACCGCCGAGGCTGGGCCGGTGGGCGTGGAGGTGCAGACCCTCACCCACTACGGGGAGGCGGCGGATGCCTTCCGCTATTTTCTCGACGGCACCGGCAAGACCGGCGCGCTGGGGGCGCTGGAGCGCTACGAGATGATCGGCAGCTACTGGACCCCGCAGTCGTGGGTCTCGGCGCAGGCCTTCTTCATCGAGCCGTGGGTGATGGACTGGGGGAGCCTGCTCTACGCGCCGGGGATGGATCAGTGCCGCTCCGAGTACGGCATCCACGCCGACTGGGACGCGATCGGCGTCTACGATCCGCAGCTCAGCGCCCTGGTGATCTCCAGCACCTCCGGCGGCTCGGTGCGGATGACGCCCGACGCAGACGCCTCGTGGATCTACGGGGCCGAGCCGGCGCTCTCGACCTTCGTCCACTCCACCAGCTACCGGCTGGAGCCCACCACCGGCGGTGCGGGGAGCTGGCCGGAGTTCTCTCTCGACCCGCTGGTCGTGACCCCGCCCGCGCTCAGCGTCTACGAGCCCGACATGGGCGGCAGCGAGGGGCCCGATATCGTCCAGAGCGCCTTCGACCTGCGCTGGAGCCCCAGCGGCGCCCGCGACTATGTGCTGGTGGACCTCTTCCGCTACAACGGCAGCGCCATCGTGGAGGAGGTGACCTGCAAGGTGGTCGACGACGGGACGTTCCGGGTGCCCTCGTCGGTGTGGACCGGGTGGAGCTCCGGCTCCCAGATGTCGGTCTACCTGGGGCGCGCCTCCGAGGGCAGCGCCACGCTCCCTTATAACAACGCTCGCGCCGGCTTTGTCGCGGTGACGTGGGTGGTGGGGGCTGGCTGGCAGTGGTGAGGTCGCCGGTGGAGGTGATGGGGGTCCCCGTGCACCAGGTGAGCCCCGCGCAGGTGCTGGCGCAGGTGGGGGCGTGGATCCACGAGGACCGCCGGGCCACGGTGGGCTACGTCAACGCCCACGTGCTGGAGCTGGCGCAGCGCGACGGGCGCCTGATGGGCTGGCTGCGGGGGCTGGACCTCTGCTACGCGGACGGCGCGGGCGTGGTCCTCGCCGCGCGTCTGGCGGGGGACGCGCTCCCCGGCAGGATGACGGGCGCGGACTGGATCTGGGACCTCGCCGCCGCCGCGGAGCGCGAGGGCTGGAACCTGGGGTGGATCGGCGGCAGGCCGGGGGTGGTGGCGCGGGCGGTGGCGCGCCTGCGGCAGGTCCACCCCGATCTGCGGGTGGGGCTGATCGACCACGGCTATCGGCCCAGGTGGTCCCCCGTGGGGATCAACGAGGCCGGCCTGGACGTGCTCCTGGTGGGTATGGGAACCCCCACCCAGGAGCGGTGGGTGGCGGTCCACAGGGGGGCGCTGGAGGTGCCGGTGGTGTGGGCGCTCGGGGCGACCGCAGACTTCGTCTCGGGGGAGGTGGACCGCGGTCCTCCCTGGCTCTACCGTCGGGCCGAGTGGCTGGCCCGCCTGTGGGCCGATCCCAGCCGCCTGGCGGGGCGCTACCTGGTGGGCCTCCCCCGCTTCGCCGCCAGGGCCCTGTGGGGCGGCGTGGCCCGGAGGGTCGTGGAGAGATAGGATCGGCGCACCCCCTGGAGGATCGATGGAACCGTCCCGTCTCGCCCTGGAGCGACTCCGTGATCCGAAGCGCGGCGCCGTAGAGGCCCTCGCGAGCCTGCTGGTGGAGGAGGCCCTGAGCACCCCGCTGCGCGAGGTGGCCCACCCCAGGTGGATGGCGAGCCAGCTCGCGGCGACCCTGGAGGCGGCCACCGGCGAGGGCACCAGGGCCTGGATGCGCGAGCGGATGGCGGCGGAGCGGGCCCGGTGGTCGCAGGATCGGCGCTCTCTCCGGCGCTGGCTCCCCGCAGAGCTGGAGCCCTCCCTCCGCAAGGTGGTGGGCAGGCCGTGGTCGCCCGATCCGGACATGGTGCTCAGGATCATCGATCAGGCGGTGGTGCGCGATCTGGTCGCCGACATCCTCACCGACTCGCTCACCCGCTTCAGCAAGCGGCTGCGCTCCCTCGACAAGAGCGTCCTGGGCGGCATAGGCGGTGCGGCAGCGCGCAAGGCGGTGCAGCGGGGCAGGGGCCTGTTCGGCCAGATGGTGGGTGACATCGCCCCTGGCGCCGAGGGCCTGATGGGGGCCATGGCCGAGGAGTTCGAGGCCTCGCTCCACCGGCGGGTCACGGAATTCGTGGGGCGCTCGGTGCAGGACACCCTGGGGCGCATCGCCCGGCACCTCGCCGATCCCTCCCACGCGGAGGCCTACGGGGAGGTGCGGCTGGCGGTGCTCGATGTGCTCCTCGACACGCCCATCGCCGAGCTCACCGCCGAGGCGGACAAGCTCGACCCGGAGGAGCTGGTGGGGATGATCCTCGACAGCGTGCGCGGCTTCGTGACCAGCCCGGACTTCCTCGACACCGCTGAGGCCCGCATCGCCGCCCTGATGGAGCAGGTGGGCGACGGCACCCTGGGGGCCTGGCTCGACGAGGTGGGCCTGCGCGAGGTGTGGCAGAGCTCCTCCGTGGAGCTGCTCGGCGAGCGCCTGGGCGCGGTGGTCCGGACCGAGGCCTTCGAGCGCTGGTGGGGCGAGCTGTTCGAGGCCTAGCGGGTCGAACGGGGCCTCCGGACCTAGCGCATCGAGGCCGCTTGGTCCGTGGAGGCCGAGGGGCCAGGTCCGGCGGAGGGAGCAGGCTGGAGCGCGGCAAGACCGACGGGCGGGCGCCGCGGCGGTACCGCCAGGAGGGGGTGGCGGATCGCCGCGCTAGAGCAGCGCGCTGAGGGCCTGCTCGTAGCGGGCCCACACCCTGTCCCACCGGTAGCGCTCCACGGTCAGCGCGCGCCCCGCGCGGCCGATCGCCCGCGCCGCCTCGGGGTCCTCCATCCAGGCGGTGATGGCCTCCGCCAGCGCGCTGGCGTCTCCCTGGGGGAAGGCCGCCCCCAGCCCCCCAGTTGCCTCGCGGATCGCGGGTTGATCGCTCCAGATCACCGGCCTGCCACAGGCCATCGCCTCCACCGCAGCGTAGCCGAAGCCCTCGGTCATCAGGGTGGGGAACAGCACCAAGTCGGCCCGCTGGATCCAGGGCACGATGTCCTGGACGTCGGGGTGGAGGCTGACCGGCAGGCCCTCGCTCAGGCGCCTGAGGTGCGACAGGTAGCCGCGGTCCGCCGCAGCCCCCACCAGCCGCAGGTGGACCCTGCGCTGGAGGGCAGGGGAGAGGCGCGCCACCGCCTCCACCGCGAGGTGCTGCCCCTTCCCCGGCAGGATGCGGCTGGGGTAGCACAGCTCGGTGCGCCCCTCCTCTCCCGGCTCAACCGGCTGGGGGGGAGGGCAGAAGCGTGCGGTGTCCACCCCGTTGGCGATCACCGCGACGCGGTCGCGGGGCGCCCCTAGGTCGATCAGGGCGCTCCTGGTGGCCTCAGAGACGGCGATCAGCAAGGGCAGGCGCCTGGACTGGAGCAGGTACAGCAGCTCGCGCGCCCTCGCGGTGCGCCTGCGCCGCTCCCGCCCGAAGTTGAGGTCGTGGACGATGAGGGCTGTGGGGACGGGCAGCGGGGGGACCTCCACCGCGTTGGAGAGGGCGACGTCGGGGTGGAAGCGCCGGGCCTCTGCGGTGAGGGCGGCGGCGAAGCGCAGGTGCGCCAGGCCGCCTGGGAGCCTCCTCAGGTCCACCGCCCGCGCCTCTGGGGGGAGCAGGGCGGCCTCGCGGTGGTAGCCCGCCACCAGCCTCACCTGGTGCCCGCGCCGGGCCTGGCGCCACAGGGCTTCGATGACCGTCTCGGCCCCGGAGAGGTGGTCGGGGGGGAACCTCCGAGCGGAGATCAGCAGGCGCATCGGCGCCTCAGGAGCCGCGGGAGCGCCGCAGCGTCCGCCGCTGGGGGCCTGCCCTCGTCCGGCCTGAGCGCCCTCTCCAGGGCGCGGCGATCACCGGGCGATGGGGCGGCGGCGCGGCGAGGCGCCTCGACGAGAAGAATCACCAGAGGACTCCTTCAATAGGAGGATGCGCGTCCTGTGAAGCGGCCCGGTCGATGGATCGCTCCCCTCACAGGGGTATAGGACTCTATCGGAGGAGTCCCCGCCATGCAGCTCTCCTGGACCGCGCCCCGAGGGTGGCTTGAGATCCGAGAGGCCTGGACCGCCCTGGAGGTGCGGCGCGCCCTGGAGGACGCGCTGCGCGCCCGCCCCGGCGCCCTGCCCGCTGATCGGGGATCCAGGGTGCTGATCAAGCCCAACCTCAACAACGATCTGATCGCGCTCACCGGAAACTCAGCGGATCTGCGGGTGCTGCGCGCGCTTGCGGAGGCGCTGCGGGACAGGGGGTACACCCGCGTCGCGCTGGGGGATGGGTCGAACGTGGGGGTCCATCGGCGGGGCATCGACGTGGCGCGGAGGCTCCGGGTGGATCGCCTCGCCCACCGCTACGGCCTGCGGCTGGTCGATCTCAACGCCGGGGAGGGGGTGCGGGTGCGCCTGCACGGGGGCGCGGCCCCCAGGATCTCGGCCGAGGTGGTGGAGGCGGAGCTGCTGGTCAGCGTCCCCAAGGTGAAGACCCACGCGGAGGTGGGCTTCTCCGGGGCGTGCAAGAACCTGATCGGGGTGGTGGTGGGGCAGGACAAGCGGCAGATCCACCTGGCGCTGGCCGACAACATCGTGGCCCTGGCGGAGCTGATGCCCACCACCCTGGTGCTGGTGGACGGGCTGGTGGCGATGGAGGGCAACGGCCCAGGGGACGGTGACCCGTGGCGGCTGGGGCACCTCGCCCTGTCGGACCGCCCGTGGCTGGTGGACGCGGCGATGTCGCGCCTGGCGGGCCTGCGGTGGGAGCAGCTCCCGACCCTCACCCGCGCTGTGGCACAGGGGCACCTGGACCAGGGGGAGCTGGACGGGCTGCGCGCCCGCATCGCGCCGGCGCGGTTGGCGCGGCCCGCTCCCCCACGGGGCGGTCTCGCCCGCGCGAGCGAGCACAGGCTGCTGCGACCGCTCAAGCTGGCGGTGCGGCCCCTGCTGTCGCCTCCGGTGATGGAGGCGGCGTACCGGGCGGGGGTGGTGCAGGACGTCTACGCGCTCGATGACGACGCGGTCCGCGGGGTGGTCGTCGCGGACGAGGCGGCGTGTACCCGCTGTGGGGCCTGCGAGGCGGTCTGCCCCGACAGCCTGCCGCTGGCTGAGATCGGCAGGGTGAGCGACCCCGCGCGCTGCCTGGGCTGCCTGTACTGCTGGTGGGTCTGTCCCTCGGGCGCGCTGGCGCCGGACGGCCCGCTAGGGGCTATGGGGCGGCAGGTGGCCCGGTACAAGCGGGCGGTGGAGGGGGTCGGGGGCGGCTGGTCAGGTGGCGAGACAAGGGGTTCCTCCTCGGAGTAGCCGCGGAGGTGCGCGCAGGTACTCCGGCGCGCCCTCCGCGCCCCTCGTCCAGGCAAGAGGTCCGTTCCGAGCGGACAGAGCGGTGGAGCTGCCTTCTCGCCCGAGTCTCGGCAGCACCGAGCGCCTCGCGTGGGGAGCGAGGCCTGGTCCGATCACGGCGGTTCGTTCGCCTTGCCTGTCTCCTGCGCCGCTCCCCGGGCCAGGCGCGGGCAGGGGAGGGCTGCTGGGCCCGAGGGCCGGGCGTGCCGGGGGGCCTCCGGCACGGGGTTAGGGCCCGATCACGCAGGGGGGAGAGGGGGCGGCGAGCCCCCAGCAGGGGGGGGGTGGGGGGGACGCAGTCCCCGACCCCAACGGTGGCTACGAAGGCGTGCGAAGCGTCCTTGGCGGCGGCCCAAAGGGCGACGGTGACGCGGATCTCAGCGCGCTAGCCGTGCCGTCTCCCTCCGCCAGCACGGCAAGCGGTGAGCGGACCTCGGACCAGACGATCATGGCCGGAAACGAAACCGTGCGAAGCCCCCAGGCACGGGGCTAGGGCCCGATCACGCAGGGGGAAAGGGGGCGGCAGGCCCCCAGCAGGGGGGAGTGGGGGGGGACGCAGTCCCCGACCCCAACGGTGGCCACGAAGGCGTGCGAAGCGTCCTTGGCGGCGGCCCAAAGGGCGTCGGTGACGCGGATCTCAGCGCGCTAGCTGACGCCTCCCGCGGTCACGCGTGCCGCGGGTCCGGTCCAGAGGAGCCGCGGGTGGCGCAGCGCTGGCCCGCGCCCGATCAGCGGCGCTCCATCCGCGCCAGCTCGACGAGGGACCGCACCCCCACCTCGCACATGCGGGCCTCTGCCGCCTTGCGCGCGTCGGCGGGGCCCAGACCGTCGAGGGTGCCGACCACCGCGAAGACCGCGCCCATCTTCACCGTGTTGGGGCTGGCGGTGGGGGCGCCCACTGGCACCGCGTTGCGCCCGTGCACCTGGCCAAGCACGAAGAGGTGCGAGCTCTCCATCTCCGACGCGAGCACGCCCGCCGCGGCGAGGGTCTCCATGTAGGCCTGGTTCTGGGCCTTCAGCGGACCCATGGGGAATTCGCGGCCGTAGAAGGCGTCCTTGGTGTGCACCACCCCCGCGAAGGCGTGCTGGCCCAGGTCCAGGCCGATCGCGGCGCGGCTCAGGGCCTCAATCCAGTCCTGGTGGGCCACCGCGGGGAATTCCCTGGGGAGCCAGGCGTCGGACGTGGCCTCGTCCCGCACCGCGCCGGTGGCGATGACCAGGTCGCCCAGCTTGACCTCTGGCTGGATCGAGCCCGAGGTCCCCACCCTGAGCAGGCGGGTTGCCCCCTGCGCCAGCAGCTCGGTGACGATGATCCCCACCGAGGGCGTGCCCATGCCGGTGGCGATAGAGGCCACGTCCAGGCGCTCACCGTCCACGTCGAGCACCCCCAGGTAGGCGGTGTGGCCGCGGGGGTTGTGGACCACCTCGGTGACCTCGGTGAACATCTCGGACAGCTCCTGGGCCCGCGTGGGGGACCCAGGGAGGAGGAAGAACCGGCCGCGGCCCTGGTTGCCCGCGACCTGGTCTGGCGTGAGGAGGATGTGGTGGGGGTCGATGGCGCCGTGCATGGCCTCTAGCTCCTTGGAAAAACGCAGTATCCTAAAGACCATAGGTCGCTGTCAAGGGAAAACACGGCCTGATCACAGGTGCGGGGTGCGTTGGGAGGGGCGCCGCGGGCGGGATAGGGAGGGCCCCTACCAAGGAGCAGGTCATGGTGATGAACAGCCTCGGCCGAGAGGTCCCCTCGCACATCAACGGCGCGCCAGTGGAGCCCTACCGGGGCGCCTTCGCGCCGGTGGACGCCTCCCGAGGCGCTCCGCTCTCGCTCGCGGACCAGCCAGGTGGGGGCCGGTCGAAGGTGGGGGGCACCCTGCGGGAGGTGGTAGAGGACGCGGTGCCCGACGGCGGGTGGGTGTCGGTCCCGCACTACTACCGGGACGATCCCACCGCGCTCACGCTGCTGATCGACGCCCTGCGGGGCGCGGGGCGCAGGGAGGTCCACCTGCTCGGGATGGCCTTCTTCGGCTCCCACGCTGAGGTGCTGCTCCCTGCCCTGGCCGACGGAACGCTCGCCGGGCTGGAGGGCAACGTCTACGGGGCTGTGGCCAAGGCGGTGGCGGCGGGCAGCCTGCGCGAGGTGGTGGTGGGGCGCTCGCACGGGTCCCGCGCCAGGGCGCTGGAGCTGGGACACCGGCGGCTGGATCTGGCGGTGGCGCCCGTTCCCATCGCCGATCGCTGGGGTAACGCCAACGGGGTGGAGGGGCCCTACTCGGCCCAGGTGGGGCCCGTGGCGCTGGCCTCGGGGGACGTGCGCTTCGCGCGGCGCTCGGCCTTGCTCACCGGGCAGGTCCACCCGGGATTCCTCGCGTACCACCCCATTGACATGGCCCACGTGGACCACGTCATCGAGGTGGCGTCGCCGGGCGACAACCGGGGGATCGGCACCGGCACCACCGACGTGTCGCGGATGCGGAGGGACCCGGAGCGGCTCCGCATCGCGGAGCTGGTGATGGGGGTGCTGCGGGCCTCCGGGGTGATCCGGGACGGCTTCAACTTCCAGATCGGCTCCGGCTCGGGGCTGCTGGTGCTCGACGAGATGCTCCGCGAGATGGGGGAGCGGGGGATCCGCGGGGGCTTCACGGTGGGCGGCACCACCGAGGCCCACGTCGATCTGCTGGAACAGGGGCTGATCGACGTGCTGCTCGACGGGCAGTGCTTCCAGCCCTCGGCGCGCAGCTTCCGCTCCCTGCGCGAGCACCCCCGCCACACCGAGGTCAGCACCTCGCTCTACTACTCCCCCGCCGCCAAGCAGGAGGGCAGCGGCCTGATGGACGTGGTGGTGCTCGGCGCGTCGGAGGTGGACCTGGGCTTCAACCTCAACACGGTCACCGGCTACGACGGGGTGCTGCGCACCGGGATCGGGGGGGGACCGGACGCCGCGGCAGGGGCGGCGCTGACAGTGATCTCGCTGCCGCTCGCGAGGGTGAGCCGCGGTGGCCGCTCGGCGCCCTCGATCCGAGAGCGGGTCACCACGGTGGTCACCCCAGGTGAGGTGGTCGACGTGGTCGTCACCGAGGGAGGCCTAGCGGTGAACCCCCGGAGCAGCTCCCCTTGGGTGCCCCGCCTGCTGGAGCGGGCCGCGGCGCACGGGCTGGAGCTGATGAGTATCGAGGCGCTGATGGCGGCGTCCACCGCCAAGGCCCTGTCGATGGGGCCGCTGATGGACAGCCCCAGGTTCACCGACCAGGTGGTGTACGCGGTGGAGTGGCGGGACGGCAGGCTCTTGGACGTGGTGCGCAGGGTCGAATAGGGGAGGTCTGTTCTGGTGTCGTCCCCTGGTGGGGGCGCGGGATCACAGGGATATTGGGGTGGCTGCCGCGGGATCACTGTGGCCCTATGGCGCTCGCTCTGCCCCGCGGCCCGCGCGGTCTCATCGCGAGGCGGCACGTCGTTCTGTGTGCAGCGGACGTCGCTTCAGTTGGGAGCGATCTCGGAGGTTCTGATGGCGCGATGGAGTGAGGTCCACAATTTTCTGTTGACCAAGTTCGAGGTGGCGGGAGAGGAAGACGGGCACACCTCGCTGGTGTGGTCGTGGAGGGACGGGCGCAAGCAAAAAATCCAGGTCTCGTACCGCGACGCCTTCGGCCGCGGCCTGCTGCACATCCGCAGCTCCTTCGCCCACGAGGACGAGGTGGACGCGATCGCCCTGCTGCGTATGAACCGCGAGTTGCCCTTCGCCACCGTCGCCCTGATGGGGGACACCTGGTACGTGGTCTACAACGCCCTGATCCAGAACATGGCCCTCGACGAGGTGGAGTTCTGCATGGCGCGGGTGGCGGCGGTGGCCGACACCCTGGAGGAGCAGTTCCTCGGGCGCGACGAGCACTGATCCGCTCCTGCCCACGGGCGGCGCTACCCAGAGGACATGGGTAGCGCCCACCTGATCGCGGTGGAGACCCGCTTGGCCCGGAGCCGCCTTGGAGCCAGCGCTTCACGGGTGATCCCGCTCACCCACGCTCTCCCCGACCTGGGAAGGGAAGGCGGTGTTGGTCCAGGCGCCGTGGAGAGGTTCGCGCCCCATGGGGCTGCCGTGGGAGGCGACCCCGCGTACCTTGCCCCGAAGGCGCACGGCGCCTGCTCGCCACCTAGCCTCCCGACCCGGCGCGGGTGGAGGTAGACGCGCCCCGCGGTGGCTTGGCCGTCGCTGCGCCCACGCGCTCCGGTCTATGCAAGGCGGCCACTCCCCCGACCCGCGCCTGGGGAGACGCGCCAGGAGGCGTCCGGCGCAGGCTAGAGCAGGTGGCCGCTCTTGAGCTTCTTGGTGCGCAGGTAGTCCACGTTGTGGACGTTGGGAGCGATGGCGAGTGGGACCCGCTCCTCCACCTGGATGCCGTAGTGCTCCAGCCCCTTGATCTTGCTTGGGTTGTTGGTCAGGAGCTTGACCGAGACCACCCCAAGCGCCTTCAGCATCATCGCGGCGACCTCGTAGTCGCGCTCGTCGTCGTGGAAGCCGAGCGCGAGGTTCGCCTCCACGGTGTCCATGCCGTCGTCTTGGAGGGCGTAGGCCCTGATCTTGTTGGCCAGGCCGATCCCACGCCCCTCCTGGTGGAGGTAGAGCACCGCTCCGTACTCCTGCTCGCCCACGTAGACCAGGGCTGCCTCGAGCTGATCCCGGCAGTCACAGCGCAGCGAGCCCATCACGTCACCGGTGAAGCACTCAGAGTGGAGGCGGACGGGTACGCCGGTCTTTCCAGCGATGTCCCCCTTGATGACCGCGGCGTGATCCTCGTCACCGGTGGCCTCGAAGGCGGCGATGCGAAAATCCCCGAAGCGGGAGGGCAGGGTCGCCTCAGCGACCAGCTGCACCGACCGCTTACGGTGCTTGTGGCTCAGCGTGGGGTCGATGCGCTTCTGCATGGTCTCACCTCTTGAACAGGGACCCAGATAACCCGCCGACGAGCCCCTGGGAGACCCTCGCCCCTACCGATGCGGGCGATCCGAGGCCACACCCGGGGGCGGGATACAAAAAAAGCCACTGTGGGAGACAGTGGCTAGCCTGCGCGCGCTGGAGCGATCCTACTCGTCGGGGTTGAGGGCGTTCTTCAGGCCCTTGCCCGCCCGGAAGACCGGGATGCGACGAGAGGGGACGTTCATCTCGCTGCCGTTCTTGGGGTTGTGCCCCGTGAAGGCGCGACGCTGCGACACAGTGAAGGTGCCGAAGTCGGAAATGGTGACCTTCTCCTCAGAAGTCAACGCTTCCTGGATGGCCTCAGTGAGGATGTTGATGTAGTTCGCGGCGCGGACCTTGGGGATGCCAGCGCGCTCGGCCAACTTCTCAGTGAGATCAGCCTTGTTCATTACACTCTCCTAGGGTGAGACGTAGGTGTTGCGGGGGACACAGGCTTGTGGATCCTCCGAAGAAAGCAAAGCTCGAGGGGGCTCACCAACCCGTGGCTGCCGCC
>JAFGVK010000221.1 GCA_016938035.1 Deltaproteobacteria bacterium | reverse complement strand
GTCGCCGTCGCCTGTCGCCTGTCGCCTGTCGCCTGTCGCCGTCGCCGTCGCCGTCGCCGTCGCCGTCGCCGTCGCCGTCGCAGTGGCCTGTCGGAGTCGCAGTCGCGGTCGCCTGTCGCCGCCGGTCCTGCGCGTCTCTGACGGCAGACGCATCGCGTGCCTGACGGGCTCTGACCGCACACGCGCCGGGTGCCTGACGGCCCTCTCACAGCACAGGCGTGGCGTTCCTGACGGTGTCCCTGCAGGCGTTCATTGCGGCGCGTCTCCCCCGGACCACTCCACCGCTCCTCGTGTCTCAAGGTCCTGAAGGGAGTCCTGTCGGGGCGTGCCGCGTCGGTCGCTCCGCCAGCGGCTCGCGCACCCTGTCGGTCCCGCGGGCGCCAGCGCCACCGCAGCCCGCGGCGCCCCCCGCTGCTGCCACCTCGCTGTAGGCTCGGATAGGTGGGGGGCTCTACCAGGAGTGGCACCGTGAAGGCGATCCTCATTCAGACAGACGGCTCCCTGATCTGGAGCCAGACCCCCACCCCTGTACCTGGACCCGGCGAGGTGCGGATCAGGGTCTTCGCCACCGCGGTCAACCGGGCCGACCTGCTCCAGCGCAGGGGACTCTACCCCGCGCCAGCCGGTGAGAGCGAGATCTTGGGGATGGAGGCCGCGGGGGTCATCGACGCCATCGGCCCAGGGGTGGAGGGCTGGTCCCTTGACGAGCAGGTCGCCGCCCTGCTCGCGGGGGGAGGCTACGCCGAGCAGGTGGTGGTTCCCGCGGGGCAGCTGCTCCCCATCCCCGAGGGGATGAGCTTCGAGGACGCGGCGGCGCTCCCCGAGGTGCTCACGACCGCCTGGCTCAACCTCTACCTGGAGGGGGGCGCGCGGCCGGGCGACAGGGTGCTGCTCCACGCGGGGGCCAGCGGGGTGGGAACCGCCGCGATCCAGCTCTGCAGGGTCTTCGGCCAGCCCTGCTACGTCACGGTCAGCAGCGAGGAGAAGCTGCGTGTGTGCCGGGGGCTGGGGGCGCAGGGGGGCGCCCTTCGGGGCCGCGAGGACTTCGCTGGGCTCACCCCGCAGTGGACCGACGGGCACAGGTTTGATCTGATCCTCGATCCGGTCGGGGCAGGCTACCTGGACGACAACCTGCGCTCCCTCGCCACCGACGGGAGGCTGATCCTCATCGGCCTGCTCTCGGGGAGCAGGGCGCAGCTCGACCTGGGCCGCCTGCTGGTGAAGCGCCTCAGGGTCATAGGGTCCACCCTCCGCTCCCGCTCGCGAGAGGACAAGGCCCGCATCATCGCCTCGCTCAGGGAGCAGGTCTGGCCCCACGTCGAGCGGGGAGCCATCGTCCCGGTCATCGACAGGGTGCTCCCGGTGCAGCGGGCCGCGGAGGCGCACGCGATCCTCTCTGAGAACGGCACAGTCGGCAAGATCGTGCTGTCGGTTGGCGAGGACGAGCTGGACGCGCTGCACGAGGCCTGAGTGGAGAGGAGACGACGCGGGGACCATTCCCCGCGCCGCCTCCCGTTGTGCTGGCCTCTGGGGCACGGTCAGCCAGCACGTCGCGTTCAAATGCAATGGGCGTGCCAACTACGAGAGAACGGACAAAGCGTCATTCATCGCGTTTGTGGCCCCTGGCGCCGCTGGGGCCGCGACAGCGCTGTCACACCCACCCCAGGCGGATGGTGCCCGGGGGGGCCGACCTGCGGCGAGGCGCTGGGGTCGCCAGGCGCCCTGTGTCCCCTCGGTTCGCCGGGCAGCGGATCCGGTCCGAGCGCACAAGGCCGTGAGACCACCGGCTCGCCCGAGGCTCGGCATGACCCAGCCCCCGGTGCGGCGCGAGGCCTGCGCCGATCATGGCGGTTCGGTCGTTTTGCCGCCTCGCCGCGCCGCTCCCAGGGCGCGGCGCGGGCCGCAGAGGGCCGCTGAGCTCGGGTCGATCGGTCGCGACTCGCGCGGCATCGTTGTGCCTCCCCTAACAACCGTCTCGTTCCGCTCGACGTTCGGATGAACGCCGAAGCAGGAGCAGCGAGACGCCAGGATCCATCGTCGGGCGGGAGATATTTTGAAATCGACCTCGTTGAGCCACCGGTAGGAACCCCCTCTGCGCGTGGCAAGGCCGCCGACGCTACGGGAGAACGACGATGTTCGTCGCAGCGTGCTACGGACGAACCTGCGTTTTGAGAGAGGCGCCGCAGCGGTGGGACTTGTAACGATGGGCTCATCGTTCACACCCACGCGATCCGGAGGTTCACCCGATGGGCAGGAGCCGCCCGTCTGGGCCTGTGGAAGGGGCTCGCGCGCCGCCTCCCCCGATGCCAGGTCGCGAGGCTCGGCGGCGTGCGCCTCGAGGGCGGGGGCGCAGGCGCGGCCGCGTCGAGGCCGACCGACGCGGCCCTGGGGGGCCGCGTCAGCGCGACCCGATCCGGTGGGGTCGGATGGGGGATCACACCCCCCCACCCTACACCCTCGCCACCTGGGCCTTGCCTGCGCCGCTGAGGGCGCTAGAGGGCTGCCCATTTTGAGGTGCTCATGTCCAAGCCCAGCGAGGTCCAGGTGCTCCTTCAGGAGCTGGTCCGCGTCCCCTCACTCTCCGGCCAGGAGGACGCGGTGCTCGTCCGCCTCGCCGCCTGGCTGCGGGCCCGCGGCCTGTCCCCGGTGGTGCGGGGCCGCAACCTGTCGGTGAGGGTGGGGCGTGGCGACGGGCCCACCCTGCTGCTGCACTCCCACACCGACACAGTGCCCGTGGGGTCCGACTGGACCCGCGACCCCTTCGGCGGCAAGGTGGAGGCTGGGCGCCTCTACGGGCGGGGGGCCAACGACGCCAAGGGCTGCGTTGCGGCGATGGCGGCGGCGGTCGCGGCCCTCTCGCGCGAGGACCTGCCCGGCACCGTGATCTTCGCAGCCACCTGCGAGGAGGAGCGGGGGGAGCACGGCTTCGGCGCCTGCCACCCCAACCTGGGGCCCCTCGACGGGGCGGTGTTCGGGGAGCCCACCGGCCTGCACCCTGCGGTGGCCCAGCGGGGGATGCTGCTCCTCACCCTCACCGCGAAGGGGGTGGCGGGGCACGCGGCGCGCCCCCACCTGGCGGTCAACGCCATAGAGGCCGCGGCGCGGGACGTGATCGCCCTCGCCTCCCTCGATCTGAGCCCCGAGAGCGAGCACCTGGGGCGGACCACCCTCGCGGTGACTCAGATCGCCGGCGGCAAGGTCCACAACGTCATCCCCGACCGCTGCGAGCTGGGGGTGGACCTGCGGACCGTCGCCGAGCTGCCCCCCGCCGAGCTGATCGCGCGAATTCGTCAGGTGGTCGAGAGCGAGGTCGCGGTGCGCTCCGACCGCTTCCACCCTGTCGCCACCCCGGAGGGGTCCCGCCTCGCTCGGGCGGTCCGCGCCGCCCACCCGGAGGGCGTCCCCTTCGGGAGCCCCACCCTCTCGGACTGGGCCCACCTGCCCGATGTGCCGGGGGTCAAGCTAGGGCCGGGCCTGTCCGAGGTCAGCCACACCGCCGATGAGTGGATCGAGGTGGCGCAGGTGGAGCGCGCGGTGGAGGTCTACGCCGCCATCGCCCGCGCCTTCGTGGCGGGCTGAGGCGCTACAGCGGCGAGATCTCGAACAGCTCCAGCCCCTTCACCTCGCGGGTGGCGTAGGTGAGGGCCCAGGGCGAGGCGGCCAGCACCACCGGGTGCCCGGTCCGGTCCTCCACCAGGGTGAAGTCCGGGCGCGCCCCCAGCCAGGCCATCGCCTTCTCGTCCCCTACCACCCAGCGGGCGAGGGAGAAGGGCGCGGCGTCCAGCTCGGCCTGAGTGTTGTACTCGGAGGCCAGGCGGCTCTTGAGCACCTCGAACTGCAGGAGCCCCACCGCGCCCACGAAGGGGTCGGCCTTGCCCTCGCCGGGCCGGTAGAAGAGCTGCACCGTGCCCTCTTGCGAGAGCTGCTCCAGGCCGCGCTGGAGGTGCTTGCGCTTGGTGGGGTCCTTCAGGCGGACCCTGGCGAAGAATTCCGGGGCGAAGCGCGGGATCCCCTGAAACTCCACCCGCTCGCCCTGGTACAGGGTGTCGCCCAGCCGCAGGTCGCCGGGGTCGTACAGGCCGACGATGTCGCCGGGCACCGCGATGTCGACGATCGAGCGCTCCGAGGCCAGGAAGGTGTGGGGCTTCGAGAGGCGGATCGCCCGCTCACCCGCGGCCCGCTTCACGTCCATTCCCCGCTCGAACTGCCCGCTCACCACCCGCATGAAGGCGATGCGGTCCCTGTGCCTGGCGTCCATGTTGGCCTGGATCTTGAAGATGAAGCCCGAGAAGTCCTCGTCGGACGGGTGGCGCGAGCCCTCCACCGTGGGGCGGCTGCTGGGGGGAGGGGCGAGGGAGCCCAGGGCCTCCAGCAGCAGGCTGACGCCGAAGTTGATCATCGCCGAGCCGAAGAAGAACGGGGTCACGTCCCCCGAGAGGAACGCGTCCAGCGACCAGGGATCGCCGGCGATGTCGAGCATCTCCAGCTCCTCGCGCAGGGTCTCCAGCTCCTGGGTTCCGACGCGCGCCTCCAGCGCGGGGTCGTCGAGGTCGTACATCTGCTCGGGTACGATCGAGGTGCCGTCGAGCCGGGTCCACAGCACCGCCTTCTCCCGCAGCCGGTCGTACACGCCCACAAATTCGTGCGCGTGCCAGATGGGCCAGTTGAGCGCGACCGTGCGGATGCCCAGGGTGTTGCCCACCTGATCCATCAGCTCCAGCGGCTCAAGGCCCGAGCGATCCATCTTGTTGACGAAGGTGATCACCGGCAGCTTGCGGAGGCGGCAGACCTCGAACAGCTTGAGGGTGCGCGGCTCGACGCCCTTCGCCACGTCGATCAGCATGATCGCCGAGTCCACCGCCGCCAGGGTGCGGTAGGTGTCCTCCGAGAAGTCGGCGTGGCCTGGGGTGTCGAGGAGGTTCATCCGCAGCCCCTCGTGCTCAAACTGGAGCACAGAGGTCGAGATGGAGATGCCCTTCTCGCGCTCCATCGCCATAAAGTCCGACAGGGCGTGGCGGGCCGCCTTGCGCGATTTCACCGCCCCTGCGATGTGGACCGAGCCGCCGTACAGGAGCAGCTTCTCGGTGAGGGTGGTCTTCCCCGCGTCGGGGTGGCTGATGATAGCGAAGGTGCGACGGCGCGCCACCTCGTGTGGCAGATCCATAGAGACTCCTCGGGGTGCGCTGCCCCGGCTGGGGCGGCACGGTAACGCGGATCGGCCCACATGGCCCGTTGCCTGTCCAGAGCTGCGGCCAGGGGCGCCGGCTCAGACCCCCGCGCGGCG
Source organism: Deltaproteobacteria bacterium (assembly GCA_016938035.1). GTDB lineage: Bacteria > Myxococcota_A > UBA796 > UBA796 > JAFGVK01. Next base: position 3,088 of record JAFGVK010000221.1, on the reverse strand, counting down.
GCTCAGGGGGCGGGCCGCGGCGGGGGGCCGCACCCAGCCACCCCCCCAGACCAGCGCGCCCTTCACCAGCGCCTTGCCGATCGAGGTGGCCGCCACCGCCCACCACACCCCCGCCGCGCCCCACCCCAGGTGGATCGCGAGCAGCCAGGCCAAAGGAATGCGCAGGGCGTTGAGGGGCAGAGAGGCCCACAGCACCGCCCTGGTGTGGCCCGAGCCGTTGAGCACCCCCTCCGCGAAGGCCTCCACCGCCACGAAGGGCTGCGACACAGCGAGGATCACGGCGTAGAGGGCCACCTCGCGGGCTACCTCCCGGTCGGCCGCCAGCCAGCCCCCCGCGATGGGCCCGACGGTGTAGAAGAGCACCCCCACCCCCAGCCCTAGCAGGGTGACCGGGCCCGCCATCATGTGGATCGCCCGCCACGCCTCGTCCGGCTCTCCCGCCCCCAGGCGCCTCCCCACCAGCGAGGCGCTGGCGATCATCCCCCCGAAGAACAGGGGCCAGGTCATCGACTCCAGCGCCCCGAAGCCAATGCCCAGCGCGGCGTTCACCGAGGGCCCCAGGGGGGAGATGGAGGTGGCGAGCAGGCCCCAGTAGACCGCGGCGAAGGAGGCGATGCCCGCCGCGACCGGGGCCCCCAGCGAGAGGATCGCCCCCAGGCGCCGCCTCGCGTCCGCCAGCAGGGTGCGCCGGTCCAGGCCCACCGCGCGCCAGAGCAGGGCCAGCCCCACCCCCGTCGCGGTGGTCTGGGCCAGGGTGGTGCCCAGGGCGGCGCCAGCCACCCCCCAGCCCGCGAGGTGGATGAGGGCGGGGGTGAGGGTCGCGTTGAGGGCCAGGGCGAGGGCCTGGAGCAGCATCGGGGTGCGGGTGTCGCCCATCGACTGGAAGCTCGCGTCCACGGTGGGGGCCACCGTCATCGCCGCCCCGGTGGCCAGCAGCACCCGCAGGTAGGCGGTGGCGTGGGCGTGGGTGGGGCCGTCCAGCCCCAGCAGGTCCACCACCCGCTCCGCCCCGAACAGGCCCCCGATCGCGAGGGTCAGGCCCAGGGCGGTGGCCCCTGTGAGGGCGGCGCCGACCACCTCGCGGCGCGCCTGCCCGTCGCCGGCGCCGGTCGCGCGGGCCACCAGGGGGCCCGCCCCCCCCGAGAGCAGCAGGGCGCCGCCGTAGGCGACGATGCTCACGAAGACCACCGCCCCCAGGCCCCCCTGCGCCTCGCGGCCCAGCGGCCCTACGAAATACTGGTCGAGGGGGCGGAAGGCGTTGTGCAGCAGCGCCCCCCCCATGGCGGGGAGGGCGAGGCGGTTGATCTCGGACCAGCGGAGGGTGGCGATGGTGGCTCCCGGAGGGGCGACGCTCTATCCCGGGTCGCGGTGCCTGGCGGGTCCCGATCCATCGAACGGACAGAGGGGTCGGCCCCCCGCCGTCCGCTCGGTGGAGCCCGCGGGGGCGTCATCCCGTGGGCGAGGCGACGACCGGCCCGGTACGCGGGTGAGCTCCTCGCGCGCCTTGGAGTGGCGGTCTGTGAGCAGACCCCGCGGCCACCAGGGGCTGCCTGGCGCACCAGAGGCCTCCTCGCGCCCCACCCGCTCGCCGTGGTCGGGGGGTGGATGGCGCGAGGGGCCCAGGGTGACGCGGACTCTCCCTCCGGTGTCGAGCTCCTTGTAGCAGGTCGCGCGGCCAGGACCTGGGCCGGAAAGGCTGTTCATCCAGAATGCGTGTTCACGGTCTCTGGCAGGAACTCTGGTCCGAGCACGACAACGTCGTGGAGTCAGCGGCTCGCCCAGGGCTCGGCATGACCCGGCGCCCGGTGCGGTAGGCGAGGCCTGTGTCGATGGCGGGGGTTGATTCCACTGCCGCGAGGCTCCCCGGGCGCGGCGCGGGGCTGCAAGGGGGGCGCTGAGCCCGAGCCGCTCGGTCGCGTATTTCGGCTTCGTTTATAGCGAAGGACGGACCAAGCGAATCGACGGTTGTTGTGAGCAGGGGGTGGACGCGTCGGCCGAAGCTCCTGGCTGGGGGCGCCGGTGCGGTCCCTGCGCGCTGACCCGAGGCTCCAGTCGGCGCCCCGCCGCACCCCTCCCGGGTGGGCCCGCGCGGCACCGATGCGCAGGCCTCTCGACGCGTGTCCTTGTCCCTGCGCTCGTCGCGTACAAAATAGGCGTTCATCCAATGGAACGGCGGCCACACGCCGAGCTTCCCCGCGACGCCCGTTGACCGTCTGGAGGACTCGACAAGCCACCTCGCCGGGTGGTTCCTGCGGAAGGTTGAATCACCTCCTGTGAGACGGTCCGGCCGATTGACCGGTGCCGCCCGCGCCCACCCTGGGGACCCTGGCGCGCCCGATCGAGGGGGCCGGCGTGGTGGCCCCCGCGCCCTCGTGGGCACCGATGCGCAGGCCTCTCGACGCGTGTCCTTGTTCCTAGGCTCGTCGCGTACAAAAGTACGCTTCCTCCTTAGGGAACGGCGGCCACACGCCGATATGCCTAGCGACTCGGCGCCCGTTTACTGTTTGGAAGACTCGACGAGCAACTTCATCTGATGATTCCTGTGGAATGATGTAGCGCTTCCTGTGAGACGGTCCGGCTGATTGACCAGTGCCCCCTCGTGCTACCGCGCGCGGCGCCGGACCAGCCCCGCGAGCCCCGCGAGGCCCAGCCACCAGGCCCGCCCTCCGGAGCCCCCGCCGCTGGAGCAGCCGCCTCCAGACACAACGAAGTAGGCGCCCACCCCGTCGCAATTCTGGTCTATGCCGTCCTCGGGCACGTCCGCCGCGTCGGGGTGGATCCACGGGGAGCTGTCGTTGCAGTCGTCGCCCCCGTAGTCCTCGCTGTCGTGTGCGTCCCCGTCCCGGTCGTAGTCGGACCGGCCGTCGCAGTCCTGATCCACGCCGTCATACCAGCGCTCAGGGGCCCCTGGGTGGATGGCTGGGTCGGTGTCATCGCAGTCCTCGCCCTGGTCCCCGCCGCCGTAGCCGTCGCCGTCTGCGTCGCTGAGGTCTGCGCCGCTGCAGTCCTGGTCGACGCCGTCGTAGGGGACCTCTGTGGCGCCTGGGAAGACTGCGTCGTCGTCGTCGTCGCAGTCGTCGCCGCCTGG
>JAFGVK010000220.1 GCA_016938035.1 Deltaproteobacteria bacterium | reverse complement strand
GTTTCGCCGAGCTGCTCCGCGACGACCTCGAGGACCGCCCAGAACAGCGAGAGGACGCGATCCGGATCATCCGATCGGCGGAGCGGGCCACAGGCCTCACGCGGCGGCTGCTGATGTTCTCGCGCAAACGGAGCGCTGTCACCGAGGACGTAGACGTGCACCTGCTGCTGGAGGAGGTCGTTCACCTGCTCCAGAAGGGGGTGGCCGCACAGCTCCAGATCTCCACCGACCTGCGCGCCACCTCCTTCGTCGTCCGCGGTGACTCCGCACAGATCCAGAACGCCTTCCTCAACTTGGGCATCAACGCCCGGGACGCCACCGACGACGCTACGGGCACGCTGAGCATACAGACCCGCACCGTGCCCGCTGCGGCGGTGCCAGGCATCGAGCACCCCACCAGCGCCGTGTTCCTCGAGGTCCTCGTGCGTGACAACGGCACGGGGATGGACGAGCAGACCCGGCGCCGCGCCTTTGAGCCCTATTTCACCACCAAGGGCGAGGGCAAGGGCACAGGCCTGGGCCTCGCCGGGGTGTATGGGATGGTCCAGAGCCACTTCGGGACCATCGAGGTCCAGAGCGCCCTGGGCCGCGGCACCACCTTCGCGCTGTACCTCCCCACCCTCTCGCAGGGACAGCGCCAGGCATCGGACCCGATCGAGCAGATCATGGGCCCGATCGGCTCCCAGCAGCGGATCCTGGTGGTGGATGACGAGCAGGACATCTGCACCTTCGCGGTGGAGGTGCTCCAGCGCGCCGGCTTCTCGGCGCAGACCTGCGCCCGGCCCGATCAGATGGTGTCTACCCTGTCCGCTCACGCGTCGGCCCCGCAGCTCCTCGTGCTGGACCTGCGGATGCCCGGGCTGGACACGCTGGACCTCTTCCAGCGGATCCAGGCTGTCCACCCCTCGATCAGCGCGGTGGTGACCTCGGGGATCAGCCCCTCGGCCCGAGAGAGCGAGGTCATCGAGGCGCGGGGGCTGGGCTTCCTCCCAAAGCCCTACACCCACCAGGCCCTGCTCCACGCGGTCAAGGCGCAGCTCAGGCTTGAGGCCTGAGGCGCCCACGCGCGGGCCTGCCCCCGGGCCTGCTCGTCGCGCACTGCCGCGCGCTTCCTCGGCAGGGAGCGACGGTCGCGCGGCGACAGCGCCTGGCGACCCAGGCGCGCGGTGACGGCCCGGAGGACCCGCTCAACACTGCGCAAGGTTGTTCCTATGCCATGATGGTCGGCGCCCGGAAGACTGGCCGGACGCCGGATCAGCGCGCGGCCTGCCCCGCGGCGCGCCGAGCGGCACGGGGCTCTTGACCAGAGGTCAGGGGCGACGCGCCTGATGGTCCGGCCCCCTCGCGAGGCGCCTGTGGGTCTGCACGCGACACAAAGGGGGAGCAGCTCCGCCCCGATGGGCGCCGGAGCGGGCAGCGCCCACGGCGGGGCCGGCCCCTCCAGGCGCGCCCCAAGAGGCGCGATGCGGCGCCCGTCTGGGAGGCTCGACGAGCACCTCCATCGGATGGCTCCTATGGAAGGATAAAGCGCTTCCTGTGAGACCGGCCGGGCGATGGACCGGTGCCCGCGAGGCCAGGTGTCAGCGCGCCACCACCGGCCCCGCCTCGTACCAGGTCACCACCGAGCGGGTCGTGGTGAAGCCCTGGTCGTCGGTGGCGATGATCGTGATGGTGTTCTGTCCCGGCTCGAGGCTCACGTCCGCCGTGAAGGGGAAGGACTTGATCTCGGCCCCAGCGGGGCTCCCCTGGAAGAACACCTTGTCGGCCCGCGCCATGGCGTCGTTCCCCGCCAGCGGCTGAGCCACCTCGCCCGCCAGCGTCTCGCCCCGCACCTGATCGAAGACCATCACGTGCTTCAGGCCGCGCTCGTCGGTGGCTAGGCCAGAGACGGTGAGGATCGGCCTGTCCACCACAGGCTCGTCGCCTGCGGTGACCGTGAGGATCGGCGGCGCGCGCAGGGTGGAGCGCTCGCCGGGCCAGCCCACATCGAAGGCGACCGTCTCCTCGCGCATGAAGTACTCGTAGAAGCCCGCCCGCATCACCGAGGCGTAGTCATAGGCGCTGGCGTCACCCAGCGACAGCTCCACCTTTCGGCCCGGATCCTGCGCCAGCTTGGGCTCCATCAGGAAGTCTCCGGTCCAGCTCTCGCCTGGCGCCATCACCCGGCGGCACGCTGCGGGGTACACCGGCGGCTCCAGGCTCTCCCACAGCGCCGCAGGATCAGCGGCGTCCCCCACGACACGACCAGCCTCTATCCCGGCCTCTGTGGGCTCACAGGGCTTGCCATCCAGCATCATCCTGCCGGGCTCCAGGGTGCCGGACACGATGTCCAGGGCCTTGCCAGACTTGTTCTTGAGGCGGGCCACCACCTCCTCGGTGGGGCCCTCCCCCCGGTTGGTGACGGTCAGCCTGAGGCGCAGTCGCTCGCCAACCTCAAGCAGCCCGTCGCCATCCCCACCCGGAGCCTCATCCACCATCGCCCAGGACCAGGTGAGGTCGGGGATCGCGTGCCCCTGAATCTGGAGCTGCCGCTTCACCTCCAGCACGTCGCGGTTCGCTGTGTCTCGGAACCGGAATTCCACCGGGATCTGCTCGGAGGGGTTGCCGGAATTCACGGCGACGGTGAGCGGCCAGGACCTGGTCTGGCCTGGCTCCAGGCGGCCGATAGGGAACTCCCTGGTGCCCAGTGAGTCGCTGCCAAACTCGCCCACCGCGAACAGGCGGTAGAGCGGAGCGGACCCGGTGTTGGTCACGGTGAGGGTCGCGGTCTCCTCCTCCCCCGCGCGGAGCACGCCGTCGGCCCCCACGTCGAAGCGCATCTCCAGCGAGGGCTCCGCCACCGCGGGTCCGTCGGTCCAGTCCACGTCGAGGTCCTTGAAGGCGCTCACGATGCGCGCGGTGTCGGCGTCCCTGTGGCGGGCCACCACCGGACCAGCGGTGGACAGCACATCAGACCGGGTCCAGCCCTTGCTCGCCGCGAGGAGGTCGCGCGCGAATTGCACCTCGTAGTCCTGCGACACATCTAGCTCGGGCTTGCGCCGCCCCATCTCGTAGGCGCGCCAGTAGGCCAGCGTCCACGCCGGGGTCTCTTCCTCGGCGCTGTGCCGCGCCAAGTGATGATCGAGATCCGCCTCGCGCCGCACCCGCTCCCGCCAGGTGAGCAGCGCGAAGTTGTAGGGCTCGCCGTCGGCGTCCTCCGGCCGGTCCACTACCGCCGGTACCAGGGCGATGTCCGCAGGGATCCCCACCGACTGGATGCTCCGATCGTGCGGGGTGAGGTACTCGGAGATGGTCAGCTTGAGCTTCGAGGTGTCGAAGAAGGGGTAGAGGTTCTGCACCGACCCCTTCCCGAAGCTCCGCTCGCCGACGATCACGGCGCGATCGTGGTTGCGGAGGGCACCCGCCACGATCTCCGAGGCGGAGGCGGAATTTGCGTTGACCAGCACCGCGATAGGGTACTTGGGCTCGGTGCCCGAAGCCTCAGCGGACTCCTGGTCGAGGGTCCGCCCGTTGCCGTCCACCGTCGAGACGATCACCCCCTGGTCGAGGAAGGTGTCGGCCACCGCGATGGCCTGGGTCAGGTAGCCCCCGGGGTTCCCCCGCAGGTCCAGCACCAGGCCCCGAAGTGTCCCCTGCGCGTGTAGCTTCTCTAGCTCCTCGTGGAGCTGCAGGCCGACCTTGGAGTGGAAGCCCTGGATGGTGACGTAGCCAATGCCCCCGTCGAGCATCACCGACTCGACCCGCTGCAGCTCGATCGCCGCACGGACCACCGTCACCTTGAGCGGCTCGGACAGGCCCGCGCGCTTCACCTCCAGGTTGACCGGCTTGCCCACCGGACCCCGCAGGTGGCTCACCGCCTCGTCTAGGCTCATGTTGATCGTGGACTCCCCGTCGATCCGCGAGATGTGGTCATCTGGGATCAGGCCCGCGCGCTCCGCGGGGGTGTCCTTCATGGGGTACTCCACCGTGAGCTTGCCCTCTCGCAGCACGATCGTGATCCCCAGTCCCCCGAACTCCCCCTCGTTCTCCATGTCCATCTCGGAGCTGGCCTTGGGGGGGAGGAAGATCGAGTGGGGATCGAGGGTGGAGAGCACCCCGTTGATCATCGCGTACTCGATCTCCGCGAAGGGCGGCGCGCCGTCCTCCACCGAGGGGATGTCCGCTGCGGTCAGGTGATCGTTGAGCAGCTCCGCCGCCACCTTGAGCTGCGCCATCAGCTCCTTGCGGGTGCGGATCGGCTGCACCTCATAGGCGGTGCGGAAGTCGCCGATCTCTGCGTGGAGCAGGCTGCCGCCCACCTGGCGGCGGAACATCACAGCCGGAATGCGCCGCTCCACCGACTCCAGCGCCGCCACGAACATCTGCTCGAAGTCCACCCGAGACGGCTCGACGTAGGTCTCTTCGATGTAGAAGAGCGCGTGCTCCATCAGCTTCAGGTCGCCCAGCGCGTACCCTCGCCCGAGGCGCTGACCCGCCACCTGAGGGGATGCGTCCGCCTCGCTCCCGCCCAGGAGGATGCCTGCGGCGACCAGCGAGGTCACCCCCAGGCCCACGACAAAGAGAGAGGTCTTGAGCATCACCCGCATCGCGTCTCCGTGATCAGGGGCTGCCTGACCGATTGAATCGTACGGTCGCGGCCCCGCACCGTCAACCGCGGGGACAAAGCGTTGCGCCCCTGTTGGGGGGCAGGGTATCCCGTTGCACACGGTGACATCGGTCACTTGGCGAAGTCGCTGGTCATCAGCACGGAGAGAAGCTATCTTTCCCCAGGATCTCTGTCCCCCTCCCCCCCTCCGCGGTCGCCCATGCCCCTCCAGATTTCCTGCCCAGTATGCGGTCGCCCGACGACCCTCAGCGAGCCCTACCCGCTCCCAGGAGCCCGCGTCCAGTGCGCGAGCTGCGGAAACCCTGTCACCATCACCTACCCCACAGGGGTGATGGACCAGCTCCGCGCCCGCGGGAAGCGGTTCCGCGACGAGGAGCACACCCCCCTCCCACCCCGCTCGCGCAAGCCCGCGGCGGAGGCGGACGCTGCGCGGTCCCTGCGGGTGCGCCTCGACGAGGTGCGAGAGCAGGCCGCCACCCTCAACCGGCGCTGTGACGAGGCGCTGAGCGGCCTCAGAGCGGCCCGAAAGCGGGCAGGGAGCGGCGGCGCGCGCGCGGCCAGGGCGCAGCAGGAGGCCGAGGATCTGGGGCTCCGGGTTCGGCGCCTCTGGGCGACCGTGGAGCAGGCGGTCAGCGACGGCACAGTGGCCAAGGACCTCGCCGTGGGCAGGGCGCAGCTCGCCAGGGCCCAGGAGGCCCTCGATGGGATGGCCCACCCCACCCTGGAGCTGTCCCGCACCGTGGAGGAGGGGCTGGACGCGGTGAGAGAGGAGGGGCTCCCGACGCCAGGCGGCGGGCACCCTGATCGGACCGCCCTGGTCCCCCGCTCCCTCAAGCTGGCAGAGGAGACCCACCAGCGGGTGGTCGCGGCGCTTGAGCCCCTCCGGGGCTGCGCAGCCCCCGGAGCGTCTGCGCTCATCGAGGCGGCCCGCGCCTCGGATCGCATGTGCGCCGCCTCTGCGCAAGAGCTGCGGGAGCGGATCGATACCCTCGACGAGGCAGAGGCGCTGCACCTCATCAGGCTTGGGGAGGAGGCCGCGGCGAGAGCCCTGCGCCAGGTGGACGAGGCCGCCTCACGCTGCGCGCAAGCGATCGAGCAGCGGGACACCACCGCGCACCTGCAGGAGGCGCGCGAGCAGGGGCGGCGCGCCAGAGCCGCGGCACAGGCGGTTGCCTCCTCTCTGGGCACCCTGCTCAGGGAGGCGCGCGCCGCCGCCTCGGACGAGGACGCCCCGGCGGTGCAGCGCTCGTACCACAAGATCCAGACCCACGCGACAAGGGTCCGTCAGGCCATCGGCGAGGCGCTCGCGGCCACCGATCAGCTCGACCAGGAGCGCGACGCCACCCGAGCCAAGACCCTCGCGACCCGCGCCGAGCGCCTCGCTGACGAGGCCACCGGCTCCATGCCCGACCTCTCTACCGCCATGGATCAGCTCAGGCAGGCGCTCGCCAAGGTCCAGTCCACCCCCTCCACGGACCAGCGGACCGCGGTGGCCTCGGACACCCCCGACGGCACCCAGATCGCGGATCCCGAGGCCCAGTCCCGCACCGTGGTGTCGGGGCGCACCCCCGACGGAGGCCTGGCGGGCGGGATCCTGCCTCCGAACGCGGACCCGGCCTTGTGGGAGGCCTCTGATCCGCTTATCCGCCCTAGACCCACAGGCCCGTCCCATGCAAAGGAGCCCGCGGTGGCCAGCAAGACCCCCCCTACCCCCAAGAAGCGGGGCCTGCTCCGCAGGCTCCTGCGGTGGACCCTGGGCGCGAGCGCCCTGCTCGCGCTCGCGGGGCTAGCAGCAGGCGTCGCTGGCTACGTCTACCTCTCCAAGGACCTGCCAAGCATCGAGACGCTCCAGGGGTACGAGCCCCCCGCCGTCACCGAGGTCTACGACCACAAGGGGCGCATCCTGGGCGAAATCTACGAGGAGCGGCGCTACGTTCGCCCCCTCGACGAGATCCCCAAGCACGTCCAGGACGCCTTTATCTCCGCGGAGGACGCCAACTTCTGGGATCACGGCGGGGTGGACTGGATGGGCATCGTGCGCGCCTTTGGGCGCAACGCCCTAGAGGGTCGCATGGCTCAGGGCGCGTCGACCATCACCCAGCAGGTCACGCGCAACTTCCTCCTCACCCGCGAAAAGAAGATCAAGCGCAAGCTCAAAGAGATGATCCTGGCCCTGCGCATCGAGGAGGCCTACGACAAGGACCACATCCTCTACCTGTACCTGAACCAGATCTACCTCGGCTCCCAGGCCTACGGGGTAGAGGCGGCGTCGCGCACCTACTTCGACAAGTCGGTCACCGACCTGACCGTGGCGGAGGCGGCGATCCTGGCGGGCCTGCCCCAGCGCCCCTCGGACTACAGCCCCCACCGGCACTGGTCCAAGGCCAGAGCGCGGCAGAAGTATGTGATCTACCAGATGCAGCGGAACGGCTACCTCACCGAGGCGGAGGCCGAGGCGGCGCTGGCGGAGCACGTCAACGTGGTGCAGCGGCGCAACGACTTCCTGGAGACCGCCCCCCACTTCACCGAGTACGCGCGGAGGTACCTGGTCGATCGCTATGGCGAGGACCGGGTCATCAACGAGGGCCTGCGCATCACCACCACCTGTGATCTTGACCTGCAGCGCGTGGGACAGGACGCCGTCACCCGGCAGGTGAACGAGGTGGACCAGCGGATGGGCTTCCGCCGTGAGGGCATCACCCAGATCGGCAAGGGGCAGATCCAGGAGCACCGCGACAAGCGTGAGCAGGAGCTGAAGGACGCCTGGGTCTTCGAGCAGGACGCCGCGCGTCGCATCGAACAGCCCGCCATCTCGCCGCTGACTGAGGGAGAGATCTACCAGGGAGCGGTCATCACCGAGGTCAACGCGGGCTGGGCCCGGGTCGGGCTCGGCGCCCACGACGGCCTCATCCCCCTGGAGTGGTCCAAGTGGGTCTACAAGCCTGATCCCGCGCGCTCCTGGCGCTACCGGGACCAGACCACCCTGCTGGAGAACGTCGACTCGGACGGCGACGGCGAGAAGGACGGCCCCATCCTGCGGGTCGGGGATGTGGTGCGGGTGAAGGTGGAGAAGCTCTCCACCCGCGACGCCGAGGTGGAGAAGGCCTTCAAGCGCACCCCAGGCAGCTCGGAGGAGCTCGTGGCGATGCGCCTCTGGCAGGACCCCGAGGTGGAGGCGGCGCTGCTGTCGATGGAGGTGAAGACCGGGGCGGTGCGCACGATGGTCGGAGGCTCCGACTTCCTGAAGTCCCAGTTCAACCGGGCGATCCAGTCCCGCCGCCAGGTAGGGTCTACCTTCAAGCCGATCGTCTACGGCGCCGCGATCGAGTCCAAGCGGGTGACCACCGCGACCATCGTTGCGGACGCGCCCATCGCCTTCGCGGCCAGCACCGAGGACTTCATCTGGAAGCCGGCCAACTACGGCAACGACTACATGGGCAACATCACCCTCCGCAAGGCGCTCGCCCTGTCCCGCAACACCTGCACCATCCGGGTGCTGGAGTCCATCGATCCGGGGATGAACGAGGACGTGGTGTACGCCTTCGCCCGCAAGCTGGGGATCGGCGGCAACCCCGCAGGGGAGCTGCCCGAGGGCTTCATCCCCACTCCAGAGAACGACCTGCTCTGCCCCTGGGTGCGGGAGACCCCGGACTCCACCATCTGCATGGATCGCTTCCCCGCCAAGGACCCGGAGCTGACCAACACCCGCCACCGGCAGCTGATGAAGCCCGACGACGTCTACATGTGCCGCGCCTGCGACATGTCGATGGGCTTGGGCTCCGCCTCGCTGACGATGGAGGAGCTGGTGCGCGCCTATAGCGCCTTCGCCACCGACGGGACACTCGTGCAGCCCTACTTCGTAGAGAAGGTCGAGGACCGAAACGGTCACGTGCTGGAGCAGCACGAGGTGAAGCCACCGGAGCAGGTGATCGACCCCGCGGTGGCGTCGGTGGTCCGGTGGCTCCTGCGCGGGGTGGTGCAGGAGGGCACCGCGGCGGCGGCGAACCGCCTGGGGCTGGAGGTCGCCGGGAAGACCGGCACCACCAACGACGAGAAGGACGCCTGGTTCGTCGGGTTCAACAACGACGTGATCTCCGCAGCCTGGGTGGGCTTCGACCAGCCCCGCAGCCTGGGGGTGTCCTCCACCGGTGGGCGCACCGCGCTGCCGATCTGGATGGACTACATGAAGGTCGCGATCCCCAAGCAAACGGACATCCCCTTCGCCTATCGCGGTGGCGTCGACTGGATCTCGATCGACGAGGCCACCGGCCGCCGCGTCACCTCTGGGGGGCGCCTCTACCCCTTCCTCTCTGACACGGTGCCAGAGTCCACGGGGGGCGCGGCCGGGCAGGTCACCCTAGAAGACATGGCCACGGAGCTCTGATGATCCTGCTGCTGAGCGCCCTGCTCCTCACGGGCTGCGACACCACCGAGCCCTACAGCTTCATACAGTGCGAGGTGGAGCTGATCCTCGAAGCCACCGAGGGCGCGCCAGGGGCGGAGATCACCCTGAGCGGCGGCCCGCTCTCAGATCGGATGGACACCTCGGTGCTCGTCGACGGGCACCCCGCCGAGGTCCTGGCCATCGAGCGGGAGGACTGCGACGCGTGCGACACCTGCCTGCAGGAGGAGTCCTGCGGCGCCTGCGAGCCCTGTCTGCCCTGCGAAGAGGCCTGTGCTCCCTGTGCGCAGACCGGGCGCTTCGCGGTGCCAGACCTCCCCGCGGGGGCGGTCCCCCTGGTGCTGACCAACCGCTTCGGCAGCAGCGCGCCACAGGACTTCGAGGTGCTTGCGCCAGAGATCCCGTAGTACCCTATCTCTTCGACCGGCGGTTGACCCGAGCCCCTCAAAGGGGCTATTCAGGCTTGTCTCACTGCGGTCTTCGATACCCCCGCCTCGCGCCGGTGCCCTCGCGCCACCAGCCCGCTGGTACCCCACAGGGTCCGGTGCGCACAACCGGCGCCACCACGGAGCCTCTATGCGCCTTCTCGCCGCCCTCTCCTCGCTGACGCTCGCCACTCCGGCCCTGGCCGGGGGCTTCGGCCTGATCACCACCGGAGGGGCCCACACCGAGATCCTCCGCTTCTACGACAGCTCCACCGAGATGACGCAGTACTCCCTCACCGAGACCCTCCCCCACATGGGCGGCGGCGTCGAGGTGCTCCTGGGCGACAAGGACGACCGGTTCATCGGTGTGATGCGTGGCTTCTACATGCAGGACGCCCCACAGACCGATCCCGCCGAGTTGGCCACCAACTTCGTCCCCGACAACGTGGTGTGCGAGTACCGGCGCGAGCCTAGGGACGTGGGCTACGCCACGGTCGGGCTGCAGATGGGCGTCTACGGGCAGCCAGAGTCCCTCCAGGTCCACCTGATCGGCGCGCTGGGGGCGGGCTTCCTCACCGTAGACCACACGGAATTCCTCCTCGGCGAGCTGGGTGCTGGCGCGACCTACGAGGTGGCGCGCAACCTGCGCTTGGTGGGGGATCTGCAGTACGGGCTGCGCTACCGCAAGGGCGCCAGCTACGGCGGCAGCGGCTACCTGGGCGTGCGCTACTACATCGACTAGTCCGGCCTTCCCGCCCAACGCGCGGCTGCCTCGCGCGCGGGTGCCGCGCGGGACCGCCCTCGCTCAATTCGCCAGGGGTCGCGGCCGCTGCTCCGCGCCGAGGAGCCCTACGCGCGCGGCAGCGATCGCTTCCCTAAGGCAGGAGCTCCGGTCCGAGCCCACAAAGTCGTGGAACCCCCAGCTTGTCCGAGGCTCGGCGTCACCCAGCGCCCGGCGCGGAGGGCGAGGCCCGCGTCGATAACGTTGGTTGATTCGTGACAGCACCCTGCCGCGACGCGCCACGGGCGCGGCGGGGGCTGCAAGGGGCTGGTGAGCCCGATCCGATCGGTCAGGCCTGCACTGGTCAACCAGCCGGACAGTCCCACAAGAAGCGCTTCATCATTCCAATGGAACAAGCGGATGAAGTTGCTCGTCGAGTCCTCCAGACTGTAAACGGGCGCCGAGTCGCTAGGCGGATCGGCGCGTGACCGCCGTTCCCTGGGAAGGAAGCGCACTTTGGTACGCGACGAGCGCAGGAAAAAGGACCCGCGTCGAGGGGCCAGCGGATCGGGGCCGTCACGCGTATCGCGATCTCCTCCATAGCGCAGGATCTGCCATGCGACTCGACGGCTATCGTGAGCAGGGGACGGACGCTTGGGCCGGATCTCCTGCAAGGGGCGCCGGTGGCGCCGAGCGAGCAGCATCCCGGGCCGCTCACCCTCCCCCTGCGAGGACAGGCCGGCGACGCGCCCGCCAAGCGTTCACCTCACCTGGGAGCCCTGGGGACCGCTCGCGCTCGCTGGCATCCCATCGCGCTGGCCGGCCCGCGTCGCGCGCCTCGTCCAGGTGGGGGAACGCGAGGGGTGCGTGGGTGGCCCGACATCGCCGCGCGCCGAGCACCACCAGCCGGGTGCAGCGGTCCCCTCTGGCCCTCGTGCTGGTAGGCGCCCCTCGACCACCAGCCGGGTGCAGCGACACCCCCGGGAGGCGGCGCGCTGTGCCGCGGGACTGGCGAGGAGACCGCCCCCTTGGGAAGACCTGGCGACGCCCCAGAGGAGGCCCGGCCTACCGCGCCCGCTGTGTGATCAGAGCTGGGGAATGGCCCCGATCAGGATCGCGGAGAGGCTCTCGGCGGCGCGGCTCGCTACCTCGGTGACGTCCCGGTGATCGAGGATCGATCCAGGGAGCCCCGCGGCCTTGTTGGAGACCACCGCCACCACCCCTACCCTCATCCCCAGGGCAACCGCCGCCATCACCTCGGGGACGGTGGACATCCCCACCATGTCGGCGCCCAGCGTGCGGAGCATACGGACCTCGGCGGGGGTCTCGTAGCCGGGGCCGTTCATGGCCGCGTACACACCCTCCAGCAGGTCCACCCCGATCGCCTCGGCGGATCCGCGCAGTGCCGCGCGGATGTCGGTGTCATAGGCGCCGCTCACGTCCGGGAAGCGGAGCCCCTTGTACACCGGGCCGCGCAACGGGTTGTCGTTCTGGAAATTGAGGTGATCCGCGAGCAGCGCAAGCCGCCCGGGGGTGAACGCCTCGCCTATTCCCCCGACGGAGCAGGTGAGCAGCAGCTTCTTCACCCCCCACGCCTCCAAGGCGCGGATGGACCGCACCACCTCATTGGCGGTCCAGCCCTCGTAGTAGTGGACGCGCCCCGCCATCACAGCGACGCGGCTCCCGCCAAGCGTCCCCACGTGGGCGTTGCCCTCGTGCCCTGGCACCATGGACTCTGGTAGCAGCAGATCCTTGAACGGCGCGGAGGCCTCCAGGTCCACCTTGTCAACCAGTGGACCCAGACCAGATCCGAGGACAATAGCGAGCTGGGGGGCGTCGCCGAGGTGCTCTTGCAGGCGCTTCGCCGCGGCCTCGACCGGCTCGACCTCTGAGTGCATTCCTTCTCCTTGGGATGTTGACCACCGTCGTCTATATCCGAATTGGGCGGTCTCACCAACAGGTGTTGAGCCGAGGCCCACGCTCGCTTAGGTAGGGGCATCCCATGGGAGACTTGATGTCTGAGGAAATACCGCTCTGGATGGTGGAGGACGCGGAGACGCTGGACCGCATGGTCGCGCGCCTCGCCAAGGCGACCGTCATCGGCGTCGACACCGAGAGCGACTCTATGTACCACTACCGCGAGAAGGTCTGTCTGATCCAGTTCTCGGACCTGCACACCGACTACATCGTGGACCCGCTCAAAATCGACGATCTGTCGCCCCTCGGGCCCATCTTCGCCTCACCCTCGATCTGCAAGATCTTTCACGGGGCGGACTTCGACGTGGTGAGCCTGACCCGAGACTTCGGCTTCGAGATCAACGGGATCTTCGACACCATGATCGCGTCTCAGATGCTGGGCTTCCCAAAGGTGGGCCTGGCCGACCTGATCGGGCGCTTCTTCGGCGAGGTCATCGACAAGAAGTACCAGCGCCACGACTGGTCCTCCCGGCCGCTGCTCGAGGAGCACCTCGACTACGCAAAGGGCGATACCCACTGGCTGCTCGCCATTCGAGAGATCCTGATCCGTCGGCTGAGGAGGGCCGGAAAGCTCAGGCACGTCCGAGAGGAGGGGGAGCTGCTGTCCCGCCGGCGCTGGGAGCACCCCAAGGACGACAAGACCGCGTTCCTTCGCGTGAAGCAGGCGTCTACCCTGGACACCCGCGAGCTCAGGATCCTGCGAAAGCTGTACGTCTACCGTGACGAGCAGGCGCGCCGCATGGACCGCCCGGTCTACAAGGTGATCCCCGACGGGGTGCTGATCGACGTGGCCCGCGCCGCCCCCCGCAGCGCCGATGATCTCGACCGGGTCATCCCCGGTATGCACGGCCTGAAGCGCCGCCACAGGTCCGCGCTCCTCGCCGCGGTGGAGGAGGGCCTCGCGGACACGCAGCCGATCCCACGGCAGCGCCGCAAGGGCCCGAGCAGGGAGAAGATCCCCGTCGGCCTCCAGGGGAAGAGCGCAGAGAGAGCGCTGCTGCGCCTCAAGGAGTGGCGGAAGGAGCTGATGCGGAGGAACCCGGGCCTCGCCCCCGCGACCACCGCCTCCAACTCGGTCCTCGCCAACGTGGCCCGCTACCGCCCCACCTCGCTAGAGGAGCTCGCGGAGGTCCCGGACGTGAGGCGCTGGCAGGTCCGCGACTTCGGAGAGGCGCTGCTAGAGGTCCTCGACGAGATCGATCCCCCCAAGGGAAATGGATAGCACCTCCTCCTCCCCGGAGGTGGCCCTCGCGGGCGCCGCTGGGGGCTGGACCAGCGCCGCGACCTCTGGGAAGACCTCGTACAGGGTGACTACCCGACCAAAGCTGTTCTTCCACTGCCGGACCCGCTCACGACTGACCTGGAATTCCTCCGCGATGCGCTGCCCAGACTCGCCGCGGTCGAGGGCGTCCAGCAGCCTCGCGAGCCCGTCCGCGCCGTAGCGCTCGACAAAGTTCTTGGCGATGGTCTCGCGGGTGCTCTGCATGTCGGTACACTCCCGTAGGTTCGCGCGCGCTCTGAACAGCCCCTCCGTCGGCACCTAACCTCGGCGCCGTCGCGCGGTCGAGGGGCGCTCAGCACACCCGGCGCGCTCCACCGTCTGCGTCCTCCCAACAGCTCCGTCGCCACTGGGCTATCCAGCGGACGAGGGGCGGCACCACCTCGCGTTCGGCGATCTCACCGAGGAGCAGATCGAGGTGCCCCGCCTCTGGCCCAAGCTGGAGCAGCTCCCGCTCCCCTCCTCCCCAGGCCTCTAGCAGCGCCGAGCCAGCAGCCTGACCGCAGGTGCTGTCCCCCGCGGCCTGCGCCACCCACAGGGGTGCCTGGACCCTCTCAAGGTCCGCGAGGTAGGCGCCGGTACCGTCTGCCCTCGCCCAGAGACCATCCCGGTGCCAGCGCCCCACCTGACCGGCGAGGGCGCAGGGGACTGGCTCCAGCCCCCCGTACAGCAGGGAGCGCACCGCGTTGGGCGCACCGCCGGAGAGCGCGCTCGCGTGGCGGGCGCCAACCAGCGGGCTCACGGCTCTGCCCAGGGCGTCCAGCGGGAGAGGCTCCCCGACCCACTCGGCCACCCCACCGACCAGGGCGCGACGCGCGCTCTTGACAGGGCGCACGTCGGCGCCGAGACAGCTCATGGAGGCGAGGCCCTCACCCGCGTGTCGGCCAGCCCAGGCGAGGCCAAGAAGCGCTCCGAGCCCGTGGCCGATCCACTGCAGGCGTGGATATCCAGAGTGCGCTAGGACCTGGCGCACCGCTGCGGGCACGTCCCGCTCGACCAGCGCGTCAAAGTTCACGGTGGCCCCGCCGCGATGCCCGCTCTGGCCCAGCCAGTAGACGCTGAAGCCCGCGTTGGCCAGGGCGCTCGCCAGCCCACCGCGTCCGCCCAAGCGCGCGCTGTCCACCCCCAGCCCCAGGCCCAGCCCCAGGAGCACCGGCTCGCCGGCGCCGCCTGGTGCGGGGGGCAGAAAATACACCGCGGAGGCGCCGCCGTCCCGCGGCACGTCGCGCAGCCGCGCGAGGGGGGGCGGAGCAGGTGCGCTCAGGAATCCACCGCGCTCTGCCGGGTGCAGCACCTGCCACGTGAGGTGCGACACCCAGCCTGAGGCGGACGCCACCAAGGCTCGGGCGGGGTTTACGGGACCAGAACGAATCCGCTGGGGGAGGGTCGACATGGGAATGTCTTGAGGAGGAGGACGGGGGGACCGTCTCCGGGGGGAGGGAAGAGGAGGGGAGCGGAGTCCTTCTGTTTTCGGCCCGCCCAAGCCTTGGCGGGGCTGATCTGAATGTACCGAGACCAAGCGATCATGTAAAGCGAAAGGCCAAGATTGAGAGAAAGTTTATGTAGACTCTCGGCATTCAGTTGACATGTCAATAGAACAAAAACCCCGGTCACTCCTGAAGAGTGCGGGACGCCTGGGGGCCGGCGGTGAAGCGGACCAAGCGCGCGCTTTTTAGTCGCCCCGATCCAGACTGTCCACCCAGATGCGCGCAAGGATCCTTGGACCACCACCAGCGCATGCCCTGCACCAGACAGAGCAGAGTTCGCAGCGAATCAATCGGCCTGAATTGGACGCGCCTCGCGGTCTGAATAAGACCGCGAGGCGCGTGGTAACACCGGTCAAGAATCGACCGGCGAAGAAGCGGAGACCGGTCAGCGGATGTCCGCTCGCGCGACCAGATCCTCCTCCCAGTGCTGGAAGAGCTCCTGCCTGCGAGCCCGAAGCGCCTCCTCGCGGACCTGCTCCTTCTCCACCTCGAAGAGGGTCATGTCCGGGTCCTCACGGCTTGTCAGGGCGCCGACGTAGAGCACCCCGTTGGACTCGTAGACCTCAGGGAGTACAGCGCCCACCTCCGCCGCGGTCGCGGCCTCGACCATCTGCGCCGGTGGCCCCTGCTTGCCAGGCCCCTCACCCACCAGGAACGGCCCAGAGGAGGTCACCCTCAGCGCGCTCTCGCTCAGCAGCGCCTGAGGCGCCGCGCCCCCAGCGATCCACTGAGCCAGCAGATCATCGGCGAGGGTAGACGCCAGGCCTGGGGCCTTCTGCTGCCGCAGGATGCGCTCCGCGATGGTGTCCTGCACCTCCTCCAGCGGGATCACATGGGCGGGCTCGCGGCGATCGAGGCGGAGGACCAACACCGCGCTGTCCGTCACCACCGGCGCGGAGAGCTGCCCCACCTCCAGCCCAGCCAGCGCGGCGGAGACCTCCTCCGCCAGCTGCGGGACCGCGGTAGCCTCCATCGGCGGCACCACCTGATCGGACCACTCTCGGACCAGCGCGTCGAAGTCTTCGCCCGCCTGAGCGCGCTGCAGCACCAGCTTGGCCCGAGAGAGCAGCTCCGCCACCCCGAGCCCATCGTGCAGCACATCCAGCTCCAGGGTGGTAAAGGCGAGCTTCTCTGGGACGTCATAGAGGCGTGCGAAGTCGCCGTCGTACTCCGCCTTCAGCCAGTCTGGGTTCTCAGCGATCCAACTCGTCACCGCCCCTGCGTCCAGGCTGACCCTGCCCACCATCTCCGCTGGGTTGAGGCGCACGTAGGACACCTCCATCCTCGTGTTGTTGCGGACGAAGTAGTCCCTCACAAGCGGATCGGAGATCGTGGCGCCGAAGAAGACCAGCCGCTGCAGCTTGTCGCGCAACAGCGAGTCTCTGAGGCGCTCCTCGTAGTCGGTCCTGGTGAAACCCGCGCCGCGCAGGAAGCCCTGGTACAGCCGCTGATCAAAGCGACCATCGTCCCCCCGGAAGATCTCCACGTCGAGTAGCGCCCGGGCGACCTCCGAGTCCGAGACCACCAGCCCCAGGCGGGTCGCCTCCTGCTTGAGCACCTCGTCTTGGATGAGCTGCTGACGGACCCTAGCGCGGAGCAGATCCTCCTGCTCCTCTGACAGGGCCCCTCCATACTGCCTGGTGGCCATGCGGTACTCACGCATGAACAGGGTGTCGGTGATCGTCTCCCCGTTCACCTTCGCCAGGACACCCGATTTGTCTCCGTTGGGAGTCGAGTACCAGAAGATAAACGAGAGGAGGACCAGCCCGAGCACCACCTGCATGAACGTGGAGTCAGTACCAGCCCGCATTTTCTCAAGGACGCCCAATGGCCACCTCCGGGGCGCGTTCACTATCCCCAACGGCGGCGAACTTCAATCCAGAGTCAACCTTGCACACATCCCATCGTTCGCGCTAAGGTGTGGATCCCTCCCCCCAGTCCCCTCCCCCCCTACTCCCCCATCACGCACATGCTCTCCTCCGCGATGAGTTGGTTGTCTCAGGACGTGCTCCTGGACCTCGGCACCGCCTCGACCCTACTGGTACAGCCCGGCTCGCGCTACGCGAGGATGCTGCCCACTGTCGCGGCGATGCGCGCGAGCGGCGCCTCGCTCCGCCTACACAGCGTCGGAGAGGACGCCGCTCGCCTGGAGGGTCGCACCCCCAGAGGGATCATCCTCTCTCGCCCGGTCCAGGGCGGGCTGGTCCATGACGTCGCGGTCGCAGAGGCCTTCCTCAAGCACCTGTTTCACGACCTCCCCGCGGCCGCGGGCTGGCAGCCGATCCGGCTCCTCGCCACGCTCCCCGCCGGGGCAAGCCCCGCACAGCGCAGGCTCATGGAGGCCCTGGGCCGAAACGCAGGCGCTCGCGAGGTCCACCTCATCCACCCCGCGGTCGCGACCGCTGCTGGCGCAAGGCTGGACCTCAGTGACACCCACCTGATCGCCGATCACGGGGCGGGGTCAACGTCGCTGTCGCTGCTCCATCGTGGGCAGGTCATCGCCTCCCGGCAGCTCCAAGGGGGGGACAGCCTGACCCATCAGATTGGCCAGCTGCTGCATAGCGAACACAACCTCCTGGTGGGCCGGGCCGAGCTGGAGCGCGTCAAGCGCCTCCACGGGTTCCCGCTCTCCAGCTACCTCGCCCCTCAGCTTCAGGTGTCGGGGGTGGACAGCACCTCGCGACGCCCTGCCCGCCGAAGCCTCGCCAGCGGAGCCATCGCAGGACCCTTCATGGGGCACCTCCGCCTCCTCACCGAGGGGCTCAGGGGCATGCTCTCCCAGGTCCCACGAGAAATTTCCGGGCCGTTGGCGCGCAAGGGCGTGCTGCTGACCGGACAGGGCGCAGAGGCGCGTGGGCTCGCGAGGATGCTGCAGGCCACGCTCGGCGCCCCCATCGTGGTCGATCACGCCCCCCAGAGCACCGCCCTCCGGGGGCTGCCCGCCGCCGCGCGCCTCACCCAGGAGGCGCAGGGAGACGGCGCGCTGGTGGCTGCAGCGGCCTCCTAGCCCCGCAAGCCAGGGAAAGGTGGACAGCGGCGCGCAATTCCCTCCCCCGCCCTCCTGCGCTGGCGCTATGCTCAACCCTTCCGAACACTGGAGGTCAAGATGGGGATGCTCCTCTACCCGCTGGGTGTCGGCGACGCCTTCTCCACCCTGCACTACTCCTCGTCCTACGCCGTGGGGGTCGACGATCGGTGGGTCCTCATCGACTGTCCTCACCCTATCCGAAAGATGCTCCGAGACGGCAGCCCGCTGGACATCCAGGACATCGAGGGGGTCGTCCTCACCCACCTGCACGCGGATCACGCCTCGGGACTCGAGGGGCTCGCCTATTACAACCACTTCATGCTGAAGCGGAAGACCCGGTTGCTCACCCACCCCAGGGTGCACGCACAGCTCTGGCAGGGACACCTCCGGGCGGGCATGGGGACGCTCTACGGTGAGGACGGCGAGTCCCTCGTCGCCGCCGGTGAGGGGGATTTTTTCGACGTTTCCCACCTCTCTGTGGCAGAGACCGTCGCGTGGGGCCCCTTTCGCGTCGAAGCCAGGATCACGCGGCACCCGCTCCCCACCACCGCGGTCAAGCTCCACGGAGGCGGACGCACCCTCGCCTTCTCGGCTGACACTCGCTTCGATCCCGAGCTCGTCGCGTGGCTGTCCACCGCGGATCTGATCCTCCACGAGACGAACTACGGGATCCACACCGACTACCAGCAGCTCGCGGCGCTCCCCGCGGCCCTGCGCGCCAAGATGCGGCTCGTCCACTACCCCGACGACTTCGACACAGAGGCATCGGAGATCGAGCCCCTGTTCGAGGGGATGGCCTACCAGGTCTGAGGCACGCTCCAGGCCAACTGGATGCCGTGGCGCTGCCTCGCGTCCCGAGGGCGCCGTCACCCGCTGTGACCAGCAGGGCTGCGTCCGGGGCCCACGACGTGCGCGGCGCCGGCCCCCCCCGCGATCTGCCCTGGGGAGCCGCCTATGGCCGCTACAGGAAGAGCAGCAGCACCCCGGCGACCAGCAACACCAGCACGACGAGCACGATCACCAGGCCGCTGAGTATGGCGATCAGCGGCCCCCCCACCGCGCTCTCCTCAACGAGCGGCGGGCTGACGGGTGCCCCGGCGGCCTCACGGTCCTCTAACGCGCGCCCCTGCATGCGCAGGGCGCCGATGGGGTAGGAGGCGGTGACATCGTCCCAGGCCTGGTGGCCGCCCTCGTCCACCTCTACCTCGGGGCTAGCCACCTCGATGACGCGGTTTGACCACTCGTCAGGGGGGGGCCAGGGGAGCTTCCGGCGGATGAGGGCGTTGTTCGCCTCGGTCCACGCCTTGAGGACCCCCTCTCTGCCACCCACCAGCTCCTTGGTCTGCCGCCGCACCTCCAGCAGCGTGGGGCGCGCGCGCCAGCTCCAGTCCAGCATGCTCGCGAGGAGATCGCGGTACTCACGAGAGACACCCTCGATCCCCGAAGCCAGCAGCGCCCGGTGCTCGTCCTCGGTCCGCCCTGCCTCCGGGAAGTGACGCCCGGTGAGCAGGTGGTAGTAGACAGTCCCCAGCGAATAGACCTCGCCCGCCCGCTTGTGCAGGCCGCGCCACCGCTCGGGTGGCACGTGGCACCACGCGCCCCTGCCCCTCCCAAACCCATCGGTGGGATCGGTCCCCACCAAGCCAAAATCAAGCACCGACACCTGCCCGTTGTCCATGACGAACAGGGTGGAGAGCTGTACGCTGCCGTGCAGGAGGCCGAGCGGGCGGCCATCCGCGCCGGGCAGGCTGGATGCCTGATGCAGCACCGACGCCGCCTTGCCGATGATCGCCGAGGACACGTCCCCGGGGATGGGACCGCCAAAGAGCGCCTGATCCAGCGACAGCCCGTCCAGGAGCTCTCTAATCACCGCGGTGCGACCCTCAAAATCAACGAGGCGATCCATCCGCGCGAGGCCCGAGACCGAACCGTTTCGCAGGGCAAGGGCCTGCGCGCGAAGCCGCTGGATCGCGTCCGGAGCGGTCTCACGCAGCAGCAGCAGCGCCTCACGGGCCTCGATCTTCCCGAACCGGTTCAGCCGCTCCACCTGATACACGACATACTGTCGCTGCTCACCGAGCGGCATGACAATTCGGTACTGTTCCTGCTTGTTCAACGGCGTGTCCGCCCTCCTCTGGCAGCCCATAACCTGCGCATGCCGGTGGGCCACCTCACAGGGGGGAAGTCCGTAGGTCCGCTTCTAGCGGACGGTTCTGGCTGGCGTCGGTGTCCAGTCTCCCAGATAGCGCACCCTGGGCTCGTGCCCGCCACTCGGGAGTATCCATGCTGACCCTACTGCTCGCGCTCAGCGTCGCTCAGGCCGACGAAGGGCTCCGCCTCCAGCTACAGGGGGGCGCGGTGCTCAACGGGGCGCAGCCCGCCGCCTCCCTCGCTGCAGCGCTGGAGGGACACAGGGACGCGAGGGTCTACGCCGAGGCGCGCGCGGCTGGTTCGGGCGCGGCGCTGGTCCGGACCGGCATCGGCGTCGATCTGCTTGGGGGCTCCGATCTGGACGTCCGGATCGGGCTGTTCGCGGGCGGGAAGGGGGTGTGGACCGCGCAGACGCTCGACCCCACCTGGATCACCGGGGGGGAGCTGACCGCCGGCGCCAGGCTGGGCAGGGTCGAGGGCTCGTTGCGCTGGCTCGGCGGGTTCGGAGACGGGTCCCTCAGCGCGCTGCACACCGAGACGCAGGCTCAGCTCGCCTTCAGGGTGCTCGGGACCTCGGTGCTGTACGGGCGGGTGCTGCGCGCGACCGGCTCCACCGCCCTCCCCAGTGACCAGGTGGCGCTGGAGCTCGGCCTCCGGTGGACCCTCTAGGCACCACAGCCTCTCGACGGCTGGGACAAGGGCCAGGAGAGCGCTGGGCAAGGCGACGCGCGGGCGCCGGGCAAGGCGACGCGCGGGCGGCGAGCCCGTCGAGAGCGAGGAGGGAGGCCCTCCTAGCGCAGCCCCGCTGCGTGTCCCGTCGACCCACGAGACGCTCGCGGCGCGTGCCGGTTCTTGGGGGCCCCACAGGCTCTCAGAGCGTGATGGGGGGCAGCCCTGGCTGCCTGCCATCCCAAGGGCGATCCGCCTCCTCTCCGTCCGGAGCCCTGCGCCAGCCCCACCAGCGGGGCTGGCGTCGGTTCAGCGTGAGCGGCGGCGGATCAGGGTCAGACCTGCACCAACGAACCAGAACACCATCGAGCCGAGCGACGCGCTAGAGCTTGCGCAGCCGCACTTCTGACGGAGCACCGCGTCGCCGGCCATCCCGTCGACGCCATCGCAATTCTGATCGATGCCATCGTCGGGGTTGTCGGTGGCCTCCGGGTGAACCGAGGGGTCGCTGTCGTCGCAGTCGCTGCCACCACAGTCCTCGTCGGCGTAGCCGTCGCCGTCCTGGTCACAGTCGCCCCCGATCAGGTCCTGCCCGTTGCAGTCCTGATCCACGCCGTCGTTCTCCACCTCCAGCGCGCCGGGGTGGATGGAGGCGTCGGTGTCGTCACAGTCCTCACCGCCGCAGTCGGCGTTGGTGTACCCGTCCCCGTCCTGGTCCCACAGATCGCCCGAGTCAGGATAGGGCCAAGCGCCGAGCTCTACGATGTTGTCGGTCTCATCGCA
Source organism: Deltaproteobacteria bacterium (assembly GCA_016938035.1). Classification (GTDB taxonomy): domain Bacteria; phylum Myxococcota_A; class UBA796; order UBA796; genus JAFGVK01. Next base: position 24,363 of record JAFGVK010000220.1, on the reverse strand, counting down.
CTCCGGCTGATCGTCGGGATCGTCGAGCACCGCGATCAGGTCGCCGGTGCCCCAGGTGGCCTGGTCGATCACGAAGGGGCCAGCCATGACGCTGCTGTCCGCGGGGATCGCCGGGATGGTGGCGGTCATCGCCAGGGTGCGGCTGGAGCCACTGACCCGATAGAACCCTACCTCGATGGTTGAGGTGTCGAGCCAGCCCTCGTTGTACACCGGCAGGTAGACCTCCACCGCGTGCTCATCACAGGCTGTGAGACAGCTCTCTGCCCCGTAGGCCCCCACCTGAGACAGCCAATGAGACGGCCCGAGCTCGGTGCCCCCCGCTCGGAAGTTGTTCCAGCTCAACCAGTTCTTGGTCTGAAACCGCGGGATCGACCCGTCGTTGTTCACGTTGGTGATGTGGTACGCGAACTGGTTCCAGATCGGCCGCGCGGGGGACCAGGAGTGGTCGGCATCGCCGATGACCACCAAGCCCTGCGTGCCCGTCTTGTCATAGTCGTTGGAGACGATGATGATCTCGGTGGAGTCATCACCGTCCACGTCCGCGATCACGGGGTACTCGTAGAGGGTGGCGGAGGTGTGGCTCTCCTCCTCCATGAGCACCGAGCCCGTCTCGCCGTCAAAGACCCACAGGGTGTCCTCGTCAGCGTAGACAACCTCGGCCCGGCCGTCTCCCTCGAAGTCGAACACCGACGAGCCGGTCACCGACGACGACCAGTCCTTCACCGGCATGGACCAGAGCACGTCCCCGTTGGTCTCGTACACCGTGTAGTAGGAGTTGCCAGCCACCCCTACCTCTGGCTCTTCATCTCCGTCGAAGTCCGCCACCGTAGGGGCGCCGCCGTTCCCGGTGCCCGGTGCGGGGCGGCGCCAGAGCTCCGTCCCGTCGTGCAGCGTCACCACCACCTCGCCCCAGGTCACCTTCACCATGTCCGGGAGCTGGTCTCCGTTGAAGTCACCGATGGCGGGGATGCCCTCGCCGTCCCCATCATCCCAGACGAGGTTCCCCGCCATGTCGAAGACCGCGTTGCCAGTGACCAGTTCCAGGTCGCCGCCGCCGTCCCAGTCCACCGCGAAGCTCATGTAGTTGCGCCCGTCGCACTGGCGCCCATCGGAGAGCTCGGCGATTCCCAACACAGAGCCAGTGGAGTCGAAGATCCAGTCCCCGAACACCACCTCGGCGAAGCCGTCGTTGTCCATGTCCGCGATGGCAGGGGCTCCGTAGACGTAGTTCTCGTCGCCAGCGGCCCACTTCAGCGAGCCGTCCGCCTCCATGCAGATCACCGCGGCAGAGAGCCCGCCGGGGTTGCTGGCACCCGCGACGCAGATGTCGGGGCTGCCATCGCCCTCGAGGTCACCGATCGCCACCCCGCCCGCGCCGTAGATGGGGTATCCCCCTGCGGCCGTGATCGAGTAGTGGGTGCGCATGTCACCCCCCGAGATCACCACCAGCGCCCCCGGCGACCGGTAGTCCATGTCGTTCCGCTGCCAGTTGTAGGCAGTGAACGCGATGTCCGGCACGTCGTCGGTGTCGATCTTCCCGTCGTGGTTGTCGTCGGTGAGGTTCCCAACCACGGGCGTCATCATGACGTCGTCGTACACTGAATGGACCGGGTTGGCGCTCCATGTCCGCTCGACCACAGGGTTGAAGGTCCCCACCGGGGGATCATTCAGGCACTCCGCGACCTGAAACACGCTGGGGGCCGCGCTAGGCGAGAAGGTGTCGCAGGGACCAGGGTCGGCCTGGGCCGCTGGGGCGAACAGGGCGCCGGCGGACAGCGCCAACAACACACGAGGAGCAGCAGAGAGCGACATGTAGACCTCGAACGGGGCCGAATAGGGCACCTCGTCCTGTCTACCATAGACGGAAAGCGCGTCCCCGTCCAATCCCCCGCGGGTAGATCTACGAGGCGTTCTCGCGAATGCCCGAGTGCTGCCGCAGGCGGAGCAGCGCGTCGCGCTCGATCTGCCTCACGCGCTCTCTGGAGAGGTGGAGCTCCTTCCCGACCTCCGAGAGCGTCCGAAACTGTCCATCCTCAAGGCCATACCGACGGGTGAGCACGAAGCGCTGCCGCTCGGAGAGCAGATCGGCGAAGGCCTGGTGCATACGGTTGAGCTCCTGGGTCCCTATCGCCTCGTCGTCCGGGTGCATCGCCTCGCGATCTGCGAGGAAGCGCTCCAGCGACCTGGGCCTGGGGCCGTCATCCACCGGCTCCTCCAGCGAGATCGTCCCGCCCTGGGACAGGAGCAGCCGCGCGCGCCGCTCGTCGATCCCCACCTCCTCCGCGAGCTCGGTGACACCGAACTCAACGCCCAGCACCTCGAAGCGCTTCTTGGCCTTGTGCAGGTTGCGGGTCTGCTCCACCGCGCATCCGGGGAGGCGTACCGGCCTGCCGGTGTGGTCGATGGCGCGTGTCATCTGGGCCCGCACCCACCAGCGCGCGTAGGTGGAGAAGCGTATCCCCCGATCCGGGTCGAAGCGCTTGGCCGCCCTGAGCAGCCCCACGTAGCCCTCCTGGACCAGGTCCTCCTCGTCGAGGAAGGGCCCCGCCAGCTTGCGCGCCTCCCCGTGCGCGATCCGCCTCCCGGACATCGCCAGGCGCCACCGGTTGGCCTCCGCCTGCGCCCAGAGGCCCTTCGCCTTGCGGGCGAGGGGCTTGACGGTCGGGCTCTCCTTCCCGGCCTTCCAGAGCGCGTCCACCGCCGACTCCAGCCGATCGACGGAGCCGGCCCTAGTGCGCTCGGACCTTGTGGGCAGGGTGCCGAGGAGATCCCCCGCGAGCGGCACGGTCGCGAGAAACTCGCGCGCCTCCGCCTCTAGGCGTAGGATCTCCCTCGCGATCTCCTTCTCTTCTTCTGCCGTGAGTCGCTCGTCGCTCATACCTGCGTTACCCGCTCAGTGGAAGAAAACAGCAGAGGCCAGGGCCCAGAAGGCCCCATTGAAAGCCGCCTCGGGTGGAGCACTCTGTTTTACCAGCAATGGAGATGCGCCACTGTCAAGAATTGTGTCATCAAATCTTGCCCTCTGCACAGGCCACAATTAGGGGTCGCGCAGGGGTTCTCGGAAGACGCGTTGCTGACCCGGTTGAACCTGCAAAACTGCCCCGCTGCGCCTGGGCACTGGCGAGGGGATCGCGATGGATCGAGCGAGCGCGTTACTGGCTGAGTTTTTGACCGAGCTGGGATTTTCTGGTGATCCAGAGATGAGCAGGACCCCAGAGCTGGTCACTGAGCTCCTCCGGGAGTTCGTCCCCGGTGAGCCCCCGGCCCTGAGCACCTTCCCCGCAGTGGGAGCCGATGCGGTGATCTTGCGCGGGCTCCCGTTTCACTCCCTGTGCGCGCACCACCTGCTCCCCTTCTTCGGTGAGGCGGACGTGGCATACCTCCCCGGAGATCGCATCGCGGGGCTCGGCGGTATCCCGAGACTGCTGGAGCACTGCGCCCGCCGCCCTCAGCTCCAGGAGCGCCTCGGCGGCTGCCTCGCGGACCTGCTGGAAGAGGCCCTGGAGCCAAGGGGGCTGGTGATCCGGCTCCGGGCGAGGCAGCTCTGCATGGAGATGCGAGGAGCGCGCTCGCCGGGGACTGTGGAGGTGGTGGTCCAGCGGGGAGCTGCGGCAGCCGCGCTGGTGGCCCTTCTCCTGAGCCGCTAGCTCACCGCCGCCAGCGGGGCGGTGGGAGGCGTCACCGGGCGGCCCATCCCTCGGAGGGGGCGGGCGTCGGCCCCCACCAGACCAGGCTCACCGACGCCCCAGGTGGGTGGCGCGGGCGAGCCAGAGACGGGGAGCGTGGGCCCCGCGCCGAACGAGCCGAGGCCCCCCCAAGGAGAGCGCAGGCCTCGCGCCGATCAGTGGCCGGCGCTCGAGCCCTTCGGCGTCGCGTTCCAGAGCCGAGAGGCCATGTAGGTGCCGAACAGCGCCACGGGGATCATCGAGACAGGCCACCAGAGCCAGTTCGCCGGGTCTGTCGCTGCACCCACCAGGTGCCCGGCGGCATCCAGCTCCTCGTCGGGGAGGATGATGGCGTAGGTGAAGCTCATCACCGCCGTGCCCAGGTAGACGAAGCCGTCGATGATCCCCACCGCCACGCCGACGTTCCTAGCCCCGCCGAAGTCCATCGAGGCGGTGCCGGACAGCATCCCGTGGACCCCGATGACCGCCATGGTCATGAAGATCACCAGGAAGCTCACCAGCGGGGTGGTGTACGTGAAGGTCATCACCACAGCTGAGATGAGCATCACCCCGTACAGCAGCACCGCCACCGGTCCGCGGCGAGACTGGAAGACGCGATCCGAGATGATCCCCGCGACCATCCCCCCGAGGATCCCCGCCACACAGAGGAGCAGCCCCCAGTTCTCATAGACGAAGGAGTCCGTCAGACCGAGCACGGCGTTGGTCTGGCTGGCGAAGGTGCGGTACCACTGCATGATCGCCTGTCGGAGGAAGCCGCTCGAGAATTCCACCAGGGCGATGGTGATGATGATCGGGTTCCTGATCATCAACTTGAACACCTCTACCGCGCCGAGCTGCGGGCCGTCCCCGTCCCCAGAGGTGGCGTCGCCGGTGTTGAAGTCCGCCTGACCTGCGAGGCCCGGGCGGTCGCGGACCAGGAGGATGTCGAGGATCAAGAAGAGCGTCAGGATGATCGCTGGGACCAAGAAGACCCACGCCAAGCCGATGTTCTCAAGGATCAGGAAGCTCCAGTCATAGGCGAAATAGAGGCCCAGCGAGATCAGGATCCCAAAGATGGCACCGAACACCCCCCGCTCGCGCACGTGGAACCAGGGCGCGTTCACCTTCACCACCGACACCGCACCGAAGCTCTGGAAGTACATGTTGAAGGCGTAGAGGACCGAGAAGACCGTCACAAAGTTGGCGCCAATGAAATGGCTGCCCACCCCGTGCGTGAGCAGGGACCATGAGGCCACACCCATCAGGGCGTTGACCGCGATCACCCCTGCGGTCCCCCCGAGCACCGCCTTGCGGCCCCCGATCCGGTCGGTGAGCGGGCCGTTGATCAGGAAGGAGACGCCGTAGATGGCGGTGCCGATCCCGAAGATCATCCCGAAATCCGCGTTGCCCATCAGGGCCGACCCATCGGGCGCGGCCATGGTCTCGAAGGCGTGCTTTGAGACCTTGAGGTTGTACCTCCCCATGTACATGAAGGAGTACGTGAGCCCGAGCGGCAGCCAATTCATCAGGCGACGCGCCGAGAATTCAGGCGTGAGGTGATCCATCCCCTTGACCTTGGGCAGGCGCGAGAACACGATCGCCACCACCACCAACAGCAAGCCGAGGGGCGCGATCTTCTTCAGCCACCCCATCAGGGCGCTGGACTCCTCGACCGCCGGCTCAGCAGCGCCATGCGCCGGCGTGAGGGCCGCGGCCTCTGGGGATGAGGTGACAGGCGCCGCCTCGGGGGACGCAGCCACAGGCGCCGCCGGCTCAGCAGCGGGCGCTTCCTGCGCCGCTACATCCCCGTCATCCTGCGCCGACGCGCGCGAGAGCGGGACCAGCGCCAAGAGCATCGCCGCGGCGATCATCACGATGAGGCGACGCCAGCGCGCCAGCTCTGGGATCCGAATGCCAGACATGGACACCTCCGAGGCACGCAGAATAGCCCGACCAACCCGGCCGCGGTCCACCTTTGGTGCCGAATGCGACGGTTCCTCCCCTCAAGAGGGTGCAGAATGACCCTATGGCAGGCAGGAGACTCGATCGGCTGACACGGCTCGGCGGCCTCACCGGCAAGGTGACGCGGTCCTACCTCCAGGAGCGCCTCAAGGGTGTCCTGGCCGACGAGGAGGAGCGCGCGCGGCTCAAGCGCCGCTTTCAGCTCGAAGCCGCCGAGCAGATCGCGGAGCAGCTCGGGCAGCTTCGAGGGGCCGCGATGAAGGTTGGACAGGGGCTCGCCGCGGCGGCGGGCGCGATCGACCTGCCAGAGGAGGTGGTGCTCACCCTCTCCCGCCTCAACAGGGAGGCGCCGCCCGTCCCCTACCGGTGGATCGCGGAGGACATCGAGAGCTCCCTCGGCCGGCCCATCACCTCGTTGTTCGCCTCCATCAACCCGAGGCCCATCGGCACCGCCTCCCTAGGTCAGGCCCACGCCGGCGTGCTGCACACCGGCCGCCCGGTCGTGGTGAAGGTGCTGCACCGCGGCACCCTGCCCTCGCTCCAGACCGACCTGACCGTACTCCGGGCCCTGCTCCGCTCGGGGAAGCTCCTCCGCAGGTCCGGGGAGGAGCTCGACCAGGCCTTCGAGGAGATCAGCGCCAGGCTCCACGAAGAGACCGACTACCTTCAGGAGGCCGCCAATATCGCTCAGTTTCAGCGTCTCCTCCGCGACCGCGAGGGGGTGAAGGTGCCGGCGCTGGTGCCAGCGCTCTGCTCCGATCGGGTGCTGACCATGGACCTGCTCCCCGGGGTGCCGCTCCAGGAGTTCCTGTGCCGCGCGGCTCCGGAGGCCCACGCCAGGGCGGGGCACACGCTAGGGGGGCTCTTCTTCGAGATGGTCTTCCGCCACCGCACCCTCCACGCCGATCCACACCCCGGCAACTTCCTGTTCCAGGAGGACGGCACCGTAGGGCTGGTGGACTTCGGCTGCGTGAAGCGCTTCGACGAATTCTGGATCGCCCACTACGCTCGCGCGGCGCTGGCGGGCGTGGACGGGGACTCGGAGCTGGCGCTGGCAGCAGCGCGGGATCTGGGCGCGTGGCGGGGCAACAGCCCCCAAGCCGGCCGGCTGCTGTGGAGCTTCATCGACACCATCGCCGCGCCGTTCCGGGCCGAGGAGTACACCATCGGCGCCGCTGAGCACTCGGTGATGGAGCGACTGCGCCCCACCCTTCGCCGCCTGCCCATGCACGCCGAGATCGCTGTTCCGCCCGATCTCATCTACCTCCACCGAGCCCTCGCCGGGCTGTACGCGATCGCCCGCCGGCTGGTGGTGCGCGCCCCATGGGGGGCGCTGCTCCGGCGCGAGGCAGAGTACGCCGTGAACTTCGCGGAGGGTCGCCTCCCGTCAACAGGATCCGCCGATGAACACCCCCGCTGAGGCGCTGGCGTCCCTCACACCACCTCCCCACCGCCTGGCGCTCGTCGCCCTGCCAGACCTCACCCGGCCGATCGACGCGGTGAGCGCCCTGGCAGCCCTGGAGCGCTGGCTGCCCCCGCGCAGCGCGCGGATCGCCGTGGTGGGCCTGGGGCTGCACCGTCCCCTCTCCGCGGCGGAGCTAGCGCCGCTCCGCGCCGTGTGGTCGGGGCAGGTGCTCAACCACGACCCAGACCGCTGCGTACGGGTGGGGACCGTCCAGGGGCACCCGCTGGAGGTGAACCCGCTGGTGCTGGAGGCGGACCTGCGGATCTCGGTGGGGGTGGTGGAGCTGCACCAGTACGCGGGGTTCTCCGGAGGGCACAAGGGGGTGGTGGTCGGGCTGGGAGGCAGGGCAACCCTGGACGCGCTCCACCACCGCGACGTGGTCCTCCACCCCGAGGTGATCGTGGGGCAGCTCCACCCCAACCCCTTCCGGGCCGCCATCGACGCGATGGGAGAGCGCCTGGGCGTAGCGTTGGCGCTGCTCTTCAACGGCGCGCGCTGGTTCGCCGGCCCCCCCTCGCCCACCCTGCGCCAGGCGGCAGCGGGCCTGCGCAGCTGGTATCAAGTGTCTGCGCGCGCCCGCGAGGTGATCCTGCGGGTCCCCACGACCAAGGCGGTCAACCTCTACCAGGCGAGCCGCGCCGCCACCTACCTCGCCCTGTCCCCTGCCCCCCCGCTGGAGGACGGCGCGACCCTGTTCCTCGACGCGGCCTGCCCCGAGGGCATGGGGCAGGGCTCTGGGGAGCGGGCCTTCGCCGAGGCGATGGCGGCCCACGCGGGGAACCTCGATGCGCTGCTGGTGGGGGAGGCCCCCCGCGGCGCGGGCACCCAGCGGGCCCTGATGCTGGCGCGCCTCGCGCGACGCTACAGGCTGGTGATCACCGGCTGCGACACCGCGGCCACCCTGCGCCCCTACGGCCTCGACGCCACCAGCGTCCCCGCCGCGTCCCTCGCGGGCCCCCGCGCCATCACCGTGCCCGACGCCTTCCACCTGCTCCCGCAGCTGGCCGGAGCCACGGTGGAGCCATCGCTCAGCTAGTGACAGTTCTCGTAGTGGACGTGCCCGGCCAGGGTGTGGGCCCCGGAGCACGACAGCTCCGCGTCGCCCATCACGTTCTTCACCCCGTTGATCTCCGAGTTCTGCTCTGTGAGGCTCATCGGCCCGCAGGTCCCGAGCTCCTCAGCCGCAGACAGACCTGATTCAAAGAGCCTCACAAAGGCCTGCCCGTCGGCGCCGGTCTCCAGGCGCAGCTTGCGCCCCGAGTCGTCCAACAGGTCCACCCCCACGAAGCCCTGCGGGGCCCCGGAGGCACAGCTCGTGGCGCTGAACGGCGCGCCGTCCAGGGTGAGGTCTCCCTCCACCACGCCGGCGCAGGCGAGGGTCCAGCCCACCACCAGCGCCACCAACACCGTCCGCGTCCACCGCATCTTGCCTCCCGTGATCAGGGCGTCCACTGCCACCTTCCCGCGCGATCGCCCGCCCCGGCTTGTGCCGCGACGCCCCGCGTCCTATCTTCCGTTTCTACTCCGGAGGAACCCGTCATGGAAGACTGGGATTTCAAGACCATCATCGAGCCGTTCCGCATCAAGATGGTGGAGGACATCCCCATCCTCACCAGAGCACAGCGGGAGGCGAACCTGGATCGCGTCGGTCACAACCTGTTTCGCCTCCAATCCAGTGAGGTGACGATCGACATGCTCACCGACTCGGGGACCGGGGCGATGAGCGGCAACCAGTGGGGCGCGCTGGCCAACGGCGACGAGTCCTATGCGGGCAGCAGATCCTTCGCTCAGCTCCACCAGGTGGTGCGCCGCCTCACCGGCTACCAGCACATCTTCCCTGTCCACCAAGGGCGCGCCGCAGAGCGGATCATGGCGCGCACGGTGCTTCCGCCCGGCAAGGTGGTGCTCAACAACACCCACTTCGACACCACCCGGGCCAACATCGAGCAGGCTGGCGCCATCGCGGAGGACATCCCCGTCGCCTTGGCCCACGACCCCGCCACCACCGACGCCTTCAAGGGCGACATGGACCTAGACGCCCTCGAGCTCGCCCTGGCCACCCGCAGGGACGAGATCGCGCTGGTGATGCTGACGATGACCAACAACGCGGTGGGGGGCCAGCCGGTGAGCATGGCCAACATCGAGGCGGTCAGCGCCAGGTGTCGCGCGGCGGGGGTGCCCTTCTTCCTCGATGCGGCCCGCTTCGCCGAGAACGCCTGGTTCATCCACACCAGGGAGCCCGGGTACGCCGACTGGTCCCTGCACCAGATCGCGCGGCGCTTCTTTGAGCTCTCGGACGGCTGCACCATGTCCGCCAAGAAAGACGGTATCGTCCACATCGGCGGGCTGCTGTGCACCAACAAGGACGACTGGGCCGACCTGTTCCGCAACGAGCTGATCCTGGGGGAGGGCTTCATCACCTACGGGGGGCTGGCGGGGCGCGATCTGGCCGCGCTGGCGGTCGGGCTCGACGAGGCGCTGGACCCGGGCTACCTGCGCTACCGCTCCCGCTCGATCGCCTATTTCGCTGAGGGGCTGGAGTCGGTGGGCGTGCCCGTTGTGCGCCCTCCCGGGGGCCACGCGGTGTTCGTCAACGCGGGGGCGCTGCTGCCGCACATCCCCCCAGAGCAGTTCCCCGGGCAGGTCTTCGCCGCGGCGATGTACCTGGAGGGAGGCGTGCGCTCTGTGGAGGTGGGCTCGCTGATGTTCCCGGAGGCGGGGCTGGAGCTGTGTCGCCTCGCGGTACCGCGGCGCGTCTACACGCAGTCTCACGTGGACTACGTGATCGAGGTAGCCGCGCGCGTCGCAGCCAAGGCCGCGTCGCTGCGCGGGTACCAGATCGTAGAGGCGCCCCCCTTCCTGCGCCATTTCCTCGCCACGCTCGCGCCCCTCTAGACTGTCCCTCAACCCCGCGCCCCGCCTGCCGAAGGGGGGAGGCGGAGGTGAGGTGCTCCAGCTACAGGTCAACCACGACGACCCGCTCCACGCGCTCTCCCTGGGCCGTGAGCGGGTGCGCGCGCTCGTGGAGGAGGGGGCCGCAGACCTTGCCGCAACCGAGGCGGTGCGCGCCCTGGCCCGGCACTGGCGGTGCCCCGAGCGGGCCTGTGCAGCCGCCGCGGCGGACCTGCTCTCCGACCTGGGCGTGCTCCGGTATGACGCGGCGGATCGCCTCAGCGCACGAGCCTGCCTGGAGGCCGCGCTAGAGCTGGTTCCCGAGCATGAGCTGGCACGAGAGAACCACCGCGAGCTGATGATCGACATGGCTGAGCGCCCGGTGCTCCCTCGCCCTCCCCCCCTGAACGAGGCGCTGAAGGCCCTAGCCGCCGCACACCTCGGCGCGGGCGCCGAGCCACTGTCCACCGCCGAGGCCCTGGCCACTGCGGACGGCGCGCTGATCCGCTGGGTTGGCAGGGCCCCCACCTCGGCGCCCCTCCACCAGACGCTGCGTCAGCTTCGGCACGCGCTCACCCCAGGCGGGGTCGCCGTGCTGTGCATCGGTCCCCTCCTGTCAGGGGTCCGGGTTCCCCACCGCCCGAATGGCGACGACGAGGCCCCCTCCACCAACTCCATCCTCCCCCCCTGGGGGCACCTCACGCTAGCGGACGACGAGCTGCGCTTCTACCTGGAGCTGACCAGAGGGCCGCTGGTCGCCAGGCTCATCCGACAGGCGTGGGCGCCCCTCCTGGCTGCCCCGCTCACCGAGGCAGACTGCCGCGACCAGATCGGTCGCAGCGGCCTTCACGTGCACCAACTGACCCACCTGGGGAAGGTCACCTGGCCCTCGGACGCGATGGCGCTGCACCTGCGCGCCCTGCTCCCCGATCGCTCCCGACCGCAAATCGAGCACCTGGCGGTGGTGCTCGAGCGCAGGGTCGCCTAATAGCACAGAGGGTCTATCCCGGAGTGTGCGATGCGCTGGATCCTCACCCGCGCCATGCAGGCCTTCTTCCCCCACACCGACGCGCTGCCTGGGCTGGCCGAGGAGGCTGCCCACGCGCACCTTGACAGGTTGGACGCGGAGGCGCCGCTCCTGTTCCGCCTGGGCCTGATCGCGGGCGCGCTGGCCTTCACCCTGAGCCCTCTGCTCACCGTGGGGCTCCCCCTGCCCTCGCTCTGGCTCAGCGCCGAGCGGCTGGACCTGCACGCGGACCGGGCCGCATCCCACCCGCTGTACCTGTACAAGATGCTGATCTTCACCCTCAAGATGAACGCCGGGCTCGCCTGGGGGGCGCAAGATCAGGTGCGCAGGGCGCTGGCCCTCGCGCCGCTTCCGCCCGATCCCCGCACCACCCTGGCGGGGGAGGTGACGCCATGACCCACCGCTCCGCCGGGGTGAGGCCCACCCACCTGTCGGCCGACTACGTGGTGGTCGGGAGCGGCGCGGGCGGCGCCATCGCCGCCGCTGAGCTGGCGCGCGCTGGCGCCAGGGTGGCGCTGATCGAGGCAGGCGCCTGGCGCCAGCCCCAGGACCTCCCCCACTCGATCCTGGGGACCTTCGGCGCGACCCTCGACCAGTGGGGGGTGAGCATCACCAGGGGCAGGGCCCTGTGGCCGATCGTGCAGGGGCGCGCGGTGGGCGGCGGGACGGTGGTCAACTCGGCGATTATCGTGCGGACGCCTGCGGATCTCTTCGAGCGGTGGTCCTCGGAACTGGGGATCGACGGCCTAGCGGACGCGGTGTGGGCCGCGCAGGATGAGATCGAGGCCGAGCTAGAGGTGGGCCCGACCCAGCCCGACCAGCTGGGCCGCCACAACGCCCTCGCCCTCGCCGGCGCGGCGGCGGCTGGCTACCCTAGCCACCCCACGGTCCGCGCCACGCCCGGCTGCGCGGGCGCGGGCACCTGCCTCCAGGGCTGTCGCAGGGGCCACAAGCGCTCCGCCGACCTGGTCTACGTCCCGCAGGTGCTGGACGCGGGTGGGTGGGTGCTGTCCAACGCCCCGGTGCGCAGGGTGCTGGTGCAGGGCGGCAAGGCGGTGGGGGTGGCTGGGCGCTTCATCGACCCGATCACCGGTCGCCCGGGGGGCACGTTCCGCGTCGACGCCGACAAAGCCGTGATCCTCGCAGCCTCCGCAGCCCACACCCCGACGCTGCTCCAGCGCTCCGGGGTCCGCCACCCTGCGCTGGGAGAGGGCTTCCGGGCACACCCAGGGACCACCTCGTTCGGGATCTACCCCGACCCGGTGGACATGGTGCAGGGCGCCTCGCAGGGATGGGCGAGCACCGCCTTCCGCACCGACCCCGGCTATAAGCTGGAGACCCTCTCCATGCCGCCGGAGCTGGTGGCAGGCCGCCTGATGGGGGGCGGCAAGGCGCTGGTGGACCGCCTCGCGGCCTACCGCCACATGGCCTGCTTCGTTGTGGGCATCCGCGCCGAGTCGGTGGGGACAGTGCGCGCCGGGTGGGGCGGGGCGCCGGTGGTGCGCTACACCCTGGATCGCGCCGACATGGAGCGAGCGCGCCACGCCATCTGGACCCTCGCCCGCACCCACTTCGCCGCTGGTGCCGAGGCGGTAGTTCCCGGGGTGGTCGGCCTCCCCTACAGCCTGGGCCCCGACCAGGTGGACAGGATCCTCCAGGCCTCCCTGGATCCCCGCCACTGGGTCGCGATCCTCTCGCACCTGTTCGGCGGGGCGGTGATGGGGGCAGACCCGCAGCGCGCCGTGTGCGACCCTCGTGGCAGGGTGCGCGGGGTGCGCGGGCTGCTGGTGGTAGACGCGGCGGTGATCCCCTCCAACCTGGGGGTGAACCCACAGCACACCATCATGGCGCTGAGCAGGACCTTCACCAGACGGTTGCTGGAGGAGGGAGCGTAGCGCGGCGATCAGGCGCCCCCTCCTGTCGCTCATCGGGAGGTCTCTCCCGTGGCGTCCGGCCTTGATCATCGGCTCTCCCGAGTGGGTCATCCGGGGGGCCTCCGACACAGGGGGAGCGCCCGATCACGCAGGGCGAGAGGGGGCGGCAAGCCCCCAGCAGGGGGGGACGCGGTCCCCGGCCCCAACGAGGGACACGGAGGAGGGCGAGGCCCCCTTGGCGGTGGCCATGTGGCCGTCGGAGATGAGGATCTCAGCGCGCTGGCAGCGCCCTCTCCCACCGCCAGCACGGTGAGCAGACCTTGGGCCAACCGGTGATCATGGCTAGGCGTCCGCCAGGCGTCCTTCCATGCTCCAGCAAGCTCCCTCCTCCGAAACCTGACCTCGGCATCCACGGGCGAACCTGACTCCAGTTGATCGCGAAAGATCACCCGCTCGACGCGCTAGCGGGGGGCGGCAGCACCCCTCAGAGACACGGGCCGCGGCGCCGCGGGTTGGCGACCACCCCGCGAGCGCCCACGCACACCCGCCGCACGCTGGCGAGGTCCCCCGCGCCCTTGGCTGCCCTCGCCCACAGCGCCCTCGCGCCAGGGAGCCACCGCCGGGCGTTGGACCGCCCGCTGCGCCGGGACCCGCGCCTCAACAGACGCGAGCGCCCTCGCGCCAGGGAGCCACCGCCGGGCGTTGGCCCCGCCCGTTGCGCCAGGACCCGCGCCTCAGCAGACGCGAGCGCCCCTCAGGCGGCGCTCAAGCCGCAGCGCGACCTCACTGACCGCCGCAGGCCCCTGCCGGCACAGGCTCGGTCGCGGTGGCCTCTACCGTCGCGCCGCACGCGGCCAGCCCCTGGTTGTCCCTGCAGAACTCCCGCTGGATGCTCGCCGCGTCGCCGGCGCGGGCGATGCGCGTGTTGTTGACCATGTAGGTGGGGCTGGAGCCGATGCCCAGCGCCCCGCTCTCCTCGAAGCTCGCCTTGAGCAGCGCGGGGCCCTCACCGTCGAAGCAGCCCTGGATCGCGTCGGCGGAGATGCCGGAGCTGGCCGCGCAGGCCTTCCAGTCGGCCCTCTTGTAGTCCCGTGAGATGCACGCCGCGAAGTCGAGCCCCTTGGCGGGAGCCACGTGCGCCGCGCAGAGCTCGCGCAGGTCGTCGTCCACCTCGGGCTGCCCGTGCATCGACGAGAGCCCCGTGGGGGTCACGCCACCGATGAAGTGGACCTCCACGGTCATGTCGTCACCAAAGGTCTTCTTGACGTCGTTGGCCGCGATCAGGGCCCTGGCCCCATAGGGGCAGTGAGACATCACGAACAGGTCGAGCTTCTTGGGGACCTCCTCGCGGCAGAGGAGATCCGAGGAGCAGCCGGCGTCGGCGCAGTCCACCTGACCGTTGGCGTCGTCGTCGATCCCGTTGTCGCAGATCTCGGCGTCGGGGTCGAACTGCCCGTTCATGCGCAGCTCGCGGTACTCGCCGAGGGGGCGGAGGTAGCGCTGGAGCGCGGGGTAGCCCTCCTCGTCCTGCTCGACCGCGGGGTCGAGGAGCACGGCGGGGAGCAGCTTGAAGGAGGGGTCGGCCGCCTTCAGCCGGTCGTACACCGCGCGGCCCTCGGGGGTCCCCACGTCGAGGTACTGCACCGTCAGTCCCGGCAGGGTGCCCTTGAGCTGGGGCTCGACCTTGTGCAGGTCGCACTCCTCACAGCGCGCGTCGGAGAGGAAGATGGCGGACACCGCCACCGGCGCGGGCACATCGGCGCAGGCCGCCGGGGCCGCGTCACCCCAGTGCTCGCAGAGCCCCCTGAGGACCCCCATCGGGCTCCTGCTGCCCTGGTAGGGCTTGCCGTCCAGGAGGATGGTCGGCGAGCCGGTCGCGCCTTGCGCCATGGACTTGGCGAACGAGGCCCCTAGGAGCTGCTGCCCCTGGTCGCCCTCTACGCACGCGGTGAGCGCGGCCTTGTCCAGGTGGAGGCGGTCGGCGCAGCCCTGCCAGTTGGTGCCGATCGAGCGCATGTCCTCGTTCTGACACGAGATCATGTCCAGAAAGGAGGCTGGCGCCAGCTCGCGGGTGCACACCTGCGAGAGATCGCCGTCTACCTCAGGCTTGCCGTGCATCGACTCGAGGCTGCCCGCGGCACCCTTGCCGATGTACTCGATGTGGAGATCGAGGGCAGCGCCGAACTTCTGTGCCGCGGGGATGATCGCCTGCTCGGCCTGCACCCCGTAGGGGCAGCGAGACATCACATACAGATCCATGCGGATCGGCTGCACGTCGCCGGAGGCGCCCGCTGTGGCTGCGCGCGCGGCACCAGCCTCAGCGGGGGTGTTGGCGGAGGACCCGTCGCCACAAGCGACGAGGAAGGACAGGAGGAGGAGGTGTAGTGTCTTCATGGCCGCGCGAATAGCCGATGCGTTGCCAGGATCAAGCGCGGATGCGTGTGTGACGCGTGGAAATCGCAACTAGCCCGAAGACAGCGCTCCAGTCGCGAGATCCCCACCGCCGCAGCTCACGCTCCCACAGCCCTGCGTCACCGCGGCGAGACCAGCGGTCTCCTCGCACGGCCGGGATCTGCCCCCATCCCAGCGGCGCGATGCGCCCCCCTCAGGCGTCCATGTCCGCCCAGCGCCGCGCCATCCTCCCGAAGATCGCCAGGGCGATCATCGAGAGCACCCCCACCGCCGCGAAGGGGAGCCACACCGTCAGGTGGGGGTGGTAGGTGTCCCACAGCAGCTGCGTGGCCCCCTGCGCGTCCAGGCCGGTCACCTGCTGCAGCCTGTCGAAGGCATCCAGCCGGCTCACCCCCGCCGCGGACTCCAGCCCCGCGAGGGAGCCGTCCCAGGCTCCCCCCCTGCGCTCGATCAGGTACTTCTGCGCCAGCACCGCCTTCTCGCCGTAGTTCCCGTAGATGTACCCGGCCATCTTCGAGCCGATGAAGCCGCCGATCCCCACCGGAATGTTGACATAACCCAGGTAGAGCCCCTTCTTGCCAGGAGGCGCGATCAGGCCCAGATACTCGTTCTTCTTCGGGCCAGTGAGCATCTCGCCGAGGGAGAAGAACACGATCCCCAGGATCAGCACCCACCCGCTGGAGGTCAGGCCCGCCACCAGCACCCCCACCGTGGCCACGCTCATGCCGATCAGCATCGCCGACAGGGTCCGCATCTTGCGCACCACCCACGACATGGGGATCACCAGCCCCACGATCAGCGCGGCGTTCACCGTCAGCAGCAGCTCCTGGGGCACCTGCCAGCCGCGATCGGTCTCAGTCGCCCAGTAGCCCTGTCCCCCCGGCAGCGACGAGAGGGTCGAGGCCACCCCGCGCGAGTCCACCCAGTCGGTGATGAAGTTGGGGTGAAGGTCCCAGAGCTGGTACATCATCAGCCAGAAGCCCGACATGATCAGCAAGAACGCGATCAGGCGTGGCTCGAGGATGTTCACGAAGGTGCGCTTGAGCACCTCCAGCGGCCCCACCCCCTTGTCCGCGCCAGAGGGCACGTCCTTGAAGGCGAAGAGCAGCAGCAGGTTGGAGAGGGTGAAGCCCGCCGCCATCAGGAACAGGTTGCGCCAGTCGCTCGCCCCGTGAGCGCCCAGCACCCCCCGGGCGAGGAGCGGACCCGCGGTCGCACCGATGTTGACCACCCAGTAGAAGATCCCCCACCCAAGCGACGAGATGTCCTTGGTGAGGTTCTGAGCCAGCGAGCCCTGGAGGCTGGGCTTGAAGAAGGCGGTGCCGGTCGCCAGCACCAAGATCGCGCCAAAGAAGGTCCAGTAGTCCCTCACGAAGGCCATCAGGGTGTAGCCCAGGGCGTTGAGCAGGATCGCGAAGGCGAGGGTCTTCTTGTACCCGTAGCGATCCGCGAAGCCACCGGTGAACATCGGCAGGATCGACTGGAAGACGAACCACCAGGCGTAGATGGTGCCCTTGTGGGCCGCGGTGAGGTGCAGGCCCCCCGGATCGTCGGCCTGCATGATGTAGATGGGCACCACCGCCCGCACCGAGAAGTACGCCAGCCGCTCCAGCGCCTCGACCCCGTTGAGCACCCAGTAGGTGCGCCCCAATTGCTTCAGGCTCATCGCGCCTCCCGCCGGCCACCGTATCGAGCACCGCCCCCCTGCGCCCGGCGAGACGCCGCGCTATCCCTCTCCCATCCCTGGAGGCCCCATGTCCGAGCCCACCGTCCGCCTCGTCCGCGCCGGCGCAGTCGCCGAGATCATCCTCGCCCGCCCCGAGCGGGGGAACGCCCTCAACGCCGCCCTGATGGACGAGCTCGCCCGAGCCTTCGCCGAGGTGGACGCGGCCTCAGAGATCCGCGCGGTGCTCCTGCGAGGGGACGGCCCCTCCTTCTGCACCGGCCTCGATCTCACCGCCGCGCCGAAGGACTTCGCGCCCATCCTCCAGGGGCGGGGCGCCGCGGGGCGGCAGGAGCTGCTCACCCTGATCCGGAGGCTCCAGGCCCAGGTGGGTGCCCCGGCCACCTGCGCCAAGCCGGTGGTGGCCGCGATCCACGGCTGGTGCCTGGGCGGCGGGCTCGACCTGGCCGCCGCCGCCGATCTGCGCCTGTGCTCCGCCGACGCGCGCTTCTCGCTGCGGGAGGCCAAGGTGGCGATGGTGGCGGACCTGGGCTCCCTCCAGCGGCTCCCCCGCATCATCGGCGACGCGGCCACCAGAGAGCTGGCCCTCACCGCCAAGGACATCGATCCGCAGCGCGCCCTGGCCCTGGGGCTGGTGTCCCAGGTGCTCCCGGACCGCGAGGCCCTGCTGGAGGCAGCCCGCGCCGAGGCGGAGGCGATCGCCGCCCACTCGCCCCTGGTCACCCAGGGGGTGAAGCGGGTGCTGAACGCCCAGGACGGGATGAGCGTCCAGCGCGCGCTGGAGCAGGTGGCGCTGTGGAACGCCGCCTTCCTCCAGTCCGACGACCTCACCGAGGCCTTCACCGCCTTCACGCAGCGGCGGGAGCCGGTGTACCGGGGGCGCTGACCCGTCCGCCCGGGGGATCCCACGGAGGCCCCGTGCTGCCCGGTGGCGCCGGGCTCGTCCACGGACAACAGGCATCCGACCTAGTGTTCTCCTGAAGACCCGTTATCCTGTGGCGGCGGTGGCCCCGCCTCCCCCGCCTCCCCCTCACACGCGGACCTCGCCCCTCGACGGACCGCACCCTGGAGCCCTGATGCGCCTGTTGTCCAACACCCTCGTCCTGGCCCTCGCCCTCTCCGCCTGCCGCAAGGAGGAGGAGGCCTACCTCGATCTGGACGGCGACGGGGTGCTCTCTGACCGGGACTGCGACGACACCGACGCCACCGTGTTCCCCGACGCCCCCGAGCGCTGCGACGGCCTGGACAACGACTGTGACGCCGAGATCGACGAGGACCCCACCGACGCGGCCACCTTCTACGCGGACGCGGATCACGACGGGTACGGCGACCCCGGCAGCTCGGCCGAGGCCTGCGCGGCCCCCGAGGGCTACGTCGACGACCACAGCGACTGCGATGACGCAGACCCCGCCTTCCACCCCGGCGCCGCCGAGACCGACTGCGCCGACCCCGCGGACTACAACTGCGACGGCTCGGTGGGCTACGCCGACGCCGACGGGGACGGCGTCCCGGCCTGTGAGGAGTGCGACGACGCGAACGACGCGCGCTTCCCAGGCAACCCCGAGGTCTGCGACGGGCTGGACAACGACTGCGACGCCCTGGTGGACGACGACCCGACCGACGCCTCCACCTTCTACGCCGACCTCGACGGCGACGGCCACGGCGACCCCGACAACGCGGTCCAGGCCTGCGAGGCGCCTCCGGGCTGGCTCACCTCCGCGGACGACTGCGACGATCTGGAGGCCCTCGCCTTCCCGGGCAACACCGAGCTGTGCGACCGCCTCGACAACGACTGCGACGGCGCGGTCGACGTGAACGCGGCAGACGCCACCGCCTGGTACCCCGACGCCGACGCCGACCACTACGGGGACGCCGGCGGTGAGGTGATCGCCTGCCTCGCACCCGCCGGGCACGTGGCGGACGACAGCGACTGCGACGACGCCCACCCCAGCGCCCACCCCGGCGGCACCGAGGTCTGTGACGGCCTGGACAACGACTGCGACGGCGCGGTCGACCTTGGCGCCGTGGACGCCCCCAGCTGGTACGCGGACGCCGACGGGGACGGCTATGGCCTGGACGCCTCCCTCACCCGCGCCTGTTCGGCCCCAGAGGGGATGATCGCCGCGCGCGGGGACTGCGATGACACCGAGGCGGGCCGCTTCCCAGGCAACCCGGAGCGCTGCGACGGCCTGGACAACAACTGCGACGCCCTCGTCGACAACAACGCCGCCGACGCCCCCACCTGGTTCACCGACGCGGACGGGGACGGCTACGGCCTCGACGGCACCGCCTCCCGCGCCTGCGCTCAGCCACCGGCCACCGCCAACCGCGGCGGAGACTGCGACGACGCGACCGCCCTCCGCTTCCCCACCAACCCCGAGGTCTGCGACGGCCTGGACAACAACTGCGACGGCGCGGTGGACGACGGCGCCATCGACACCCACACCTGGTATCGCGACCTCGATCTGGATGGCTACGGCGGCGATCTCGTCACCCACACCGGCTGCGCCACCCCTGGGGGCTCCGACTGGTATGAGGCGCTGCTCGACTGCCGCGATCTGGACCCGACGATCAACCCCTCCGTCCCCGATCTGTGCGATGGCGTCGACAACAACTGCGACGGCCTCGCCGACGCGACCCTCGCGCCGACCACCTTGGACCTCAGCGGGACCCTGAGCGGCGACTGGCACCTCAACGGCGTCGCGACCTACCAGGCCTCTGAGGGGCTGGTCCGCCTCACCGAGGCCACCGACATGGCGAGCGGGAGCCTGTTCTACGGCCAGCCCCTCTCGTCCCAGCGCGGCTTCGCCAGCTTCACCTTCGACATCTACGGCGGCAGCCACGCAGACGGCCTGGCGCTGGCGATGCTGGACGACGGGGAGACCAGCGCGCTGGGTGCCTACGGAGACGGCCTGGGCTGCCAGGACCTCGGCGGGCTGTGCGTGGGCTTCGACGCCCACGTCAACGAGGGCCCCGATCACGTCGAGGTGCGGCACGGCCTGGACTGGAGCAGGGCCTACGCCTACACCGACGGCGCCGGACCCCTCTACGAGGCGGGGCCCCGCAGGGCGGACGTGTTCTGGGACGACGGGCACCTCCAGGTCTTCGTGGACATGGCGCTGGTGGCCGACACCTGGATCCCCAGCGACGACTACCCCTGGTCCTCCGAGCTGCTCCTGGGGTGGACCGCCGGCACCGGCTCCCTGAACGAGGTGCACGACGTGGACGACCTGCACTTCGGCTGCGCCTACGCGGAGGACCTGGACGGCGACGGCGCGGTCATGCCCGCCGACTGCGACGACAGCGACCCAGGCCTCAGCGCCGGGATCGCGGGGGGCTGCGTCGACGGCCTGAGCTGCGCGGACGTGCTGGCGCGTGACAGCGCGGCGGCGACCGGGCGCTACTGGATCGATCCCGACGACGACGACGGCCCCGGCGCTCCCTTCGCGGTGTGGTGCGACATGGACACCGACGGCGGGGGCTGGACCGCGATCTGGACCAACCACGGGGGCGCGCGCGGGGGGGAGCGGTCCAACCGCCAGCTCTTCGCCGACGCGGCGGCGGGCTACTCCGACCACGCCTTCCTCCCCCACGACCAGTCCCTCGTCTCAGCCGTCAACACCGAAGCCCTCCACGCCCTCTGGGGCGACCGCGACGCCCAGTGGCTCAAGCGCGGGACCCTGTGGGACGCCACCGACGCCGTGGAGCACGAGCAGCACATCCGGGTCGAGATGAGCGGCGTCTCGATGGAGGACGTGTTCGCTCAGCCGGTCTCTGCCTGCAATTACATGGATGGGACCTTCCACGTGGTGGCCAACGGCGCGGTGGACCTGGGCACCACCAACATCGTCAACTCCTACGGGGCCGGCAGCTCGACCTTCGGGCTGGCCAACAGCGGGAACGAGGGCCAGGACACCTGCGGTGAGGACGAGGGCAACCTGATCCACGACCCCACCGGCGAGCTGTACCGCATCGACGGCCCCAATTCGCTCAACACCATCCGCCACCTCTTCTCGTACGT
Organism: Deltaproteobacteria bacterium; assembly: GCA_016938035.1. Lineage (GTDB taxonomy): Bacteria > Myxococcota_A > UBA796 > UBA796 > JAFGVK01. The sequence continues at coordinate 3,361 of JAFGVK010000220.1, read as the reverse complement.
CCACGGCTCCAGCGGTCGCGACGCCAGCCGCTGCCACTTCGCCTGCTGGACCGCCGACAGCTACGAGGGGCACTACGACGGGTTTACCTGGTACGTCCGCTAAGTTCACCACACAGCACCCCTCGGCGCGTCCCGGGGGGGCCCCAGCCCTCGAGACCTCCGATGACCCTGCTCCGCACCAGCCTCTTGTTCGCCCTCGCCCTCTCCGCCTGCCGCAAGGGGGAGGAGACCTACGTCGATCTGGACGGCGACGGCGCCCTCTCGGACGTGGACTGCGACGACACCGACGCCTCCGTCCACCCCGGCGCCCAGGAGCGCTGCAACGGCGTCGACGATGACTGCGACGCCGAGATCGACGAGGACCCTGTGGACGCCTCCACCTTCTACGCCGACGCCGACTCGGACGGCTACGGCGACCCCGACACCTCCTGGGCCGCCTGTGAGGCGCCGGTCGATTTCGTCGACAACGCCGAGGACTGTGACGACGCCGACCCAGCCTTCCACCCCGGCGCCCCCGAGACCGACTGCGCCGACCCCGCCGACTACAACTGCGACGGCTCGGTGGGCTACGCGGACGCGGACGCGGACGGCGTCCCCGCCTGTGAGGAGTGCGACGACGCCGACGCCGATCGCTTCCCGGGCAACCCAGAGGTCTGCGACGGCCTCGACAACAACTGCGACGCCCTCGTCGACAACGAGCCCGCCGACGCCTCCACCTTCTACGCCGACCTCGACCACGACGGCCACGGTGATCCCGACAACACCACCCTCGCCTGCGAGGCCCCTCAGGGCTGGCTCAGCGACGCCGATGACTGCGACGATCTCGCGGCCGCGGTCTACCCCGGCGCCGTCGAGTTCTGCGACGGGCTGGACAACGACTGCGACGACACCGTCGACGTCAACGCCGTCGACGCCCCCACCTGGTACGCCGACGCGGACGGCGATCGCTACGGAGACCCCCTCGCCGACCTCGTCGCCTGCGAGGCCCCGCAGGGCTACGTCGAGGTGGCCGGCGACTGCGACGACAGCACCGCCGCGGCCAGGCCGGACGGGGTCGAGCGGTGCGACGGGATCGACAACGACTGCGACGGCACCGTGGACGTGGGCGCGCTGGACGCCTCGCGCTGGTACACCGACGCCGACGCGGATGGGCACGGCGACCCCCTCACCGCCACCCTCGCCTGTGAGGCTCCGGAGGGCGGCATCGCGATCGGCGACGACTGCGACGACACCGAGGCGGCCCGCTTCCCCGGCAACACCGAGGTCTGCGACACCCTGGACAACGACTGCGACGGGCTGGTCGACGACAACCCGGTCGACGCCGCCGTCTGGTTCACCGACGGCGACGGCGACGGCTACGGCCTGGACGGCACCGCGGTGCGCGCCTGCTCAGCGCCGCCCGCCAGCGCCGCCCGGGGGGGGGACTGCGACGACGGCGCCGCCCACCGCTTCCCCACCAACCCAGAGCTCTGCGACGGCGTCGACAACAACTGCGACGGCGCGGTAGACGACGACCCCACCGACGCGACCACCTGGTACCGCGACATCGACGGGGACGGCTACGGCGGGGACGTCGTGGTGCAGGTGGCCTGCGAGGTGCCCGCGATCGGGCGCTGGACCTCCTCCCTGCTCGACTGCGACGATCTCGACGCCGCCCTCAACCCCGCCGTCTTTGATCTGTGCGACGGCGTCGACAACAACTGCGACGGCGTGGTGGACCAGACCGCCGCTCCCGTGCCCCAGCCCTTCGACCTCGCGCTGGGCGGGGCGTGGCACCTCAACGGGAGCGCCACCCAGGTGCTCGCGACCTCCAGCGCGGGGGGCTACCTCCAGCTGACCGACGACGCGCTCGACACCGCCGGCTCGCTCTTCTTCACTCAGCCGGTCGACTCCGCCCGGTGGTACGCGAGCTTCTCCTTCGAGATGTCCGGCGGCACCGAGGGAGAGGGCCTCGCGTTCGCCGCCCTGGACGAGCACGACCCATCCCTGGTGGGTGCCTTGGGCGGGGGGCTCGGCTGCGCCGATCTGGACGGCCTGTGCGTGGGCTTCGACACCCTCGACGCCGACGACCACCTGGAGGTCCAGCACGGCTACCTGTGGGGGGACTACTACGCCTATGAGACCCGCGCTGGCGCCCTCTACGGGGTGGGGACCCGCCGGGCGGACCTGTTCTGGGACGCGGGCCACCTCCAGGTGTTCGTGGACAGGTCCCTCGCGGTGGACACCTGGATCCCCTCGGCGGAATTCCCCCTAGAGCGCCAGGTCCTGCTCGGCCTCACCGCCGGGACCGGGGCTCAGTCCCAGCTCCACCTGGTCGACGACCTGGTCCTGGGCTGCGAATACGCCGAAGACACCGATGGCGACGGCTCCGTCATGCCCGCCGACTGCGATGACAGCGACCCCAGCGTCGGGGCGGGGATCGCCGGGGGCTGCGTGGACGGCCTGAGCTGCGCCGACGCCCTGGCCAGGGACGGCGCCCTCGCGGGGGTGGACGGCCGCTACACCATCGATCCCGACGGTGACGCCGGGCCCGAGGCCCCTCAGGAGGTCTGGTGCGACATGACCACCGATGGGGGTGGCTGGACCGTGCTCCTCGACTGGGACTTCACCCAGTCCTACCGAGGCTGGGAGGGCTTCTGGAGCGAGACCCTCTTCGACAACCTCGACACTGAGACCTACCGCAGCACGGACCTCTACCTCCACGACGCGGACTGCTCCTGGGACGTCCAGGCCCTCCGGCACCCGATCACCGTGCCAAACGGGGGAGAGGTGAGGATGGTCCACACCCAGGACCTCAACTCCTTCGAGCAGAGCGCGGTGTGGGTGGTGGCCGAGGTGGAGGGGGACGCGACCCCGCAGAACGTGTGGTGCCACAACAACCGGCCCGAGCAGGGGAGCTACTCCTCGACAGAGCTGGCCTGGGAGCCCCTGCCCACCTGCCCCGACCTGGACGAGTACGTGAGCAACCGAAGCTACAGCTACCGCGACGACACCAAGGTCCGCGCCCTGGGCGCCCAGGTCGACGCGATCGGCTGGTACGCCTTCGAGGGCTGCTCGGGCGACAACCACCGGGTCTACGACATGAGCATCGCCGTGCGCTGAGCCGGCACCGATCCGCTGGCGTCCTCGCCGCTGGGCTCGCGGCGAGCCGCGGCAGGAGCGACGGTCACACGCCGCCACGAGGCGCCCATCGGAGCATCGGTAGCCCTTGATCATCGTCTCGCCCCAGTGGGTCATGCCTGGGGGGGGCACTGGTCAATCTGCCGGACAGTCGCTCAGGAGGCGCTTCGTCATTCCAACGGGACAATCAGATGAAGTTGCTCGTCGAATCGTCCAGACTGTGTTCGGGCGCCGAGTCGCT
>JAFGVK010000219.1 GCA_016938035.1 Deltaproteobacteria bacterium | reverse complement strand
TCGTCCGGCTCCCAGGGGGCGTCGATCGAGAGGGTGGCGGACTCCAGGCCGTGGAGCTGGCGGGCGGCGATCAGGGCGTCCACCGCCTGCTGCACGGTGGCATCTCCCGGCACTGCCGCGAGTGGGATCAGCGGGGGCAGCCCTCCCAGCAGCTCCCAAAGGCGCGCGAGGCCCGCCGCGTCCACCGTGATGTCCGTCTGGTGTGGCGCGCCCATCGGCGACAGCACGAACCTGTCCCCCCAGGCCACCACGCGCAGCAGGCCCATGTCCACCTCGCCTTGGGATGGGCGCTGCCCCGCGCTCAGCGAGAGCACCCCCTCGGCGCCGTCCGAGCTCCGCACCTCCAGGTCGAGCCAGCTCACCCCCGCCCTGGTGAGGGGGGGCTGCGCCTCGCGCAACAGGGCCGCGGGTGCGTTGGCCTCCGCCCTCACCCAGACCCGAGGCTGTCCCTTGGCCCGCACGCGCAGGGCCTCCGCGGGCAGCTCCTCCCCCGCCCAGCGGAGCGCGGGACCCAGGTCCAGCACCGCCCAGTCCTTGGTCAGGTGGTAGCGTCCTCGGTCCAGGGGGGCCGCGGCGCTCACCTGCGGTGGCGCGGTGGGGCCGTCGCCTGGATCCCAGGGGAGCAGCCACAGGGCGTCGGGCCGGACCGGCCAGCCGGTGCGGGGGTGCAGGGCGCGCGCCGCGTCGCTGAGCGGCCTCCTGGTCCGGTACGCGCCCTCGACGCCGAAGCCCAGCTCCTTGCGGGTGCGGAGCACCGCCCCCCACCGGTGCTCAGCCGCGGCCGCCTCCACCGAGGCGACTCCTGTCCGCATGGGGGAGCGCGGGTGGTCGATGTCCCACAGGGCGATCAGGTGGGGGCCATCGGGATTCTTGCCGGCCTGCACCGGGATCCATGCGTGGTATGGGGCCCACACCTGGCCCTCTACCGCCGCGACCTCGGCCACCAGCGCCTCTCCGGAGGCCACGTCCTCCAGAGAGGGGATCCAGCGAGGCAGATCGAGCGTGGTCAGCTGGAGGGCGAGCTGCGCCGCGAGGGCCAGGGCCCCTGCCAGGGCCCACCTGGGCCCCCGCTCCGCCAGGCGCGCCACCGCGAGGGACGAGGCCGCCACCACCGCCCAGTGGAGGGGCATCAGCACGTTGACGAAGCCCCCGTGGTGGCCTCGCATCATCGCCGCGTAGAACAGGACGGTGCCGCCCAGGCCCACCGCGAGGGTCCAGCGCCAGGACCTGCTCCGGAGCCTGCCCGGCGCCGCCCACAGGGAGGCGCTCGCCGCGAGCACCAGCCCGCCCAGGCCCACCGCCACCTGCCAGGGCGCGTCGGGGCCTATGCCGCGCACCGCCGGCAGGAACAGCGCCCCCACCGCGCTCAGGGCGCTCACCGCCCCGATCGCCGCGAGCGCCGTCCCCCGCGCAGAGCGCCACGCCACCCAGCCCCCGCCGCTCAGGAGCGCTACCGGCAGGGCGGCCCCCAGCTCCCACGGCGTGCCCGGCATCACCCTCCACCCGTTCATCGGGTGAGAGGCGGGCACCCCCAGGGTGTAGCTTAGGAAGCGCCCCCCGCTCGCCCACTCCAGGGCGAGGGTCAGGCCCAGGGCGGGCAGGGCCGCCGCCGCCACGAAGCGGGCAGCCTCGCGCCACCCTCCCCGCATCCACAGGGCCAGGGCGATCGGGAAGCCGAAGATCGCCACCGACTGCTTCACCGAGAAGGCCGCAGCCAGCAGCAGCCCCGCCGCGACCGCGGCCCCCCGCCGTCGGTCTGCCGCCATCACCCAGGACCACGCCAGCAGCCCCATCAGCACCCCATCCCCGCGGGCGAGGTCGAAGAAGGTGCCGCTCGCGGCGTAGGTTCCCAGGAAGGTCGCCCCGCCCAGCAGCCCCACCGGGAGCGATCCCGCGTGGCGTCGCACCCCCGCCGCCAGCGCCCCCGCCGCCGCGATCACCCCGGTCAGCGAGAGGAGCCGCGCCGCGGGGTAGTCCAGCCCGATCACCCAGCCCAGCAGCGCGACGAGCGCGGCGTAGCCGGGCGGATAGATGAAGGGGATGAAGCCGGGACCCGGCGCGACGAACAGGGGCAGGCCCCGCTGCAGCCGCAGGGCGTGGACCAGCGTGCCCCCCTCCATCCACTCCAGGTCGAAGGGGAAGCTCAGGCGCTGTAGCCACGCCCACCCCAGCAGCGCGACCAGCGGCGCGGCGATCAGGGCGGGGATGAGGAAGGGGGTGTCTCGCCGCATGGGGCCTCCGCCGACGGGTCGGCTCTCCCCCTTCTAATGGGATCGGATAGGGGAAGGGGACAAGGAGGCCCCCTTGAGCCGTAGCCTTTGGATCGCCCTCGTCGCGCTGGCCGCCTGCAAGCCCAGCGCCCCCGCCGCCCCCGCTGAGCCCCTCGCGGGTCCGGTGACGCTCCACATCGCAGCCCTCAACGACTTCCACGGGTCGATCTACGAGATCCCGGTAAAGGGAGACCCTGCCCACGCCCTGGGCGGGCTGCCGTGGGTCGCCGCGGCCATGAGCGAGCTGCGCGCCGAGCACCCGGACCTGATCCTCCTCGACGCTGGCGACAGCTTCCAGGGCTCGTGGCCGGTGAACAACACTCAGGGCATGGCGCAGATCGAGGCCTACAACTACCTGGGCGTGGACGTCACCGAGGTGGGAAACCACGATTTTGACTACGGCGGGGTGGAGGGGGGCGATCCGGTCCGGGGCGCCCTGTACCGCGCGGTCGCCACCGCGAACTACCCCTTTGTGGTGTCCAACATCCAGCGCGCCGACACCGGGGAGCGCTGGGAGGAGGGCGGCATCCGCCCTTGGGTGATGGTGGAGCGGGGGGGGGTCAAGCTGGCGGTCACCGGGGTGATCACCCAGGACACCCCCCAGACCACCCACGCGTCCCATGTGGCGGACCTGCGCTTCGCCTCGCCTGCCGAGTCGGTGAGGGCCCTCATCCCCGAGATGAAGGCCGCTGGGGCCCACGCCATCGCGGTGCTCGCCCACCTGGAGGGGGAGTGCCAGCCCCCGCCCGGCTTCGCCGAGCCCTCGACGGACTGCGCGGTGGACGGGGAGCTGGGCGCCTTCCTCGCGGCCCTGCCGCCGGAGGTTGATCTGGTCCTGGGGGGGCACGCCCACACCCTGATCGCCAACCGGATTGGGGGCGCCCTGGTGGTTGAGTCTCGGGCCAAGGGGCAGATGATCGGGCGGGTGGACCTCGTGGTGGGTCCCGAGGGCGTGGACCGCGAGGCCTCCGCGATCCTGCCCTTCTGGGTGCTCTCCCACGACGCGGTGGAGCCCGGCTGTACCGGGGGGGACTTCCCGCTCGACGCCCGCGACCTGGGCGGGCGCACCGTGGCGCCGGACCCCACCGCGGTGGCGATGGTCAAGGCGATGGAGGATCAGGCGGGCACTCTCTGCGAGCAGGTGGGCTGCTCGACGCAGGCCCTGGGCCGGGCGCGGGTGGGCGAGTCGGCGGTGGGCGACCTGTTCTCGGACGCGCTCCTGGCAGTCTACCCGCAGGCGGACCTGGCGGTGGCGAACGCTGGTGGGTTGCGCGCCGATCTTCCCGCGGGGCCCCTGCTCAAGGAGCACCTCCACGCGGTGATGCCCTTCGACAACGAGGTGATGCTGGTGGAGATGACCGGGGCGCAGGTGGAGCTGCTGCTCCAGATCGGCTCCTCGGGCAGCCACGGGCAGATGAACCTGGCGAACGGAAGCTACGTCTTCGACCCCACCGCGGTGGGGGGACGCGATCTCGACGGAGACGGTGCCGTGGCCGAGTGGGAGACCGATCGCCTGTGTGAGGCGCGGGTAGGTGGCGCCGCGCTGGACCCCGACAGGCGCTACAAGGTGGTCGTCACCGACTTCCTCTTCAAGGGGGGGGACCACCTGGGGCCCGCCTTCGAGGGCGCGACGGTGCTCGACGAGGGGATGCTCGCGCGGGAGGCGTTGATGAAGTACGTCGCGGGGCAGGAGTGGTGCCTGGGCGAGCGCGCCCCGGTGATGGACCCTGCGGCGCCAAGGATCGCCGAAGGCTCCTGCGCTCAGTAGGCTGCTGCCCGGCAGGTGGGCGCGGGGGCGCACGGAGCGCCGCCTCGGTCGCGTTGACGGGTAGACTGAGGGGGAGGAGGTCCCCATGAAGGTGCGCGACCTGATGACCCCTGACGTGATCACCCTCGACGCCGCCTCGCCCTTGGTGGCCGCGGAGGAGCTGATGGGCCTGCGGCGCTTTCGCCACCTCCCGGTGACTGAGGGGGGCAGGCTGATCGGGCTGGTCACGCACCGCGACCTGCTGCGCGCCTACGTCTCCTCGGTGCAGGGGGCGGACTGGCGCGAGAACGAGCGCCTCAAGGCGACGGTCAACGTGGCCAAGATCATGCACACCAAGGTGCGCACCATCGGGCCCGATGACCCCCTCACCGAGGCGGCACGCCTGCTCCGGCACGGCCCCTGGGGCTGCCTGCCGGTGGTGGACGAGGAGGGGCACCTGGTGGGCATCCTCACCGAGGCGGACTTCGTGCGCCTGGCCGAGACCTGGCTGCGGACGATGGACCCGTCGCTGCTCGGGCTTGACGAGGGGTGACGCCCGATCGAGGCCCACAGCGCGGGTCGCGCTGGCTCCACCCCCGAGCGCCTCGTCGGGTGGGCTCGCGGTATGAGTGGCGCCGCCTGTCCCATCCCTCCTCGCCTTGAGGACGCGCTCGGACCACGCGGCCGAGCCTCTCGACGTGGCGATGGGCGGGCGGAGGGGCACCGGACCGCTGGCCTCTCGAGGGGTGTCCTTGTTCCTGCGCGTCACGTACAGAGTTCGCTTCCTCCCGATGGAACGGTGGCCGCGCTCCGATATGCCTGGCGACTCGGTGCCCCCTACACCCTGGAAGATGCGACGGGCGACATCATCGGATTGTTCCGTTGGAAGGATAAAGGTCGTCCTGTGAGACCGCCCGGATGATGGACCGGTGCCTGCGGAGGGCCGTCGCTGGCGAGGTCGCGCCCCCTGGGACTCGGCGAGGTCTCGTCCGCGTTGAGGCCCGCTGTGCGGGTCCTCGCCACGAGGACCGTCCGGTAGGGGGCCCTCACGCCCTCTCGACCGGTCCTCGCGATCCGTGTGGCGCGCGGCCCCCCCTTGTGCTGCCTCCCCCCTCGGCATATCCAACCTCAGCCACCTGCGGAGCGCCCGATGACCACCCTGGACCTGCTCCCCGACGCGGACGCCCTGCTGATCGTCCCCCCCTTCGCCCACCTCACCTGGCCCTCGCTCGGGGTTCACCTGCTCCAGGCTCAGGCCCGCGCGCGCGGGCTGCGGGTGGCGGTGCTGTACGCGAACCTCCTGCTGGGGGCGCGGGTCGGCGCCGCCCTCTACGGGTCGATCTGCAACGCGCCGATGGACTGGTTGCTGGGGGAGCGGCTGCTGGCGCGCGCGGCATGGGGGCGCGACGCCCTCGACGAGGCGCTCTTCGCCCTGGTGCGAGAGCACAACCGGACCGCAGCGCCTCACCTGGTCTACGTGGACCACCTCTCTCAGGCCGCTGGGGTGGAGGTGCCCCCCGCGCCGCCCCGCTTCGATCCCGCGGAGCTGCTCAGGGTGCGCGAGGTGGCGGAGGCGCTGGTGGCGGAGCTGGCCCAGGCGATCGCGGCGCGCGGGTACAGGGTGGTGGGGGCGAGCACCACCTTTGAGCAGACCGCGGCGGCGGTGGCCCTGCTGGAGGCGGTGGGGGACCTGTCACCCGACACCGCCTTGCTCATTGGGGGGGCGAACTGCGACGGGGAGCAGGCGGCGGGTATCGCCGGGCTGACCAGGGCCACGGTGGTCTCTGGCGAGGCGGACCTGCGCTTCCCAGAGCTGCTCGGGCAGCTCCTGGGGGGGGAGCGCCCTGCGGAGCGGGTGGTCGCCTGTGAGGCGGTCGCGGAGCTGGACAACCTCCGGGAGCCCGAGTTTTCCGAGTATTTTGACCAACTTCACCGGGCCCTCCCCGGCTGGGACGCCCCGATCTGGCTCTCGGGAGAGACCAGCAGGGGCTGCTGGTGGGGGGAGCGCCACCGCTGCACCTTCTGCGGCCTGAACGGGTCGACCATCGGCTTCCGCCGCCGTGCGCCCGCCAGGGTGCTGGCGGAGCTCGCCCACCACGCGGCCGCGCACGGGGTCCGCAGGGTGGCGATGGCCGACAACATCCTCCCCCACCAGGCCCACCGCGACCTGCTGCCGCTGGTGCAGGGCGCGGTGCCCGGCGCGGAGCTGTTCTTCGAGATCAAGGCCAACCTGCGGCGGGATCAGATCAGGGGCCTGGTTCAGGCGGGGGTGGTGCTGGTGCAGCCGGGGATCGAGGCCCTCTCCACCCCGCTGCTGGACCGGATGAGCAAGGGACTGCGGGCCTCTGGGGCGGTGTCGCTCCTGCGGGACGCCCGCACCGAGGGCCTCAAGCTCAACTGGAACCTGCTCTATGGTCTTCCGGGAGATGAACCGGCTGACTACGCCGGGACGACCTCCATCATCCCTCTGCTGGTCCACCTCCAGCCCCCGATGGCGATGGGCCACGTCATCCTCGATCGCTTCTCTGCCTACTGGGCCGAGCCAGCGCGCTGGGGCATCACCCACATCCGGCCCAGGCCGTCGATGGCGCAGGTCTACCCAGAGGGGGCCGACCTGATGGCCCTCTCGGTCCACTTCGCCGCCACCTTCCCCTCGGATGCCCTCGACAGCCCCGAGATCGACGCGCTCTCCGAGGCGGTGCGGCGCTGGCAGGCCCTGTGGTGGGAGCGGCCCAGGCCCCCGATGCTCCACATGGCGAAGGCGGGTGGCCAGTGGGCCCTCACCGACACCAGGGGGCTGGGGACCCCGCAGTGGCTCCCCCTCAGCGCGGCCCAGGTGGAGCTGCTCTCGGGCGCGCAGGACCTGGATCACCCCCTCGCCAAGTGGGCCCTGCGTGGGCGCCTGGCGGTTCCCCTCGACGGGCGGCTGGTGACGCTGGTGACGGGCGGGGAGGGGTAGGGGGGGACAGGCTCCGGGCGGTCCGGCCGCCGCCCCGTGGTGGCGACTGTCGTCGTCGTCG
>JAFGVK010000218.1 GCA_016938035.1 Deltaproteobacteria bacterium | reverse complement strand
TCTCTGTGGGAGAGTAGGTCATCGCCGGCATTCATTCTAGACCCCCCGGGTGGAGCTTCACCGCTCCCCGGGGGGTCTTCTTTTTTGGGGCTCCAGTAGGCACTTCCTTTGCAGAACGTCTCCGTCCCGCCGTGTTAGAGTCCGGTGGGGCAACACCAGGAGTCACTATGTATCGGTTGGGATTGGCGCTGCTTGGACTGGTCGCGTGCAACGAGTACGGCATCGAGGGTGATCCCAACGTGTTCGGGACCCCCAATCCCCCAGACCTCTCCACCCCGGTCAAGACCGATCGCATCGTCCAGGTCACGGTGCCTGCAGTGGATGTGCTGTGGGTTGTAGACAATTCTGGCTCCATGTCCGAGGAGCAGGGCGCGCTGACCACCAACTTTGGCTCCTTTATCCGGTACTTTGTCGGTTCTGGACTCGACTGGCACCTGGGGGTGGTGTCCACCGACATGAACAGCGCCAGCCAGAGCGGGCAGCTGATCTACGCCAACGGCGTCCGCTACCTGGACCCTACCTCGCCGAACCCCGAGAGCACCTTCGCGGCGATGGCCAACCTCGGCACCAGCGGCTCGGCGGATGAGCAGGGGCTGGGCGCGGTGTGGACGGCCCTGGTCACCCTCCGCAATTCCTCTGCAAATCAGGGCTTCTATCGCGATGACGCCTTCTTGGCGGTGATCGCCGTCTCGGACGAGGACGACCACACCCCTGTCTCGATCGTCAGCCAGGGCGAGCTGACCCAGTGGATGAACACCCACAAGCCCGCGGACAACATGACCAGCTTCTCGTCCATCGTCGGGGGCCCTGGGGGCTGCTCCTCGGGGTGGGGCGACGCTGAGTACGGGCGCCGCTACTACGAGGTCACCCAGAACGTCGGGGGGATCTTCTGGTCCATCTGCGACCCGGACTGGAGCACCGTCCTGGAGCAGCTCGCCATGCAGGCGGCGGGGCTCAAGCGCGAGTTCTTCCTCTCGGAGGTTCCTGTGGAGGACACCCTCCACGTCTGGGTGGAGGATGACGCGGGCGCGACAGACTACGACGTGGGCCTGGACTGGGACTACAGCAGGTCCCGAAACAGCATCACCTTCCGGAGCTACGTGCCGGAGCCTCTGTCCGAGGTCTTCATCGAGTACGAGCTGCTCGCGGCCTACCAGCCCGTTGATGAGGAAGTAGAGGCGGCGGAGTAGCCGCTGGGGAGCCCGCTCGCGGTTGCTGCCGGTCGCCCCTTTGGGCTGTCTGCGGCCATCCAACGGCGAGGGCGTCGTCTCGGCGCCTCTGAAGTAGCCCCTGGCGAGGTCGCTCGCGGTTGCTGCCGGTCGCCCCTGTGGGCTGTCTGCGGCCATCCAACGGCGGGGGCGTCCTGTGGTCGGCGCGGCCCCGCTGGGAGGCCGCGGTGTTGCCGCTACCTGCGCTCCCGCAGGCGGGCAGCCCACCAGGCGAGGCGCTCCAGGATGCGCTTCTCCTCTGCCTGCCCCTCTGGGCGGTAGAACGCGGTGGAGGGCAGGGCGTCTGGCAGGTAGGCCTGCTCCACGACCCGGTGCGGGTAGTCGTGCGGGTACTTGTACCCGGTGTGCTCGGCGGAGCGCAGGTGGGCGGGGACCGGCAGCGCCCCAGAGCGCCGGACCTCTTCGATCGCCCTGTTGATCCCCAGGTAGGCCGCGTTGCTCTTGGGGGAGCTCGCCAGCCAGGTGACCGCCTGTCCCAGCGGGATGCGCGCTTCCGGCATGCCGGTCAGCTCCACCGCCTGGGCCGAGGCTACCGCGACCTGTAGCGCCCGCGGGTCGGCGTTGCCCACGTCCTCTGCCGCGAAGATCACCAGTCGCCGGGCGATCGCCCTGGGGGGCTCCCCCCCCTCCAGCAAGCGGGCCAGCCAGTACAGCGCCGCGTCGGGGTGCGAGCCCCTCATGCTCTTGATCAGCGCTGAGAGCACGTCGTAGTGGGCGTCTCCGCCCCGATCGTGGTCCAGCACCAGGGTTGGGAGCAGCGCCGCGAGCCGGGGCGCGTCGAGGCGCTCGTCGGGGGGGAGCTCGGGGAGGCAGCGCTCCAGGGTGTCGAGCGCCCTGCGGGCGTCCCCCGCAGCGTGCTGGGCCAGGAGCACCAGCGCCTCCTCGTCCACCCTGTCGCGGAGGTAGGGGAGGCCGTGCTCCGCCTCCAGCGCCCGGTGGAGCAGGGTGAGGATGTCCCCGTCGCTCAGGGGCTCCAGCCGCAGCAGCCGCAGGCGCGATCTCAGCGCCCTGGTCAGCTCAAAGGAGGGGTTCTCGGTGGTGGCCCCCACCAGCACTAGCCGCCCGTCCTCCACCCACGGCAGCAGCGCGTCCTGCTGCGCCTTGTTCCAGCGGTGGATCTCGTCCACGAACAGCAGCAGGCCCGCAGGGTGGGCGGCGACCACCTCCCGCAGCTGCTTTACCCCGTCCATCACCGCCGAGAGCTGGACGAAGGGCCGCCCCGCGTCGTGGGCGATCGCCTTGGCGAGGGTGGTCTTCCCGCTGCCGGGTGGACCCCAGAACACGGTGGAGCGCAGCTCGCCCTGGGCGAGGGCGCGCTGGAGCTGGGCGCAGATCTGAGGGTGCCCCACCACGTCGGAGAGGGTGAGGGGGCGGAGGCGCTCGGGGAGGGGGCGTGTCTCGGACATGGGATCGGGCTAACCTGTCTCGTGCGCATCACCCTCCTCTCAGACCTGCACCTCCGCGGGATAGGTGATCCCTCCCAGCGGGATCTGGTCCGGCTGCTCGACAGCCACCCCTCTCCGGTGTGGGTGTTCGCAGGCGACACCTTCGACCTGTGGTGGGGGCGCGAGGGGGCGGTGCATGCGGGGCTCGTGCCCGCCCTGGCGGCGATGCGACGCAGGATCGAGGCGGGTGATGCCGTGTTCCTGGTGCCTGGCAACCACGACTTCCACCGCCTCGACGTGCTGGAGGGGGCCATCGGCGCGCGGGTGGTGGACCCCTGGCGGGGAGAGAGCGGCGGGCGGGCGCTGCTGGCCCTGCACGGGCACCAGGCGTGGCGTCCCCTCTCGCAGCGGGTCTTCGACAGGGTGGTGCGCTCCCCGATCGCGGCGGGGGTGATGGCGGCGCTGGGGTCGCGCAGGGGGCAGCGGCTGGCGGCGGGGATCGCCCGGACCAGGATGGGACAGCGCGCGGTGCCCCTGGGCCCGATCCTCGAGGCGCAGGAGGCGCTGGCTAGGTCGCTGCGGGGGGAGGCGGAGGTGGTCTTTGTGGGGCACTCCCACGCACCGGGTACGGTGGACCTGGGCGACGGGGGCCTGTTGGTGAACCTGGGCGACTGGGTGTCGCACCGCAGCATGGCGGTGGTGGAGGGCGGCGAGGTGTCGCTGCTGCGCTGGCGCGACGGGGCGCTCAGCCCTCTCCGTGGGCCTCCGGCTCGCCGGTGAGGCGGGCCAGCAGGTTTTCCCCGCGCCCTCCGCGCGCCACCGTGGACCTGGGCGACGGGGGCCTGTTGGTGAACCTGGGCGACGGGGTGTCGCAGCATGGTGGTGGAGGGCGGCGAGGTGTCGCTGCTGGCGCGACGGGGCGCTCAGCCCTCTCCGTGGGCCTCCGGCTCGCCGGTGAGGCGGGCCAGCAGGTCCAGGTCCCCCAGCGCCCTCCGCGCGCCCCGGGCCACCGCGTAGCGCGGCGTGTCGGCGATCCGCACGGGCAGGCTCGTCGCCTGGGTGAGCAGCTCGACCGCGCCGGGGAGCAGGGCGCCGCCTCCGACCGCGACGGCGCCTCGGTCGAGGAGATCGGCTGCCAGCTCCGGGGAACAGGTCTCGAGGACCTGCGCCGCGGTGGCCCGGATGAGCTGCAGGGCGCGGAGGTCGGCCATCAGGCGCGAGGGGTCTACCGGCAGGCTCACAGGGTGCCCGCCCCGCTGCTCCCTCCCCGACAGCATCCGCTCCCCCGGCGCGGGCAGCAGCCCCACGTCGCTGAGCAGGGCGGAGGCGGTGCCGGTGGACAGGCGCACCCCGTAGGCGTGGGCGAAGCGCTCCTGCACCTCGGTCAGTATGGCGGCGATCCCCGAGGGCACCGTCGCCGCCGCCCAGATCACGCCCCCGCTGAGGAGGGTCGCGGTGAAGTGGGAGTGCCCCAGGTCCAGCACCAGCAGACCCTCTGGGTCCATCACCGGCAGGTCCGCCCCCACCGCGGCCAGGACCGGCGCCGGGAGCACCACCGCGCGGGCCGCGCCCGCCTCCCGCAGCACCCGCCGCCAGGTCGCCTCGTCGGCGGCGTGCCCCGCCACCAGCACCCCCGCCCCCCTGCGGCCGATCCACGCGGGCAGGTGCGCGCGCAGCAGGGCGAGCTGTCTGGGGGCGCCCCCAGGGAAGGCGTGGGCCGGCGCGCTGAGGGTGCGCGGCTGCTCGTCCCTGTCGATGAGCCGGATCTCGGTCGCGCTCAGCTCCAGGGCCACGTCCAGCGGTGCGGGCTGGAAGAACCTCAAGGGGTGGCGCCCACCGGCTGCCCGCCGAAGCCCTTGGCCTTGGAGATCTCCTCCAGCGGCCGGTCCATCATCGCGGCGTAGTGGCGCGCCTTCATCACCAGCGGCGCCTTCTTGTTGGCCTCGATCACCACCCTCCTGCCGTCGGTCATGTACACCGCCAGCTCAAAATCGCCGGTCGAGGTGGTGAGGTGCTGCAGCCTGGTGACCTCGGCCCAGGGCAGGGACTCGGTCTCGACGTGGTCGCGGTACTGCCGCACGAATTCCACCGCGTGGCTCTCCTCGTTGACGAGGATGTGGGTCTCTATCGGCTGGGAGAGGACCCACCACACCGCGCCGGCGCTGAGCACCGCCATCGCGGCGAAGGCGGCGAGCAGGGCGATGGGACCGCTCTTGCGGGGAGGCTCCTCGTTGAAGTCGTGGAAGCACTCCTTGCAGCGGGAGGCGGCGACAGGCACCTCGGCCTCACAGCTGGGGCAGGTCTTGGTCTGCACGGGTGGACCCCCTAGGAGGTGAGGCGCGCGACGCGGGCGACGGCGGTGAGGAGCATGGGGAGGAAGAGCGCGACCTGGCTCTCGGGGCGCTGCCTGCTGTACAGCTTGAACACCCGCTTGCCCACCTTGAGCACCGCGTCGGCGGTGACGGCCCCTTGGATCCCCTGCAGCCTCCCGAGGGCGGTCAGGTCGTCGGGGGGAAGGGCGGCGAGGTCGGCCGCGTCGTACTTTGAGAAGGGCAGCCCCTCCGCCTTGGCCTTGTCGACCAGGGCGAGCACGCACTGCTCGAAGAGGGACCTGGGGTCCACCCGCGCCGGCGCCACCACGTCCAGCTCCACCGCGAGGGCGATCAGGTCCAGCTCGGGGACGTGAGAGAGCGGCTCCCACTCCTCGGGGGTCAGCGCAAAATCCATGACAACTCCATCGGGGGAGAAAAATATCCCGATCAGGGCGGTGCTGCGGGTTGAGTACCGCCTTTTCGCGCGTAGCTGTAGCGCTTGTCCTCAGGAGCGAACATGAGTCAGGGTTGGAAGCGGATCGGTGTGGCGATGGCGAGCGCGCCAGTGGCGCTGGCGACCGGGGCGGTGAGAGGCGGGCTGGCGCGGCAGGGGCTGGTGCTCACCCTCACGGTCCGGTTCGACGCCGATCTGGTGGAGCGGGCTGATCTTGAGCACGCCCTGCTCCGCGCCGCGCGGGATCCTGGGGTGCGCGCGGTGATCCTGCGGATCGACGGCGCGCTGGGGAGCTGGGCCTGGTCCCAGGGGCTGCGGCAGGGGCTCCAGGTGCTGCGGGAGGCGGGGCGCGAGGTGTGGGCGATCCTCGAGCAGCCGGGCCACGGCGCCCTGTGGGTGGCGAGCGCTGCCAGCCGCCTGTTCCTCCTCCCCGCGGGGGAGGTCCACCTGCTGGGGGTTGGGGCGGAGGTCGCCTTCTACAAGGGCGCCCTCGACCAGCTCGGCCTGGAGGCGGACCTCGTCGCGGCGGGGGCCTACAAGTCCTTCGGGGAGCCCTGGCAGCGCACCTTCGCCTCCTCCGCCTGGACCGAGAGCCTGCAGGCGATGCTGGGGGGGCTCCAGCGCACCCTGGTGAGGGACCTCGCCGAGGCGCGGGGCCTGAGCGCCGGAGCGGTGGAGGCGGCGATGGCGGAGGCGCCCCTCACCGCGGAGCGGGCGCTGGCCCTCGGGCTGGTCGACGCCCTCGCCTATGAAGATCAGGTGCTGGCCGAGGCCAAGGAGCGCTGGCCTGGGGCGCGCACCCTCAAGTGGGAGCGCTGGCGCAAGCTCGACCAGGCGCAGGAGCTGGCCGCGCGGGCAGGGGGCCTGGGCCCCGAGGTGGCGGTGGTCCACCTGGAGGGCCCGGTGGTGGTGGATGACCCGCGCCGCGCGGTGGCGATCAAGGCCAGGGTGGTGGCGCCCTTGCTGCGGAGACTGCGGGAGGACGCCTCGGTGGTGGCGGTGGTGCTCCACCTCAACACTGGCGGAGGCAGCGCCCTTGCGTCGGAGCTGATCTGGCGCGAGGTGGATCTGCTCGCCGCTGAGAAGCCGGTCGTCGCGGTGTTTGAGGGGGTGTGCGCCTCGGGGGGCTACTACCTCGCCGCCCCCGCCCGCGAGATCTTCTCCCGGTCCACCACCCTCACGGGGTCGATCGGGGTCTTCGGTGGTAAGCTGGTCACCGAGGGGCTGCGGCGCAAGCTGGGGCTGACGGTGCAGCCCTTCGGGCAGGCCCCCGCCTCGCTCCTCTACGCCTCCTCGCGCCGCTTCACCGAGGGGGAGCGGGCCCGCTTCGGGGCGCTGATGGGGCGGGTCTACGACGGCTTCGTCGAGCGGGTGGCCAAGGGGCGGGGCACCAGCCCCGAGCAGGTGGAGCCCCACTGCAGGGGGAGGGTGTGGACGGGTGAGGACGCCGCGGCGAGGGGGCTGGTCGACCGCTTCGGGGGGCTGGAGGACGGCCTCGCGCGGGCCAAGGAGCTCGCGTCCGCCCCCAGCGCCCGCAGGGTGGACCACGACCCCTCCCACCGCAGGACCCTCGTGTCCAAGGCGGTCAAGGCGGCGCGGGGAGGTGAGAGCGCGGTGGAGCTGGCGGTGCAGGCGTGGGTGGACCACCCCCTGAGCTGGCTGCTCGCCCACCAGGAGCAGGCGCTGGCGGTGCTGCCGGTCGAGGCCCCTGGGGTGTAGGGGGGGCCTACTCCGGTTCCACCGGCGTCGCGTACACCCACGACCACCGCATCAGCGCCCCCAGCACCGTGCGGACGTAGCGCCTGGTTTCGGTGTAGGAGATGTCCTCCGCGAAGCTGTCGAAGGGCGCCGCGCTCCCGTCCTCTGGGAGCCAGCGGCGCACCGCCTCCTCCCCCGCGTTGTAGGACGCGATCACCGCCGGGAGGTGGTCCGGCTCCAGCGTGCCCGCCAGGCTCAGGTAGCGCTCTGAGAGCTCGGCGGTGCCGAGCAGGGCGTTGGTCGTGGGGCGGAACAGCCGCTCCGCGTCCCACGCGCCGCCGGGGTGCTCCTCCAGGAACAGGCGCTCCCCCACCTCCGGCATGAGCTGCATCAGCCCCCGCGCCCCCGCCGCGGAGCTCACCCAGGGCTTGAGCGCCGACTCCGCCTGCATGATCCCGTAGGGCAGCAGGGGCGGCAGGCCGGAGCGCGCCGCGATCTCGCTCACCAGGGCCTCGGCGGGGCGGGGCACGCAGGCCCGCATCGCCACAGGGTCGCCTCCCTCCCAGGGCTTCCCGCAGTAGGGGCCCGCCAGCTCCATCGCGCCCGTGTAGTCGCCGGCGTCGATCGCGGCGTAGGCTAGGGCGAGCCGCGCCTCGCGGCCGGTGGCGGCGGGGGAGAGGGCGCGCAGCTCCTCCCGCGCCCAGCGCTCCAGCCCCGCCTCGGTGAGGGCCTGCGCCCGCGCTAGCTCCGGCCTGCCTCGCAGGGCCTCCGGCCAGGGGGGCGGCGCCACCGCCGGCTTGGGGGCCCAGCGCCAGCCGAGCCTGGTGGCGGCGAGCCACGCGTGCCCGCTCACGGGGTAGGCGCGGATCACCGCCTCTAGCCCCTCCCGCTCCGCCGCGGCGTCTCCCCGCTGGCCCGCGGCGCGCGCGGTCCAGTACCGCGCCCCTGGCGCTAGGCCCGACGAGGGGTAGCGGCGCACCAGCTCGCCCCACGCCGCCACCGCCTGCTCCTGCCGCCCCGCCCGCCAGTGGGCGCGCCCGGTGAACCACAGGGCCTCGTCCCCGTGGGCCGAGGCGGGGTAGCGGGTGAGGTGCTCGGCGAACAGCGCCACCGCGCGGTCCTCGTCCCCCGCGTCGAGGGCCATGAATCCCAGCTTATAGGAGCCCGTGTCCGCCTGCGTCGCGGCGGGGTGCTGGGCGATCAGCCGGGTGTAGATCCCCGCGGCGGTGGCGTAGTCCCCCGTGCGGGCGTAGGCGAGGGCGTAGTCGTGCAGGCTGTCCGCGCCGCCAGCGCAGGACTCCGGCGCCCCCAGCACCTGGCCCCACAGGGCGATGGCGCCGGGGTAGTCCTTGCCGCGGAACCTGGCGCGCCCGGCGCTCCACTGGGCTGTGGCCCCGGTCGGCGGCTCCTTGGCCTCCAGGGCCACGATCAGGGCCAGCGCCTCGCGGTGCTGGTAGTCCCCCTGCAGGGCCTTGATCCGGTCCCGCACCAGCGCCCGCCCCTCGGGGCTCTCCAGGTCGGGCACCGGGGCCCCCAGCGCGCTCAGGCGCTCGGCGCTCAGCCCTGACCAGGGGCCCCTGGTGGAGCTCGCCCAGGCGCGGCGGAAGGTGGCGATCGCCGCCTGGGTGTCGCCCCGGTCCTGCCCCCCCACCGCGAGCCAGTAGCGGGCCTCGTCCCCCTCTGAGGTGTCGAGCAGGGCGCGCAGATCGTCGCGGGCCTCCAGCGACCTGCCGGCGGCCACCAGCGCCCTCCCGCGCAGCAGCCGCGCGTCGCGCAGGGTGGCGGCGGGCAGGTCGAGGCCCACCAGCAGGTCCGCCGCTGCGCCGGGGGCGTGCCCCACCGTGGCCTGGGCCCTGAGCAGCCGTCCGTAGGACGCGAGGGGGCCGCCCTCCAGGGGGGAGAGCCGCAGGTCGAGGTCGTCCCCGGGCCGCGCGCAGCCCGCGAGGGTGAGGCGCTCGCCGGGGGAGGAGGGGGCGGTCAGCTCGGCGCGCACCGCGTCACAGTCGCCGGTGGCGACAGCGAGGGGGGTGGCGAGGGAGAGGGAGGCGAGGAGGGTGAGCATCGGGACCTGGGGGAGGGGAGGGATCCGCAGTATAACGTCCGTGCGAGGGCCGGTGTTCCACCGCCGTTGCGCCACAGGAGCGAGCATGGACCATCCCTCGGGCAGGCGGGTCGCGGAGCTGGCTGGGGCCCGGGCCGCCACCAGGGGAGAGCGGATCGCGTCGGTGTGGGGAGGCTACGGTGAGCTGGTCCGCTACCAGCTCACCGGCGGGCCCCTCCCCTCGGTGGTCGTCAAGCGGGTGCAGCCGGGGCGGGGCGGGGGGCTGTCCCACCAGCGCAAGCTCCACTCCTATCAGGTCGAGCAGCGCTGGTATGCCGACTACGCCCCGCAGATCGCAGGGTGCTGCAGGGGGGCAGCCTGCCTGGCGGTGGAGCGGGACGAGGGCGGGTGGCTCTTTGTGCTGGAGGATCTGGACGCCGCGGGCTTCCCGGTGCGTATCCAGCAGCCCAAGGGGAGGCAGCTCGACGCGGTGCTGCGGTGGCTCGCGGCCTTTCACGCGCGTCTCCTCGGGCAGCGCCCGCGCGGCCTCTGGAGGTCGGGCACCTACTGGCACCTCCAGACCCGCTCCGAGGAGCTTCAGCGGATGGGGCGTGGGCCCCTCCGGGAGGCGGCGGAGGCGATCGACCGCAGGCTGGCGTCCGCCCGCTTCCAGACGCTGGTCCACGGGGACGCCAAGCCTGCCAACTTCTGCTGGCGCGCCGACGGCGGCGAGGTGGCGGCGGTCGACTTCCAGTACGTCGGAAAGGGGGTGGGGGTGAAGGACGTGGCCTACCTTCTGGCGGGAGAGGACCGCGCCACCGCCGAGGCGGGGGTCGAGCGGTACCTGCAGGCGCTCGGGCGGGCCGCCCCCCCCGAGGTGGCCGAGGCGCTGGTGGCCGAGTGGCGCGCGCTCTATCCTTGGGCCTGGGCGGACTTCCAGCGGTTCCTCGCCGGGTGGGCTCCGAATTGGCGGCTGCAGCCGCACGAGCGGGCGCTGACGGAGGGGGTGTTGAGGGCGGTGTGGGAGTAGGTCCGCGGCGCGCCCCCTCTGCCGGAGACACAGCCCCGCCAGCGTGTCGCCGCGCTCGCTGTGGAGGAAGATCCATGGCATCTCTCTGTTGGGGGGCGTGGCTCACGGGCCGGTCTGTTCGGGTGGGATCCATGCCGCGGTCACCGTGTGGAACGCGATGGCACATCGTCTGCCTTTGCATGAGCCCACGAAGACCGGCCAACGCCTACCCCCGTCGCCCGACGGCGAGCCGGTGGGGGTCGTCTCTCCCGCAGGCACCCCGGAGGCCTGACCGGGCTGTGACGCACACCCTCCCCCCTGTGTCACCATAGTTGTCGTGTCCAGCCAGTCTGAGAGCAGGGGGTTGAGGAGGCCGACATGGGCCGCACGGAACCATACT
>JAFGVK010000033.1 GCA_016938035.1 Deltaproteobacteria bacterium | reverse complement strand
CCTCCCCGCGGGGTGGGTGCTGAGCAGCGACGACTGCGACGACACCCACTCCGACACCCCAGGCCCGGAGCTGTGCGACGGTCGCGACAACAACTGCGACACCCACATCGACGAGGGGGTGACCACCACCTACTACGCCGACAGCGATGGGGACGGGCTGGGGGCGCCCAACACCGGGTACCAGGCCTGCCAGGCGCCCAGCGCCCACTTCGTGACCAACGCCAACGACTGCGACGACGGCGACGCCGCTGTGGGGGGCGTCTCCAGCTGGTATCCCGACGCGGACGGCGACGGGCAGGGGGCGGTCGGCTCCAGCCCGGTGCTGAGCTGCGAGCCTCCCGACTCCGCCGACAACGACGCTGACTGCGACGACGCCAACCCAGACGTCTACGACGGGGCCCCAGAGCCCTGTGGGGTCGACGAGGATCGGGACTGCGACGGGGTGGCCGCCGACTGGTGCGACAGCTGCCTGGACATCCGCGACAACGGCGAGCGCTGGGGAGACGGGGTCTATGAGATCGACATCGACGGGAGCGCGGGCCCCGAGCCGTCGAGCGAGGTGTGGTGCGACATGAGCACCGACGGCGGCGGCTGGACCCTAGTGCAGCGCACGGTCTGGAATTGGTCGGAGTCGAGCCAGCTGATGACCGGTCGTGTGGCGTGGTACGGGACGACCATCGGCGACGCCACCCTGCAGACCAGGGCCTACCGCATGAAGGGATCGCTGTGGCCCTACCTGAACCAGGAGCTGGACCACATGCTGGTCCACACTCTGCGCCAGACGAACGGCCTGTCGTGTGAGCCCCTCTACTATGTGGGCAGCTCCGGGCTCTACGGGGTGGATCCCAACACCGTAACCCTGACCGGCCTGTCCTCCTCGGTGGGCATGATCAGCGCGACCACCCTGTCCACCACCGACTCCGGGCCCTCGTCCTCTACCTGTGTCACCAGCTCCTCCCAGGGGGTCCCCTGGTTCTACAGCAGCTGCTGCTCGACCTGCCCCACCTATTTGGGGGGCTACTGGGCGGACGAGCCCCACCCGATGCAGAACTACACAGACGACACCGGCGATTTCTACGGCAACCGACAGGGTGACGTGTGTCAGATCGCGGTGGTCAACAGCGCGCCCTCCACCAGCTACTGGGGCGGCAACCGCATGGAGTACTACCTGCGATGAGGGCGCTCACCACACTGTCGGCGCTGGCGCTGCTCGCCTCCTGCAAGGGGGGCGCCCCGCTGGACACGGGGACCGGAGCTCCCGGTCTCTCCGAGCCCCCTGTGCTGCCGACCCTGCGCATCGACCAGCCCGCCAGAGCTGCCTTCACCGGGGAGGGGCAGGTGACCCTCGCGGGGCAGGCCACCGCGGGGAGCGCCGCGCTCAGCGGCCTGTCGGTGGGCGGCGAGGCGATAGGGCTGGGCGCGGAGGGCGAATTCACGCAGCCTTGGACCCCACACCCTGGGCTGAACCGCCTCGGCGCGAGGCTGGAGGACGCGGGGGGTGAGCGGGCGGTGGACGGCAGGGCCTTCATCTGGGGACCCACCCACCCGCCGGGCGCGGTGCTCCACGAGGCGGTGCGCTTGGTGCTGGGGCCCGACCTGTCGCAGCTCTCGGGGCTGATGGCGGACATCCTCTCCGACGACAGCATCGCCGACAGCTACGAGGGCGTGACCATCTCCACCGACTACGCCGACATCACCCCCACCCAGATCACGTGGAGCGGCGCCGGGGTGGCGCTGACCCCAGGGGAGGGGACGCTGCTCACCGAGGTGGTGATCCACGACCTTCGCATGGACTTCGACGCGGAGTACGGCTGGATCGAGACGGACGGGAAGGCCACCGCCACAACCCTCACCCTGCGGTCTGCCCTGTCGCTGGAGGTAGTGGACGGGAGCGTCTCCGCGCAGGTCTCGTCCGTTCAGGCCGAGATGGAGGACTTCTACGTGGAGGTAGACTGGCTCCCGGATGACCTGGTGACCTGGTGGGCCGAGGACTACGTCACCGAGGCGCTGGAGGAGCAGGTCCGGGCCTCGTTCGAGGAGCTGGTGCCGGAGTACCTGAACGGGCTCGCCACCGGCTTCGCCTTCGGAGAGGAGCAGCCGCTGCTGGTGAGCCTGGCCCTCTCGTCGATCGCCGTGACCCCGGGCGGGCTGCGCATGGGGCTGGACGCGGGGGTGGCCGCGGAGCGCCCCGTGCCCCTGTCAGAGGGCGCAGGATCGATCCGCACCGACGCGCCCCCACCCGACTGGGAGGTGGGCGCGGGTGGCAACTTCAGGGTGATGCTGGACGACGATCTGGTGAACCAGCTCCTGTTCGCGTCCTGGGCTGCGGGGCAGCTCTCGCAGATCGAGCTCACCACCGAGGACCTGTCGGCGATCGGCGATGAGGTGGGCGCGCCCTTGGGCCCTGTGGTGGGCCTGTCGCTGGATCTGGCGCTGCCCCCAGTGGTTGAGCCGCGCACCCGTGAGGACATGGATCTCAACCTGGCCATCGGCGAGATGCTCCTCTCCTTTGCCCGCGCCGACGGTGCGGTCCACGCCTTCTCCGTGAACGCCGCTACCGGTGCGAAGGTGGCGCGGGAGGGCGATGCCGGCGAGGAGCAGGTGCTGCTGGTGCTCGACGGGCGGCCCTCCGCGGTGGAGATCGAGGTGGGGGTGCTGGAGCACGACCCCAACCTGGACCCTGGCGACGTCGCCGCCCTGGTGAGGATGATCATCCCACCGCTGCTCGCGCGCAGCGGTGACTTCCTCCCGACCTTCACCGTGCCGCCGGTGGCGCTCGACGAATTCTCCGACAGCGGCGCGCTGGTGGGGGTGTCGCTGCGGCTCGACGATCCGGAATTCTCGGTCACCCCAGAGGGCTGGATGCTCCTCAAGGGGCGCTTCGTCGCCGAGTAGGGCCGTCAGCCTTGATCGTCGTTTCGCCCAAGGGGGGCATGCGGGGGGCCGACGGCACGGGGCCGCGCCCGATCACGCGGGGGGAGAGGGGGCGGCAAGTCCCCAGCAGGGGGGGGGGACGCAGTCCCCGGCCCCAACGGGGGACACCAAGGAGCCCGAAGCCCCCTTGGCGGCGGCCATTAGGCCGCAGATAATCTGTATCTCAGCGCGCTGGCGGCCCCCGCTCCCTCCGCCAGCACGGTATGCGGTGAGCAGACCTTTGGCTAAGCGATGAGCAGACCTTTGGCCAAGCGATGAGCCTCTCGTACCAGCCGCACGGTGCCGCTCGACTTAGGGAAGAACGCCGCAGATCGCACAGCGAACCGCAGGGGTCAGTCGTCGGGCTGGACCCTCTGCGAGAGCGTCAACGATGATCCTGGCCCAGCCGTCAGCCGTCAGCCGTCAGCCGTCAGCCGTCAGCCATCAGCCGTCAGGGCGAGGAGGCGCTCCAGGGTGCTCCGGACCCCCGCGTGGGTGTACTCGTCCTCGGGGTGTGGTGCCTGCCCGTGCCGTTGAAAATGGGGCCGCTCGTCCATCTCGCGCCCCCAGGAGGCGTCCACCTGTCGCACGAACTCCTCCAGCGCGCCGTCGGTGGCGAGGAGCGCGCGCAGGTGCTCGCCAAGCGCCCCCAGGGGCCGCTCCAGGTGGCGGTCGAGCAGGGCGGTGTTGTGTTCAACGGGCCGCATCAGCTCCGCGGCGAGCACCGCGTCGCGCAGCTCGCGCTCAAGCATCGCGCGGATCGCGGTGGCAGCCTCTACGGTCGGCGGGACGGTGGAGGCGCCCTTCATGAACCCACCTCCCTCGGCGCCGATCCGGTCGGCCAGCGTGAAGTGGTGGTTTTGACGAATTTCTCGTGTGATCTTCGCTTCCTGGGGCTTTGTGGTCATGGTCACTCCAAGGTGGCGCTGAGGATCAGGTCCACCGCGCAGGGGTCCTGGTCGAAGACTGGGCAGAGGCCTTGCGCCCCGCGGGGGTCACCCACGGTGAGGGTGGCGCTGCCCTGCAATTCGGTGGCCGAAGCCCTGGTGAGGCGCACGTCCGCCTCCATGTCCACCGCGCAGTCGCCGCTGGCGCCGCCCAGCGCTACCCCCACCATCGGGGCGCCGTCTACCACGAGGGTCTCGCCCTGTGCGGTCACCGTCACGTCCATCCCGACGAAGGGCGCGCGGAAGTCCACCGGGTAGCTGGCGGGGAGGTCCGAGGCCGCGGGGATAGGGATCAGGTGCTCGAAGGGGTGGGCGCTGTCGGGCCCCTCGGGCATGAACAGCACCTCCAGCGCCCCGTCCAGGCAGCCGTCGCGCACCGACAGGGTGTGGAAGCGGTAGGTGCCCGCGTCCAGATCTGTGAGGGACAGGGCCTCCGAGGGCCCTTGGTCGTCGCCACAGGCGAGGAGCAGGATCAGCAGGGGGAGCGCGGACATCGTTCTCTCGGGTTTGTGTTGCATCATACCCACCTGGGCTCCCGGCACCAAGGGGACACCCCTCGCCCGCCCCGGCCCTTCCACGTCCGAGGCGCCGGCGTGGCGAGGTGCTTCGGCGCACAGGGGTCAACCACGGGACGCTCGGCGGCGCAGTTCGGCCTTGACAGGATGATGATTATCACGCAAACTGTTTTCATCCTCCCGGATACCCTCCCCCGCTTCCCACCCCCGCCAATCCCTCCCCCCCTTGGATGACGCAATGAACTGGATCGACACCCTCGGTCAGCGGCCGCAGGTCCTTGTCTCTGTCGCCGGCGCCTCTCTGGTGCTCAACCTAGTGCTCTTTGGAGCGCTGCTCTCCCGATCTGGCGGGACGGACGAGGCGTCTGTGGTGACCGTTCAGGAGGCCGAGGTCGCCGCGCTGGAGGTGGGTGGGGCTCCCGTCGTGGAGGACCTGCTCGAGCCTGTCGCGCCCGCGGCGCTGCCCTCCCACCTGCAGTTGCTCCGTGCAGAGGTGGACCAGTCCATGGCCCGCACCTTCCAGGTAGCGGACCCCGAGAAGGGCGACGTGATCAACGCGGTCGCGGCGCGCCTGTTCTGGTGGGACCTGGACCTCCGCAGCGATCTGCAGCGCGGCGACGAGGTCGCGGTGCTGTACCGCTGGGATGGCGACCTCCCGGTGATCGAGGCAGCCACCTACGAGTCAAAGAAGCTGGGCAGGACCATCACGGCCTACCGCTACCAGGCCACCGGAGACGGCTGGACCTCGTGGTGGAGCGCGGACGGGGAGGAGGTCCCGTACCGCCTCAACGTCGACGTGATGGCGGACTACGAGCAGATCACCGCCTTGATCAACAGCCGGGTGCGCCACCACGGGATCGACTTCAAGGCGCCGGTGGGGACGCCGATCCTCACCCCCAAGGCCGGCACGGTGGTCCGCACCAACTGGAACACCAAGTACAACGGCAACGGCGTGGAGGTCCGCTACGGCGACGGAACCCTCGGCCGCTTCCTTCACCTGTCCTCCACCGACGTGAAGGAGGGGCAGCACCTGAGCGCGGGTGCCAAGGTCGGGCTGTGCGGCAACACCGGCAGGTCCACCGCCTCCCACCTCCACTACGAGCTGGAGAAGGACGGCAGGGTCGTGGACCCGCTGGAGTACCACGGCACCCACCGCAGGACCCTCCCGGCGGCGGATCGCGCTGGGTTTGAGGCGGAGCGGGCGCGGCTCGACGCGCTGCTCAACACCTCCACCTGATCGGCGTGGGCTCCGGGCGCGCCCGGTGATCGGCTGGCGCGGGCCCGCTGCCGCGTCTCCTACCCCATCCAGACCGTCAGCCCTGGAGCCAGGACCTCTCCCTCCACCCCCACGTCCTCGCCCCCTCCACCCGCCGCACCAATTGGGCCGCGCTCCACTTCTTCTTCACCGTCACCCTCCGCAGGGTGGACGTCATGGAGGGCGTGCCCGCGCCCCGTGTGCCCAACCACCTGTCCCTGCCGGCCCTCACCCGCCAGGAGGTCCAGCTCCTCCTCGACGCCGCCGCCCCCTCCTTTGCCCGCCCCTTCTTCTCGCTCCTCTACGCCACCGGGCTCCGCCTCTCCGAGGCCTGTCACCTCCAGGTCCCCGACCTCGACCCCAAGGT
>JAFGVK010000217.1 GCA_016938035.1 Deltaproteobacteria bacterium | reverse complement strand
AGCCCTGTGGGCGCCGGTGAGGTGATCCTGTCGCAAGCCCTGTCGGCGACGGTGTGGCCGGTCTAGTGGGCGACGCTGTGGCGGGTTTTGTCGCCAGCCCAGGTGCCAACCCCGAGGGTGTGGCGCTCGCACGCCTGACGGTGCGCTCCTCGCCCCTCGCCGAGGCGAGGGGGTCGGTGCCGGGGAGCGCCTGGTGGGCGCGGGTGCATGGGGTTCCGTCAGACCACAGCTCCGCCCGGGAGGTCCTCGGGGCGCGAGGAGACCGCTGCCATCCTGTCGGGGTGGCGTCGAAGGGACGGTGCGCCCCTCGCGGTGCGCCCCTCGCCGAGGCGAGGGGGTCGGTGCCGGTGAGCGCTTGGTTGGCGCGGGCGGGGGGGCCGCTCCGGCCTCCCGCCGACCGACGAGGGGGCCCGCTCCGCGCGGGGCCTGTCTCCTCATCCATCCACTCCGACAGGATCGAGGGGGCGCTCTTCCTATCGGTGCCCCTGATGCCAGGGTAGAAGAGGACGGTGCGATCCTGGCAGGGGATTCCTGACGGTCTCCACTGGCAGGGCTGACGGCCTCCGACAGGGGGCGGCGTCAGCTCGGATCGACAGCTTCATTCGTCGGGCGACGGTCTGGATTGGGCATCAGCCCCGCTCCGTCTCCGAGGTGCTCTGGGCCACGCTGTCCGCTGCCTCTCGCCACCGCTCCAGCGCGTCCTCCAGCGTCCCCTCGAAGCTGGCCTCGATCTGCGCCGAGACCTGTGCGGTGACGCTGCCCTCTACCTTTGCCCCCAGCGAGGTGGAGCGCTCCCAGCCCGCAGCGAGCGCGCCCAGACCGATCGACTCGGGGGGCTTGCCCAGCATCCAGCCCACCTCGGTCTCCACCACGGCCCCCAGGCCGGCCAGCACCCTGAGCATCGCGCGGACCTCCCGCTGGGGTACCGTCAGGTGCCGCGCGAGCTCGTCTGCCCCCACCGGCCCGCTGCCCCGCTCGAAGGCCCACCCCACGTGGACGAGCACCTCGATCGCCAGGGGCAGGGTGGGGCCCTTGACCGGCGCCTTGCGCTGCCGGATCACCTCTAGCTCTGCCTCTAGCAGAGAGTCGTAGTTCTGGGCCACATAGGCCACCTGCACTCCCAGCAGCACGAAGATCCACAGGAGGTACAGCCAGAGGAGGAAGATCGGGATCAGCCCTAGCGAGCCGTAGATCACCGCCAGCGGATCGTCGCTGGCTACGAAGCGGACGTAGAGGGGGAACAGGCTGCCCCCCGCCTGGAGCAGCACCCAGGTGACCGTGGCGCCCAGCAGTGCGGAGCGCCACCGGACGTGGGTGTTGGGGAACAGCTTGAGCGCCGCGAAGATCACCCCATAGGAGAGCACGTAGCTCAGCAGGGTCGACGACCAGCCCAGCCCCAGGTCTGAGGTGACGGTCGAGGCGAGCACCACCGATCCCACGGTGGCGATCGGCACCGCGGTGAGCGTGAAGTAGAAGTTGAGCATCCTGGTGGTGAGCGGGCGATCCACCGGGACCCCGAAGATGTCCGAGTAGGCGGCCTCCACCATCATGTACAGGCGCGCCACCACCGTCACCAGCCCCAGGGTGCCCACCAGCCCCAGGGTGGCCAGGTCCACGCTCTTCAGCCCCGGCCAGAGGATGTCACGCACCTCGGGGATATCCGCGAGGAAGGTCCCGAACACCAGGTCCTCCACCTCGTGCAGGTGGGAGTTGAGGAGCCCCATGGAGCCCAGCACCCCGAACACCAGCAGCAGGCCGGGCACCAGCGCGATCAGGGTGGTGTAGGCCATGCCCGCCGCCTGGATGAAGGCGCGGTTGCGGGACAGCTGCCGGTAGAACAGCAGCACCCAGCGCAGGGGCGCCCGCACCGGCACCAAGAGGGGGTGCACGTCCTCGCCAGAGGTCAGCGAGCGGTACAGCCGCAGCAGGTAGGCCTCCACTCAGGCCTCGCTGGGGGTGGGGCGGGCGGAGCCCGGCGCTGCAGGGGGGCTCCCGTGAGGGTGATCGGGCCAGTGGGGCGCTGTCATCGCGTTCCTCCGCAGCGATCTTCTACCCCTGAGCGAGGCGCATGGCGAAATTTTGCTCCGCCTCCCTTCAACAGTGGACCGCGCGGACGACTAGAAAGGCACAGAGATCCCCGTGGCGAGGTCTACACCTCCCTCCGCCGGATACGTCCGGAAGCCACCTCGCCGCGGGCGGTCTCTCCCTCTCGGAGTGCGGCGCGGCGCTGTTGGGCCGCCGCCTGGCGCGTCGCCCCTCGCGCGGATCGGGCGCCGACCCCGCGCGGTGGCGCTGTGGGCGGGCCCTGTTCCACAGGGAGGAGGCGCGCTGGTGCGCGATTCCGGGTGCAGGGTGGCGCGCGGTGGGAGCCAATCCAAGCCCGCAGCATCGGGTCGCGCTGGCGCGGCCCCGACAGCCTCGTCGCGCGGCCCTGACCACGAGGGGCTGCGCCTGTGCCCACCCTCCTGCCCCCCAGGTGCTCGCCGCCCGCGCCCCAGCGAGCCCCTCGACGCGCCCCAGGGATGCGCAGAGCGATTCCGCGCCGCAGCGTGCGTGTCGCGCCCCGTCGGGGTAGCAGGGGCCATGCACACCATCACGCTCAATTCTGGCGCGCTGCGCCGCATCCGCTCAGGGCACCCCTGGGTCTACTCCAACGAGATCCAGGGTTCGGTGAAGGACCTCCCCCAGGGGGGCACGGTTGATCTCGTCGATGCCAACGGGTCCTTCGTCGGGCGGGGCTACTCCAATCCCCGCTCGCTGATCTCGGTGCGGATCCTCACCAGGAACCGCAAGGAGGACGTGGATCACCCCGCCTTCTACGTGAACCGCCTCCGAGAGGCCAAGCAGATGCGCGAGGTGCGCTACCCGGATCGGCGCGACCTGCGCCTAGTCCACGGGGAGGCGGACGGGCTGCCGGGGCTGGTGGTGGATCGCTACGGCGACACCCTCGCGGTCCAGCTCACCACCCTGGGGATGGACAGCCGCAAGGAGCTGCTCCAGGCGGCGCTCTCCGAGGTCTTCGAGCCCAAGGGGGCGGTGCTCCGGAACGACACCGGCGTCCGCGAGCTGGAGGGGCTGGAGCAGGGGCGCGAGGTCTGGTTCGGCGAGGTGCCAGAGAGCGAGGTGATCGACGAATGGGGGGTGCGCTTCCGGGTGCCGCTGCTCGGCGGGCAGAAGACCGGGCACTTCTTCGATCAGGCGGACAACCGCCACTTCGCCGCGGGCTTGATGGCGGGGCGGACGGTGCTCGACCTCTACGCCAACACCGGCGGCTGGGCCCTGCACGCGCTGGCGGGGGGCGCCACCAAGGCGGTGGCGGTGGACAAGTCGGCCGAGGTGGCCGAGCTGATCGTGGCGAACGGCGACCTCAACGGCTTCTCCGACCGGCTCCAGGTGATCGCCGGGGACGCGGGACGGGTGATGGAGGCGATGATCGCCGACGGGCGCCGCTTCGGCGCGGTGGTGATGGATCCCCCGGCCTTCGCCAAGACCCGGAAGGTCGCGGGAGCGGCCCTCAAGGGCTACCAGAAGATGAACGGCCTCGCCCTGTCGCTGGTGGAGCCTGGTGGCTTCCTCTTCACCTCCTCCTGCTCCTTCCACATCGAGGAGGACCGCTTCGTCGACGCGCTGGCGGCGGCGGCCAAGCAGACGGGCCGGCGGATCCGCATTATCCGCAGGGGGGAGCAGTCGGGTGACCACCCGGTGCTGCCTGCGGTGCCAGAGAGTCGCTACCTCAAGAGCTACGCCCTGCACGTCACCCTCGACCGCTAGGGCGTCGAACAGGGCGTCCAGACCGAGCACATCGAGGCGGGTCCGCCGTGGAGGCCATGATCCTCGTCTGGCCCAAGGTCTGCTCACCGCTGGCCGTGCTGGCGGAGGGCACTGCCAGCGCTGAGATGCTTATTACCGACGGCCTAATGTCCGCCGCCAAGGGGGCCTCGCGCTCCTTCGTCTACCCCGTTGGGGCCGGGGACTGCGTCCCCCCCAATCCCCCCCTGCTGGGGGCTTGCCCCCCCCTCTCCCCCTGGGGCATCGGGCGCTACCCCCGTGCCGGAGGTCCCCCCGCATGAGCCGCTTGGCCGAGGCTAGGATCAAGGCCGCCCTGGGAGGGTCCTCCCGGCGCTCGGGGGCGGCGCGCCCTCGCCTGAGCGCGCCGCCCACCGCGGCTAGGGGCAGGTCCAGTAGGTGTCGGTGACGGTCGTGT
>JAFGVK010000216.1 GCA_016938035.1 Deltaproteobacteria bacterium | reverse complement strand
GCCCGAGGGCTACGTCCAGAGCGACACCGACTGCGACGACAGCTCGGCGCTCTTCCACCCCGGGGCCGCCGAGGCGGACTGTACCGATCCCGCCGACTACAATTGCGACGGCAGCGTGGGCTACGCGGACGCGGACGGAGACGGCTTCGCCGCCTGCGAGGAGTGCGACGACAGCCGGGCGGACGTGAGCCCGGACGCGGACGAGGTCTGCGACGAGGTGGACAACGACTGCGACGGCGACGTGGACGACAGCCCTGTCGACGCGCCGACCTGGTACCTGGACGCGGACAGCGACAGCTACGGCGCCGCCGCCATCTCCCTCGCCGCCTGCGAGGCGCCCGCCGGCTACGTGGCCGACAGCACCGACTGCGACGACCTGCACGCGGCCTCCCACCCGGGTGGGACCGAGGTCTGCGACGGGCACGACAACGACTGCGAGGGCACCGTCGACGTGGACGCGACCGACGCCCCCACCTGGTACAGCGACGCGGACGGCGACCTCTACGGCGATCCCGAGCACGTCACCGTCGCCTGTGAGGCGCCGGCCGGGGCGGTGGAGAACGGCGAGGACTGCGACGACGCCCACGCGAGCGTCAGGCCCGGGGGCACCGAGGTCTGCGACAGCCTCGACAACGACTGTGACGGCTCGGTCGACGTCGGCGCGGTGGACGCGGCCACGTGGCACGCTGACAGCGACGACGACGGCTTCGGCGACGCCACCACCACCACCCGCGCCTGCACGCAGCCCCAGGGCTATGTCTCGGATGCCCGCGACTGTGACGACAGCACCGACGCCGCCAGCCCCGCCCAGGACGAGGTGTGCGGCGACGGCCTGGACAACGACTGTGACGGCGACACCGACGACGCCGACGCGGTCGACGCGTCCGCCTGGCACCTCGACGCCGACGGCGACGGCCACGGGCGGTCCGGGGTGGGGCAGCGCGCCTGCGAGGCCCCCGAGGGCTACGTGGCGTCCACCGATGACTGCGACGACCTCGACGAGACCGTGTTCCCAGGGGCGCCCGAGCGCTGTGACGGGCAGCTCAACGACTGCGACGGCAGCCTGCCCGCGGACGAGTCCGACGCGGACGGTGACGGCTACATGGCCTGTGAGGACGACTGCGACGACGCGGTCGCTACCGTGTACCCCGGCGCGCCCGAGCACTGCGACGGGGCCGACGAGGACTGCAACGGCCTCATCGATGACGGCGCGGTCGACCAGACCACCTGGCACCTGGACGAGGACGGCGACGGCTACGGCCACCGCTACATCACCCGCACCCAGTGTGAGGCACCCGCGCAGTTCATCGCCGACGGCACCGACTGCGACGACGAGGACGCCACCACCAACCCCGGTGAGCGGGAGATCCCCGGCAACGGCAAGGACGACACCTGCGATGGGCTCGCCCCCGAGCTGTACGTCTACGTGACCGCCCGCTACTCAGGCGAGCTCTACGCGGTGAACTACCACACCGGGGATGTCGACTGGATCGTCGACGGCCTCGGCGAGCTTCGCGACGCGGCGGTCGCGGCGGACGGCACCGTCTACGCGGTCACCGTGGACGACGGCCTGGTGGAGATCGACCCCCTGACCCAGGTCGCGACCCCGGCCCTGACCGGCTACGCCGACGCCACCGGGGTGTGGGTGGACGACAGCGCCGGCGAGGTGCTGCTCACCACCTACGGCGGCACCATCGTGGCCCTGGATCGCAGCAGCGGCGCCGTCACCGAGCTCGCCACCGGCGTCTCCGGCGGTCTGTCCGACGTGGTGCGCTTCGCCGGCGAGGACGACCTCTACGTCTCCCTCGCCACCGACGAGGTGATCGCCCGCTACGACGCCGCTGCCGACGCGTGGGAGACCTTCTCCGAGCTCGGCCAGCAGGCCTGGAGCCTGCTGCCCGCTGCGCAGGGGGGCTTCTGGGTCTCCGGCAGCACCGACCAGCTGCTGACCCGGGTCGATGCCTGGGGTCAGCTCATGGTGCAGTCTCCGGTGGGGCGCAATCTCCACGGGCTGTGCGCCGATCCCTACGGGGACGGCGGGGTGCTGTTCACCGAGCACACCTCCAACGGGGTCTGGCTCGCGGACGAGGAGGGGAGCTTCCTCGGTCAGCTCGGCGGCGCCCTCGCCGCGCCCCGAGGCTGCGCCACCAACGGCCTCCAGGACCTCGACGGCGACGGCGAGGCTGCCCTGGCCTACGGCGGCACCGACTGTGACGACGCCGACGACAGCATCAACATCGCCGGCGTCGACGTGTTCGGTGACGGGGTGGACGACAACTGCGAC
This sequence comes from Deltaproteobacteria bacterium, assembly GCA_016938035.1. Classification (GTDB taxonomy): domain Bacteria; phylum Myxococcota_A; class UBA796; order UBA796; genus JAFGVK01. The sequence goes on along the minus strand of JAFGVK010000216.1, from coordinate 965 downwards.
TTTGTCGATGGCAACGACGGCGACGGCGACGGCGTGCCGGTCGACCACTCGAACCCCGACTGCGCGGATCAGGACGACACCGACCCGTCGGTGGGCTTCTCCCCCGAGTGTGTGCAGGCGTCCTGTGTCGAGACCCTCGCGGTGCGCGGTCCCGGCACCCCGAGCGGTGTCTACACCATCGACCCCGACGGCGACCTGGACCTCTCCAATGCCTTCGAGGTCTACTGCGACATGGAGACCCAGGGGGGCGGCTGGACGCTGCTCGCCAAGATGACCAATGCCGACGGGGTGAAGCACTGGGACTCCTACTCGGCGAACTGGTACGCGGAGAGCACCTTCGGCGACCCGCTCGATCCCACCGCAGTGGCAGATGCCAAGAGCCCGGCCTGGGACACCATGGCCATGGACCAGCTGATGGTCGCGCGCTTCAACGGGGCCTCAAGCTGGGCGGCCGAGCTGGTCTCCGCCACCGGCTGTCTCGGAGGCAACCCGCTGATCTGGGCCTTCCAGCGCAATTCCGAGTATGACGGTGACTGTGCGATGAGCTGCGGCACCACCCTGCGCACCGGGTACTGGGCGCAGACCTACACCGACGCCACCCTGCGCTTCCGCTGCTCTGACAACGACGGCACGACCTACGCCTACGGCGGGTATCGCTGCTCGACCGATGACAACTCGATGATCACCACCCTGGTCAACGGCAGCTACCTCCACCAGAACTTCGGGCTTGGCGGCGGCTACGGTACCTCGTCGCAGGACTGGGACTACAGCACCGACGACTATGGGAACCCCGGCGACAACGGGCTGATGCTGGTCTTCGGCCGATAGTCTCCCGCAGGGGTCACCTCTGACCGGGGGGATGCGCTACCATGGCGCATCCCCCTCTCTCGTGTCTGGAGCCCCCATGCGCACTGCCTCCCTGCTCTCCCTCCTCGCCCTCTCCCTCCTCGGCTGTCGCAAGGAAG
>JAFGVK010000215.1 GCA_016938035.1 Deltaproteobacteria bacterium | reverse complement strand
CCCCGTTGGGGCCGGGGACTGCGGACCCCCCATCCCAATGACCGACGGCCTGAAGGCCGCCGCCAAGGGGGCTTCGCCCTCCTTCGTATCCCCCGTTGGGGCCGGGGACTGCGTCCCCCCCCAATCCCCCCCTGCTGGGGGCTCGCCGCCCCCTCTCCCCCTGCGTGATCGGGCGCCAGCTCCCGTGCCAGAGGCGCCCCGCAGGACCCAGCTGGGCGGAACGATGATCAAGGCCGAACGGCGCCCGCGCGCTCCCGGCGCGTCGCCACCGGGCAGTCGCCGACACCACCGCGCCCCAGCACCGTTCCTCAGAGATCGGGGCGCACCAGGCACCGAGTCGCTAGCCACTCGACGCGAGTCCTTGTCCCTCCGCTCGCCGCGCACAACAGCACGCTTTCTTCCTGGGAAACGGCTACCACATGCCGATAGACTCGGCGCCCGCTGACAGTCTGGAAGACTCGAAGAGCAACCTCGGCTGATTGTTCCTGTGGAAGGATGAGGCGCCTCCTGGGAGACTGTCAGGCAGAGGATCCGCCCATGCCTCCGTCTCCTGCCTACGATAGCCGTCGATTCGACTGGCGGATCCATCGCTATGGACGACAACGCGATCATCGTGACCGATCGGCTCGGGCTCGACCGGCCCTTGCAGCCCCCGCCACGGCCGTGGAGCGTCGCGACCGGGTGCCAACTCGAACAAACCAGCCTTATCGGCACGCGCCTCACGCGCTGCGGCGGGCGCTGAGGCATGACGGGCCTCGGACAAGCGGGTGGTTCCACGAGGTTGTGCGCTCGGACCGGACTCCCTGTCAGGCGGATTGACCGGTGCCGCGCACCACCTCGCGCTGTGGGGCGCCCGTCGGTCGGCGCCGCCCCAGGCGGGCGAGGGCTGGACCCGCGCTCCCCTCCCGGGCGCCGCTCACCGCCCGCGCCTCACGGAGCCCCTCGTCCCGGCGCTGGAATCGGACCGCGTGGCCGAGGCCCTGCGCCATGAAGCGAGCGCCCGCTCGACCGAAGGACCGACGCGCTCGGCGGTCCTGATGTGGCAGCGCCAGCCCGCGGCTTCGCCTGTCGGGATCGAGGGCCTCCCCATGAAGCGCCCAGGGCCGGCGAGGCCGGCGGGCGGCCTTCCCCGGATGTCAGGCCCTGGAGCCTGAGAGCAGCGCGGGGCGGTCGCGGGCTCCCCCACCGCACGGTGGACCGCGCGCCTCCCCGGCTGCGTCCGCCGAGGGCACGCGATCCTGCAGACCAAGAGGTGGTATTGTTGAGGCTCATGTGAGGACTCCTGATGGGAACATGGCGTGACGCAGCGAGGGCGCTCCCAGACCACTTCAAGGACCGCGGGGCGGCCACGCTGCGGGTGTTAGACCTCGGACCAACCTGGGAGGTGGCGCTCGGCGCCCTGCCGGAGGCGCTCTACACCGACGCCCCCCCGAGCCTGAGCGACGAGGAGTGGTACCTCTCGCGCATACGCGACTACCTCACCGCGCATGGGGAACACCGCCGCGCCGCGGCGGTCGCCGAGGCGACCCACACCCTGAGCGTCGCGGCCCACGGACCACAGGCCCCTCCCACCTTGCTCGCCGAGGCCACCCTGGGGATGCTCCTCGATCGGAGCGGCGAGACCGAGCTGGCGCTCCCCCGCCTGCGCGCCGCGTGGGACGGCCTCCGCTTCCAGCTCGACGCCGCCGACCTCAGAGTGGGGCGGGTGTGCGCCTGGTACGGCGCGGCCTTGGTGCGTGGAGGTGACCTCGAGGGGGCAGAGCGGGCCCTGGCTCAGGCCCACACCATCCACCAGCGCTCCGCTCCGGACAAGACCGAGGTGATCGCAGCTCAGCTCGGAGAGGTGCGCGTGCGCCTGGGGCAGCTCAAGGAAGCGGTGCCCGTGCTGCGCGAGGCGTGGCGAGCGGCGACCGAACGACACGGCGCGACCAGCCCTCAGGCGATCCGGCGGGCGAGGCCCCTGGGGCTGGTGCTCCACTCCCTGGGCTGGAACGCCGCCGCGATCCCGATCCTGCGAGAGGTCTACCAGGTCTCCAGCACCTCCGGGGCGCCGAGGGACTGGTCCGCCGCGGCCCAGATCCTCGGCGCGGCCGTCTTTGAGGAGGGCTCCAACCCCGAGGAGGCCCTCCGCCTGGCCGAGACCGCGGTCCGCCTCTCGCGCCAGCACCAACAGGAGCAGGAGCTCCCGGCGCGGCTCACCCTGCTCGCCAGGATCCTCCTCTCCAGGGGTCACGTCACCGACGCGGAGGGCCTGCAGCAGGAGGCGCTGGAGCTGGAGCGCCGCCTGTACGGGGACGCCAGCCTCCAGGTCGCGCTGCGCTTCGGAAACCTAGGGCATCACTACGCGGGGACAGGGGATCTCGAGCAGGCGATGGGGTGGATGGAGGCCTCCGCGAGCCTCCTCAATTCGGCGACCGTCGCGGACCCTCGGATGCAGCAGGAGGCCACCAGCCTCCTGATCGACCTGCTCCTCAAGGTCGCGGGAAAGAGCGCCGCCAAGGGTGACCGAAAGCAAGCGATCACCCTGCTGAAGCGGGGGATGGACATGGCCAGACCCGCGCTAGGTCCAGGGCACCCCCTGGTCCAGCAGCTCCTCGACGCCAGAGATGCCCTTGGCTCACGACGCGTCTGAGCTGGAGCTGCTGCGCTCGCTCGCCTCGGAGTGGCAGTCCCTGAGGCGAGCGCTCGCCGCGCGCCCCCTCGGCGAGCGGGTGCGCGCCCTGCGCGACGCCACCGCCCAGCTCTACCTGGTGACCCTGCGCCTCGCGCCACCTCCGAGAGATCCTCCCTGGGTCGCCTCCCCCTCCCCTGCGCCCGCGGTGGACCTGGGGGTGTGGCGGTGGAGCTGGGCCGCCGACGACGAGGGCGCCTCGCTGGGGCAGCGCGATCTCCTCGACGACATCGCTCAGATCGACGACTGGATGGCGGGGCTCCTGGACGCCAGCGATCCTGCGATGCTCCTCGACCGCCTCGCCGACGGGCTGTACGGCGCACCGGGCCAGGCGGTGGCGGACCTGATCCCCCGCCTGCACCGGGCCACCGCCAGCTTCACAGAGCGCCGACGGGCGCCCAGGGCCCGGGCGCTCCCCTCGACCGTCTTCCTCCAGGACGCGCCTGTTCGAGGCTACCTGGGACTGAAGCTCGACGCCGCACCCGCGGGCGTCGAGGTGGTCGCGGTACACCCCGGGGGTCCCTGCGCAGGGGTGCTGCTCCCAGGCGATCTGATCCTGATCGTGGACGGCACCGCTCTGGACGGGCTGGAGGCGGACCGCGCCGGGATCCTGCTCGGCGGCCCCGCAGGAGAGCGGCGAGCGCTGACCGTCTACCGGGATGGCGAGTCGCTGCAGCTCAGCGTCTCTCTCGCGCCCCTTCCCGGGTGAGGCGCGACCGACCCCACGCGGATGCTCACGCCGCAGCACAACAGGGGGAGTCTCGATGCGTTGGTCGCGAGCTGCCTTGATGTCGGTGTTCCTTGCAGGCTGCGGGTACTCGGACAGGGACCTCGGCCCGCTGCGACCGATCGATCTCCCGTCATGAGCCACCCCCGCGGTCGACGACCGTGAAGCGCAGCGCTT
>JAFGVK010000214.1 GCA_016938035.1 Deltaproteobacteria bacterium | reverse complement strand
GCTCCTGACCGCGGTGCGCGGCGCACGGGCACTGCTGGAACTCCAGCATGAAGGGGAGGATTTCGAGATGTGATCGTGGGTCAGGCAGGGGGTTCCTGTTCACCCCGGAGCTCGTGTCCGACCCAGGTGTAGACCACAGTCTGCTCTCCACAGTTGAAGCAGGGGTGGAGCGCTGCACGGTAGGGACCCCAAGGTAATGGAAGCCCATAGTGCTCACAGAGCTCTGCCAGCTTCTGCCGCTCCTCTCTACGTCGGGCATCCTGTCTGGCCCAGATCGTCTTCAGTTGGTTCTGCTGGCTTGTCATACTTCCTCCCTGGTCCGGTCTATCTACTGCATTCTCAATCGACGACGGAATATGCTCTAGCTGGCCTGGAGGGTGGCGAGGCCGTGCTCAAGCGGCGCTCGCTGAAGGCGTCCGGTGACCTGGACGACTACCTCGCGCTCCACGCCAGGAAGGAGCCGGAGCGGAACCACCTTGAGCAGTTCGACAACTACGAGCGTCTGGTCCTGCAGAGCGCGGCTAGAGAGAGGTCACATGAGAGGAGCCGCACCCATTGGCAAGGGTCTGCCCGTCTGGGCCTGTGGAAAAGGCTCGCCGCCTTCTCGCCGCAACTGCACATCCTTCCCCTCTTGTTGCGAACCAAGAGGTCCGTCCAGTGAGAGGGCCCGGCCTTCCGTTCCTCGTGGCACAGCCACCTCTGAACCACCGGTGGGACGCGGTGCCTGTGCCATCGAGGGCCGGGATCCCCTGCACCGCCAGAGGGCGCAGGCGCAGCCCACTACCCCAAGGCCGACCCGCGAAGCCATTGGGGCGCGAGGCGGGCGCCCCGATCCCACAGGCTTGGATTCGCTCTCAGCCCCGCAGCGCCCGCTCTAGCGCGAAGGCCACCAGCGGCGCTGCGTCGCGCCGCACAAGGTCCAGCCACTGGCGCACCATGTCCTCGCGCCGGTGAGAGCGGCCAGCCCGGCTCAGGGCGAGCACCGCCTGCGCCCGCACCACCGCCTCGGGGTCCTGGAGCAGGCGAGACAGCCCAGCCAGCGCCCCGACCGCGCCCGCGGCGCCGGTGGCGTGGGCCGCGCAGGCCCGCACGCCGGGGTCCGCGTCCGCGAGCAGCGGGCGGAGCCCTGACGCCGCTCGGCCGTGCTGCAGGGCCGCGACACAGAGCCCTACCCCCCTGCGGATCGCCGCCTCTCTGGCGCGAGCACCGTCCCTGAGGGCGCGCTCCAGGCGCGCCGCGTCGATCCTGGCCAGCGCGTCCACCACCTCGGCGCGGTCCGCCGGCTCCACCTCACCCAGCAGCCCGAGGAGCGGCTCCGGATCCCGCGGCAGCTGCTGGGGCAGCGGGAGCGGCTCCTGGGGCGCCCACAGGGTGCCATCGGGCCCCAGGGCCGGTCCCCCGTCGGCCGAGGTGGCCGGCGGCGCCTCGCCGGGCGCCGGCTCCACCGCTGCGGCGTCAAAGAGCGAGGCCTCCTGCGGGGGCAGCGCCGGAGGGGGCGCCGGGAGCTCCTCTGGCTCCTCCTCCTCCAGACCGAAGTCGAACAAATCGTCCAGCGACAGCCCGCGCCTGCGCCCTGTCGGAGCGGGCCGCGAGGGGGGAGGAGCGGCCACCGGCGCAGCGCGAGCGAGCACAGGCAGCGCGGCGGGGGGCGCTTCCTCGGCCTGCCGCGCTGGCACGGGACGGCTCGCGCCCCTCCTCATGGGGGGGAGCGGCTCCTCCACGTCCTCCGCCTCCACCTCGATCACCGGAGGCTCATCCGCCCGGGTGTCCACCGCTGGATCGGGGAGGTGTTCCATCCAGGGGTCCTCAAAGCCCACCATCGTCCCGGTAAAGGCGTCCAGATCGACCAGCGCCTCCGCCCGGGGCGGGTCCCCAGAGGCAGGCCGCTGGGGCGCCCTCCCAAGCCCGTCCAGCGCCTCCAGGATGCGGGGGATCGACCACCGCGCAGCGGGCTGCTCCGCCATCACCCCCGCCAGCACCGCCGCCAGATCGCGACGCACCGCCGGCGGCGCGTCGAGCGCCTCCAGAGACGGGGGGACCTGCTCCAGCAGCTCCATATACGAGGTGGCGATGTCGCGGCGCTGGGAGAAGCGCACAGGGTGGCGCCCGGTGAGCACATAGTAGAGGAGCCCGCCCCAGGCGAACACGTCCGCCGCGCCGGTCGCGTCCTGCCCCAGGAATTGCTCTGGAGCCGCGTACTCCGGGGTGCCCACGAAGGCGCCCACCTGGGTCATCCCCTCGCCGAAGGTGCCGCTCACCTTGGCGATGCCAAAATCTGCGACCCGCACATGAGGGGCGGGCTGCTGCGGGTAGCGCTCCGCGAGCAGCACGTTCTGGGGCTTAAGATCCCGGTGCACCACCCCCCGCCCGTGGGCCTGCTGGAGGGCCAGGAGCACCTGGCGCGCCACAGACACGCCGGCATCCAGGCTGAAGGCCCCCTGGCGCTGCACCGTGTCGAACAGGGTGCCGCCGTGCTCAAAGCGGGTGACCAGATAGGGCGCGTGGCCCCGGCGGTGCACAAACCCGTACGAGACCAGGATGTTGGGGTGGTCTAGGTCCTGGAGCAGCTGCGCCTCGTTGGCGAGCCTGCGGAGGAAGGCGCCCTCGTCACGCTGGGCGAACAGCACCTTGATGGCCAGCCAGGGCTCCACGGGCACACCGTCGGGGTCCACCTCCCTGGCCAGGTAGGTGATCCCCGCCCCCCCCACCGCGAGCCGCCGCTCCACCGCGTAGTGGCGGTCGAGCAGATCCCCCTCGCCGAGGAGCCGCCCCCACCCCGTGTCGGGGCGGGGCTGTGCGCAGGCCATGTTGGGACACTGGTCCACGTCTTGCGTGAACGAGTGGAGACAGTCAGAGCAGTACCATGTTGTCATGGGCGAATCCTAGCAGCCTTACTCCTCCTTGAGGAGCACCACCTGCGCGATCCGCCCGCTCTCCTGCGGGGCGTCCCCCGTCACCCAACCGATCACCTCGTCGCGACCCGGCCTCACGGTGGAGTACACCGCGAAGAACCGCTGTGGACCGGCCTCGTCGTCGAGGGTGAACGCGACCGGCAGCTCCTGCCAGCCCTGCCCCTGCGCCTCCCAGGTCCCGAGTACTTCCACCACCCCGGTGCCGTCCTGCCCCGCGACCGTGACCCAGGGGAGCGCGGTGCGGTAACGCAGCTGCACCGCGTCGCCCTCACCGAGGCGCTCCTCGGGAGCGACGGGCCGCGCCCGGCCCGCTGCCTGCACCCAGGCCTCCAGCCCAGGTCCCGCCGCGCCCTTGGTTCGGACGCCGGGATCTGCGGGGGGCGCGAGCAGGGCCAGGGTCAGGCCCGCGACCGCCAGGGCCCCGACCGGCGCCAGCGCCACCACCCTGCGCCACCAGGGCTGCGGTCTGGCGCGGATCTCAGCGGGGAGCGGCTGCAACTGGAAGGCCGCCCGGTGGCGCTCCTGCGCGTGGAGTCGCTCGGTGCAGGCCGCACAGCCGCGCAGGTGCTCGCGGAGCGCCCGCTCCTCGTCCGGCGAAAGCTCGCCGTAGCGGAGGCGGTGGAGCTGGAGGGTGTTGATGTGCGTCATTCCGACACCTCGGCGAGCCATGCGGGTGGGTTGTCTCTAAATTGTGCCTTGAACTGGGCGACCCGCTTGCGGATCGCGGCGCCCGAGAGGCCGAGCAGCGCGCCCACCTCGTCGTAGGTCATCCCGTCGACGTAGTGGTGCACCACCGCGAGGCGCGTCCTCTCGTCGGTGACGGCGAGCACCCGCTCCACCAGATCGCGGACGTGGTGAGAGGCCAGCGCCGAGTCCTCACAGGCGATGACCAGCGGCTCATCGCTGCTGTCCTCGCGTCGCCTGGTGCGGGTGCGGCGCTTGTTGAGGCAGGTGGAGGTGGTGATCTTGAAGAGGTAGGTGGAGGGGCTGGCGTCGCCCCGGAAGGCGTCCCGGTACCGGTGGAGGCGCAGGAACACCTCCTGGCAGGCCTCCTGCGCGTCGGAGTCGTTGCCCAGCAGGGTCCGACACCGCCCAAGCACCATGTCGCCGTAGCGGCGGTAGAGGCTCTCCACGTCCAGCTGCACGACCCCGCTCCCCGTCGCCACGCCCTGCTCGGCCCTGGCCGCTGCGCGGCCCACCGGGGGGCGAGTAGCGATCTGTTGCACAGTAACCGGCCGTGTCATGGGTCTCTCGCGTTATTCAGTGCTCCAGACACCAGCCCCTCCACCAACCGCTACTGGGGCAGGTCGAATTCTCAAGCCCCTCCAGGTCCATGTCGAGAACTCCGCTCTTTTCTTCGAGACAGCCCATCTCTGTCGTGCTCCCATCCTGCCCGGAGGACTGTGGGGAGCGCCTGCGCCTGCGCGACCTGCCGGTGATGCTCCAGGCCCACGCCGAACAGCTCCGGCACGAGCTGGGCGGGCCCATCCAGCTGATGACCTTCGACCCAGGGAAGGGACCGCGCTGGATCCTTGGACCCTCCACCTGCAATCGCTCGATCACCATCCCCTCGTACACCCCTACCCACACCCTCGACCGCAAGCGCGAGATCCTGATCACCGACGCCCCCACCGCTGAGGGCATGGTGTTGGCGATCTCATCGGTGGCGAGCCTGGGCCGGCTGCGGGACGGGGTCCACCCGATCGTCCCAGCGCGCACCCTGGAGCAGGCCCTGGAGCGCGTCCAGATAGAGGTGGGGGAGTCGTGGCCCTCCTTCTCGCTCAAGGGGATCGACTGGGCCGCCCTCTGCGACAGGCACGTCTCCCAGGTCCGCGCCGCGAAGGACCCGATCCCGGTGTTCCAGGGGTGGCTGGCCCACCTGGGGGACGCCCACACCAGGCTGCGCCCCACCGCGCCGCAGGGGACCCTCCCCTACCGAGTGTGGCTCCAACAGGACGCCGCCATCCTCCTCGACGTGCCCCCCAACACCCCGGCCTGGCGCGCCGGGGCCAGGCCGGGCTGGCGCCTCCTGGGGGTGGACCCCCGCGCCTGCTGGACCCGCACCGCCGCCCCCGCCTACGCGCGACCGCTGATCGCGGGGATGCGCCTCGTCACCGGGCCGGTGGGCACGGAGCGAAGCTTCCAGGCGCGCAGCCCCGCGGGCTCTCTGGCGCGCTGGACCGAGCCCTTCCCCGAGACCCCCTGGGGCGAGGCCCTGGAGGCCAGGCTCCTGCCGTCTGGGAGCGGCCTGCTCAAGATCCGACGCTGGCTCCCCGAGCCGGAGTTCGAGGAGTCCCTGGACTCCGCCCTGGAGTCCCTCCGCGGGGCCAAGGGGCTGATCGTGGACCTGCGCGGGAACGGCGGAGGGCACGTCTGGACCGCACACAGGTTCCGCGCGCGCTTCCTCCACACCAGCACCCACCTTGGGAGCCTCCGCTACCGCATCCCCGGCGGCCCCCTCGCGGAGGCGGAGCCCCTCCGCCAGGAGCCTGCCCCCCGCTCACAGCGCTGGGACGGCCCGGTCCGCTTCCTCACCGACGCCCTCACCCACTCTGCCTCGGAGGACGCGCTGCTGGGCCTCCAGGGGCTCCCGTGGGTCGAGGTGCTGGGCGAGCCCAGCGGGGGCGGGAGCCGGCGCGAGCGGGTGCTGCCCCTGCTGCCGGGCTGGGATCTGCTGGTCAGCACCGCCCTCACCTACGACCGGCAGTGGCGCTGCGTAGAGGCCGCCGGTATCCCCGTAGACCGCCTCCACCGCCCCCCCTCTCATCACAAGGCCGGCGAGGACACCCTGCTCCAGATCGCAGATCGGCGCTGGTAGCCCCCGCCCGGCGATCACACCAGCTGGTAGCTGAGCACCATCGGCTGCCCGTCCCTGGTGAGCTCCACCCGCACCCTCGTCGCGTCGCGCAGGCGTGAAAAGGCGCGGAGGGCCTGGGTGGGGCCGCTGATCGACATCCCGTTCACCGCGTGGACCACGTCTCCCCGGCGCAAGCCGCCCTGATAGAGGGGGCTGGCGCAGGGCAGCTTGGCGATCAGATATCCGTCGGGGCGGCTGCCCTCCCTGTGGCGCGTCACGCCCGCGAGGCGGCTCAGGCTGTTCATGTCGGCGGTGTAGCCCTCTGCGTAGCTGCGATCTACCTGATACCGCCCACCTCCCAGCGCCCGAACGTGCTCGTTCTCCACCTCGCACCGCCCGCCCCCCCCGCGCCCTGTCCGGGCCGCTGCCGACCGGGCCTCCCCCGTGCGCGGGGCGGAGCGCTTCCCCCAGGCCACGCTGCCGTCCCCCCGAACGATCCGCACCAGGTCGCCCCCAGGGCGCGGCCCGGAGGCGTGCCCGGAGGCGTGCCCGGAGGCGTGCCCGGAGGCGTGCCCGGCGGGGGTGGGCTCCCTGGTGCCCTCGCCTGCGCCCTCATCCTGGTCTCCCGCCCCCGTCAACGGGAGGCTCACCGTCCTGGCCTCTGCCGCGGCCACCAGCTCAAAGCGAGGCGCGGCCGGGGTGCCCAGGTAGGTCAGAAACACCGCGGGGAGCGCCCCGAACAGGGTCATCACCAGCACCACCGCGCCGGACAGCTGGATGAATGAGGTGAGCGTGCGCTCGATCGCGTCCATCATGGGACCTCCACAGGCCCATCCGACGCGCGAGCGGCCCCGCCATTCAGCGCGCACCACACCACCGGCGACCGGCGTGCTGCGTGGCCAGCTCCGCGCACGCCGGCGGAGCGCCCCCGGGGGTTCCGGCGCCCCCCCTCGCGCGGCGGCGGTCCACAGGGCGCGCGGGGCGCACACGCGGCGCGGAGGGGGCTGCCATACCGATCAGGTGACGGTGTCACCAGGCAGGAAGGTGCCCTTGAGGGTGGTCATCCCCAGGCGGTCCGTGCCACCACCGCCCGCGAGGATCATGGCCTCGGACAGGCCAAAGCTCATCTGGCGGGGGGCGAGGTTCGCGACCACCACCACCGACTCGCCGAGCAGCACCGAGGGGTCGGGGTAGGCCTTGGCCACCCCGGCGAACACCTGCCGCAGCCTGCCCTCGCCCAGGTCCACCCCGAGGCGGAGCAGCTTGCGCGCCCCCTTCACCGGGCCAGCCTCTCGGATGACCCCTACCCGCAGGTCGAGCTTCGCGAAGTCATCGAAGGTGATCACCTCCTTGGCGGGCTCGCGATCCTCGCGGGCAGACACCTCGATCACCTCGGCAGTGACGGTCTCCTCGGTCATCTTCTTCTCCTCTGGCGCGGCGGGGGCCGCAGGCTTGGGTTCCGAGCGCTCCACCCGCGCCCACGAGTCGCGCAGGCCGATGGTGCGGTTGAAGCGGGCGCCGCCCTCCCCCTCCGCGACGAAATAGCCAAGGCGCTCGAACTGAACGCGGGTCTCGGGCGCCACGGTCGCCAGGTAGGGCTCGAGCTTGGCGCCGCCCATCACCTGGAGGGAGTCGGGGTTGAGGAAGGTGGTGAAGTCCGCCTCCTCAGCGTCGGGCGCGGGCACGGTGAACAGCCGATCGTAGAGGTAGACCTGGCTCGACACCGCGTGCTCCGCAGAGACCCAGTGCAGGGTCCCCTGCACCTTCCTGCCGTCGGTGGGATCACCGCCCACCGCGTCGGGATCGTAGGTGCAGATCAGGCGCACCACCTGCCCCGCCGCGTCCTTCACCACCTCCCTGACGGTGATGAGGGCCGCGTAGCGGAGGCGCACCTCCGCCCCTGGGGACAGGCGCCGCCACTTGCGGGGCGCCACCTCCCGGAAATCGTCCCGCTCCACGTACACCCTGCGGCTGAGGGGGATCCGCCGCATCCCCAGCTCGGGGCGCGTGGGGTGGAGCGGCGCCTCGAACCACTCGGTGTGGCCCTCGGGGAAATTCTCGATCACCACCTCCAGGGGATCGATCACGCCCATCACCCGGATGGAGGTCTCGTTGAGATCCTCGCGGAGCGCGTGCTCGAGCAGGGTGACGTCCACCACCCCGTCTCGCTTGGCGACGCCGATGCGATCGCAGAACTGCCGGATCGCGGCGGGGGAGTAGCCCCTGCGGCGCATCCCCACCAGGGTCGGCATACGGGGGTCGTCCCAGCCGTCCACCAGCTCCTCCTTGACCAGCCGCAGCAGCTTCCGCTTGGACAGCACGGTGTAGGAGAGGTTGAGGCGGGCCATCTCGATCTGCCGCGGGCGCACCGGGAGCCCGTCGAGGTGGTCAACAAACCACTCGTAGAGGGGCCGGTGGTTCTCGAACTCGAGGGTGCAGAGGGAGTGGGTGATGCCCTCCAGCGCGTCGGACTCGCCGTGGGCCCAGTCGTACATCGGGTAGATGCACCAGGCGTCACCGGTGCGGTGGTGGTGGGCCTTCAGGATCCGGTACATGATCGGGTCGCGGAGGTTCATGTTGGGCGAGCTCATGTCGATCTTCGCCCGCAGCACCGCCTCGCCCTCAGCGAAGTCGCCCGCGCGCATCTTCTCGAACAGCGCCAGGTTCTCGTCCACCGAGCGGGTGCGGAAGGGGCTGTCCACCCCCGGCCGCTTGAACATCCCGCGTCCCTCGCGGATCTGCTCCAAGCTCTGGTTGTCCACATAAGCCAGGCCCTTGCGGATGAGCTGCACCGCCAGCTCGTACAGGCGCTCGAACCAGTCCGAGGCGTACAGCTCGTGGTCCCAGGCGTAGCCGAGCCAGCGGATGTCCTCCTTGATCCCCTCGACGTAGAGGGTCTCCTCCTTCACCGGGTTGGTGTCGTCGAAGCGCAGGTTGCACTCCCCGCCGAACTCTGCCGCCATCCCAAAGTCCAGGTGGATCGCCTTCGCATGGCCGATGTGGAGGAAGCCGTTGGGCTCTGGGGGGAAGCGGGTGTGGATCACCCCCCCGTTCTTTCCCTCTGCGAGGTCGGCGGCGATCAGGTCGCGGATGAAGTGGGGCGCGGTGTCGGTGCTCATGTCTGCTCCAGCGAGGTGGCGCTATCTAATCGGCCTGCCCCCCAGAGACGATCCGCAATCCCGTCGCCCACCACACCACCCCGGTGATGAGGGCCGCGGGCCCCACCACCACCAGCCCGAACCGCAGGAGCAGCGCCCCCACCGCGAGGGGCACCAGGGGCAGGCTCTCGGGCGAGAGGGAGAGCAGACGCTCCACCGCCCCCACCTGGTCTAGCCAGCGCAGGCCCAGGCCATACAGCGCCCACAGGAGCAGGGTGCTCAGCGCCAGCACCGCCCCGGCCCTCACCGGGCCGCCCCAGGGCCCGCGCTCAGCATCGCCAGCAGGATCGCGTCCCCCAGGGGCCCCCCGGTGACGAAGGTGGAGCGAGCTCCCCGGCGCAGGGGCATCCCGAACAGGGTCGCGGTGCGCAGCAGCTCGGTGTAGACCGCCTGATCGCGGTGTACCCGCGCTGAGGACAGGGCGAAGCCGGTGGCAGAGACGCTCACCCCGAACAGCACCGGACCGGAGTCAATATCACCCCAGCCCGAGGTTCCCAGCGGGTACTCCCGCACCGCCCCGAAGCCGAGCACCGAGCGCCGGTGGGCGACCAAGCCGCGGTAGAGCCGCTCCGAGAGGGGGCGGTCCGCGAAGGAGGTGAACCAGGCCCCCAGCCCTGTCCCAGACCCGCGCGGCGCGTCGAGCGGCGCTCCCCCCCTGGCCAGCGACTGGACCAGCAGGCCCGAGCGGGGGTCTATCCACCCGTCCAGCGCCGCGATCCACCCGCGCTGCTCGGGGTGGGGAGCGCCAGTCGCCCGCCCGTGGAGGGCCACCGCCCCCGCCAGCGAGGCGAGGTCCGGCGGGTAGGTCTCGCCGGGGTAGGTCTCTAGCCTGTGGCCCTCTGCCGCCTCCATCCTGGCGGTCAGCGAGGCGATCAGCGCGTCATGCGCGGGCCCCCAGGCGGCGTCGGGCTCCACCAGCCGCGCCAGCCCCAGCGCCACCCCCAGGTAGCCCAGGTAGGCGTGCCCGCCCTCCGCGACCAAGCCGTCCTCCCCCCAGGCCGCCGTGCCGAAGGCCCTGGTGTCCGGCGCCAGCAGGCGGCTCACCCCCGCCTCCAGCCCCCCCCGCAGCTCACCCGCCGCCTCGGGGTGGGCGAGGAGCACCTGAGACAGCCCCGCCACCCCCATCACCGCCGAGCCAAAGCTCCACTCCCCGTCGAAGCGCGCGCTGCCGGTGTGAAAGGCGTCGTCGCCGACCCCCCGGCGTAGGTCCGAGGCCACCTGCCGCGCGAGGGGCAGCTGCACAGACGCCTCTCCTACCCACCAGCTTGCCGCCTCCCTGCCGCACCACCAGCGCGGCGCGGTGGGGACGGTGATCAACAGCGCCGCGATCGGCGCCAGCATCCGCACCGCGGAGCGCCAGGCCCCCATCAGTGTCGGTGATGGTGGGCGCCGAGCCCACAGTCCACCGGCGCGTGGGCCGGCGGCACGGGGTCGTAGCCCCCCGGGTGGAGGGGGTGGCACCGGAGGATGCGCCACACCCCCAGCCAGAGGCCTCGCAGCGGCCCGTGCCGCTCCAGGGCCTGCACCGCGTAGGACGAGCAGGTAGGGTGATACCTGCAGGTCGGAGGCGTCAGCGGCGAGATGAAGCGCTGATAGAAGCGAATCGGCGCGATGAGCGCCCTTGCCAACCCCCGCGCCACCACTACTGGGGCGCTCCCGCGGTGATCCACGCCTTGATCTTCTCGAGATCCGCCGCGGGCAGCTTGCCCTTGGTGGGCATCAGGCCACCCGAACCGCCCACCGAGGCCTGGGTCCCGTTGAGCTTGTGCCAGACGTAGGACTGCTCGGGGCTGCCAGGCTCCACCTGGTTGAGCTTGGCCTGGTGAGCCGCCACCCCGACCATGTTCTCGTAGCTGATCTTGAGCCCGCCGGACTTGCCAGGGGAGTGGCAGGGAGCGCAGTTCGAGGTGAAGATCGGGCTGACGTCAGCCCAGCCCACCGCTGCGGCGGCGGCAGGAGCGGCCTCAGCGGGCGCCGCGGCGGGGGCTGCCTCGCTGGGAGCCGCCTCACCGGAAGCCGCGGCGGGGGCTGCCCCAGTGGGGGCTGCCTCAGTGGGGGCTGCCTCAGTGGGGACCGCGGCGGGGGCCGCCTCTGCGGGCGCCCCGTCATGGGTCACAACCTCAGGGGTGGTGCTGTCGGCACAGCCGACCAGCGACGCGGCAACGACCAAGGTGAACGAGAGGTTCCGAAGGACAGTCATGGAATCACTCCGAGTGTGGCTGAGCACTATACCTGACTTCCCGGTCAAGATCCATGACGCCCACCGTCTGTGGCTCCGAGCGCGAGGCCCCCCTCAACGCGCTCCACCCGTGGAAGCTCCAAGGCACGGCCATGATCATCGTTTGGCCCACGGTCTGCTCACCGCCTGCCGTCCTGGCGGAGGGACGGGGTACTGCTAGCGCGCTGAGATCCTAATTGCCGACGGCCTTGGGGCCGCCGCCAAGGGGGCTCCGCCCTCCTTCGTTTCCCCCGTTGGGGTCGGGGACTGCGTCCCCCCGGAGTCCCCCCCCTGCTGGGGGCTTGACGCCCCCTCTCCCCCTGCGTGATCGAGCGCTCCCCCGTGCCGGAGGCCCCCGCGTGACCCACTTGGGCGAAACGACGATCAAGGCCCAAGACCCGCGTTCAGGGGTGGCTGTGCCATGACCGGGCTCACGCTCGGGACGGATCGCCGGGTCCGCGACCAGAGGGGAGCAGGGGCGTGGATGGCCAAGGGCGACGAGCCGTCCCACGGAGCCCGGCGGACCTACGCTGTCATCTGGCGCTGCTCCGGATCGGGTGGCGCACCGCGAGGAGGTCCCGCCCGAGGGCGCCAGCGCAAGGCTGGGCACTGGTCAATCCGCCGGACAGTCTCACAGGAAGCGCTACATCATTCCACAGGAGTCATCAGATGAAGTTGCTCGTCGAATCTTCCAAACTGCAAACGGGCGCCAAGTCGCTAGGCAGATCGGCGTGTGTCCGCCGTTCCATAGGGAGGAAGCGCACTTTTGTACGCGACTAGCGTAGGAACAAGGACACGCGTCGACAGGCCAGCGGATCGGTGCCAGAGGCTGCTTGACCGGCCCAGGCGTCCCCCCGGGGCCGGCGCGCGCTCGAGCACCAGGCAGCGCCCCAGCCCCACCCGAGGGATCAGGCGATCACGCCCAGCGCCTTCCCCACCTCGGTGAAGGCCGCGATCGCCTTGTCGAGGTGCGCCCTGGTGTGGGCCGCGGAGATCTGGACCCTGATCCTGGCCGCGCCCTTGGGCACCACCGGGTAAGAGAAGCCGATGACGTAGATCCCCCGCTCGAGCATGGCGTCCGCCATCTTGCCGGCGAGCGCGGCCTCGCCGAGCATGATGGGGACGATCGCGTGGACGCCGGGGCGGATGGCGAAGCCCGCCGCGGTCATCTGCTCGCGGAAGTAGCGGGTGTTCTCCTCCAGGCGATCGCGCAGCGCGGTGGTCTCCGACAGCATCGCGAAGGCCTCGCTGGCAGCCCCGGCGATCATGGGCGCCAGGGTGTTGGAGAACAGGTAGGGCCGAGAGCGCTGGCGGAGCATCGCGATGATCTCCTCCCTGCCAGAGGTGAAGCCCCCCGAGGCCCCCCCCATCGCCTTACCGAGGGTGGAGGTGATCACGTCGACCCTGCCCATCACCCCGCGGTGCTCGATGGACCCGCGGCCCGTGGCGCCCACGAAGCCGGTAGCGTGGGAGTCGTCCACCATCACCATCGCTCCGAATTCCTCAGCGATGTCGCACACCAGGTCGAGGCGAGCGATGTCCCCGTCCATCGAGAACACCCCGTCGGTGGCCACCAGGACGCGGCGGGCCCCCTGTTCGCGCGCGGCCTGGAGCTGCGCCCGCAGATCGTCCATGTCGTCGTGCTGGTAGCGGAAGCGCATCGCCTTGGAGAGGCGGATGCCGTCGATGATCGAGGCGTGGTTGAGGGCGTCGGAGACGATCGCGTCCTCGGCCCCGAGCAGGGTCTCGAACAGGCCGCCGTTGGCGTCAAAACAGGACGAGTAGAGGATGGTGTCCTCTGTGCCGAGGAAGGTGGAGATGTCCGCCTCCAGCCGCTTGTGGACGTCCTGGGTGCCGCAGATGAAGCGGACCGAGGAGAGGCCGAAGCCGTGGCTGTCGAGGGTGCGCTTCGCGGCGGCGATCAGGCGGGGGTGATCCGCGAGGCCCAGGTAGTTGTTGGCGCAGAAGTTGATCACCTCAGCGCCGCTCTGCACGGTGATGCCCGCGCTCTGCGGGGTGACGATGACGCGCTCCTCCTTGAAGGTGCCCGCGTCGCGGATGGCCTGAAGCTCGGACTGGATGGACTCGCCGACTGGACCGTACATGGTGCCTCCTGAGTGGAGCGCAACCTAACACCCGGGGCTGTGGGATCGCGGCGCACATCGCACCGCGCCGCGTAAAGCCCCCCTGGCTGCGCCTCATCGCCAGCCCGCCGCCTTCGGACCTCCGGCCACCGGCAGGGGCCCACCGACCCCCGCGCCGGCAGGGTCAGCGGCCGCGAGGGCACACAGCCGCGGGAGCGTGGTCCCCTGGCTGGGAGCCGATCAGCCCTCCGGCGCCTCCGGCAGCAGCGCCCGCACCCTGCTCCAGCGGGGAGAGCGCCGGATCAGCTCGGTGAGGCTGAGCGAGGCGGCGGCCAGCGCGGCGCGAACGGCGGTGTCGAAGCCCCGCGAGCCCCTGCCCTCCAGGTGGACCCTCCCATCCGGCGCCAGGGTGAAGGAGGTCACCCGCACCGAGGCCGCCCTGGTGAGGGCCTCCAGGGGGGTGAAGACCAGCATCACCCCCTGCTCGCCGAAGGAGACCGCGAGGGGCTCCGACAGCACCATGTGGGCCGGGGCACCGCTCACCAGCCCGGTCACCTGCACCATCGCCTCTGGGGGGACCTGCACCACAACCCCGTGGCCGAACCGGATCCGCAAGCCCGCCTTGGGCCGCGCCCGGAGGTTGAAGCGGCCGCCGCCCAGGGCCGCGATCAGGTCGTCCAGAGCGATCTCAGCGTCCTGGTAGTGGTATGCCCGGACCGAGGGCCCCTGGTGGAGCCCCACCCACTCTACCCCGCGCTCGGAGGAGAAGTGAACCTCCGCCCTGGCGTCGCCCTCCGCGACCACGCCCCCCGCACGGGCGGCGTGTCCCTCTACGTCCAGCCTGGCGCAGGTGACGTGAGCCGCCCAGCGCCCCACGGGGAGCGCACCCCACCGCATGGAGGGTCCCGCGTTCACGGCCTCCAGACCTCTGGGTAGGCAAGGTCGTTGATGAGCTCCTTCAGCTCCTCGTCGGTGGCGTAGAGCTCCTCTACCTCGGGGCAGGCGATAAGGGCGCGGGTGACCCCCGACACCAGCGAGCCGTACTCCCCCCCCCTGGCGAGGGCCGCCCCGACAAAGCCGGCGATCGCGCCCTCGCTGCCCTCGCGGATCTCCACCAGCCCGGCGGAGAGGAGCCTGGCGATCAGCAGTCGGGTAAAGCCGGTCAGGAAATCTGAGCTCAAACCACCCCCAGAGCTGGAGCCAAAGGCTCCGCCGGACCGCCTAATGGACTCACACACCGCTCGCCTCCTCCAAACCATCCGCGACGGAATAATCGGACGAGACCGTATCCTGGAAGGCCCCTTCGGCCCCCGCAGGGTCACCTACGCCGACTACACCGCCTCGGGGCGCTCGCTGAGCTTCATCGAGGACTTCCTGCGGGACGAGGTGATGCCGCTCTACGCCAACACCCACACCGAGACCTCCGGCACAGGGCGGCAGACCACGAGGTTCCGCGAGGACGCCCGGGCGCTGATCCACCAGGCGGTGGGCGGCGGGCCGGAGGACGTGGTGATCTTCGCGGGCTCCGGCGCGACCGGGGCGGTGAACAAGCTGATCGAGATCCTCAACCTGCGCGTCCCCGCCGATCTCAACGCGGCCTACCACCTCTCGGATCAGATCCCCGCCGACCAGCGCCCTGTGGTGTTCGTGGGCCCCTTCGAGCACCACTCCAACGAGCTGCCCTGGCGCGAGTCCATCGCGGACGTGGTCACCATCCCGATCGGCGACGACGGGCAGATCGATCTGGCCGCCCTGGAGCGGGCGCTGGTGGCCTACCAGGCGCGGCCGCTGCGGATCGGCACCTTCTCAGCCGCCTCCAACGTCACCGGGGTGGTGAGCAGCACCCACGCCATCAGCGCCCTGCTCCACGCCCACGGCGCCCACGCCCTGTGGGACTTCGCCGCCGCGGCGCCCTACGTAGAGATCGCGATGAACCCGCCGGCGCCAGGCGCGTGGAAGGACGCGATCTTCCTCTCGCCCCACAAATTCATCGGGGGTCCCGGCACCCCCGGGGTGCTGGTGGTCAAGCGGCACCTGCTCCACAACAGCGTCCCCTCCGCGCCGGGAGGGGGCACGGTGGCCTATGTCAACCAGCACGAGCACCGCTACCTGGCCGACCCGGTCCACCGGGAGGAGGGAGGCACCCCCGAGATCCTCGGCGCCATCCGCGCCGGCCTGGCCTTCCAGCTCAAGGAGGCGGTCGGCGCCCAGGTGATCGAGGAACTAGAGGGCGCTCTCCTGCGGGAGGCGCTGGCTGCCTGGAGCGAGGAGCCCGCGCTCGAGCTCCTCGGCAACAAGGAGGCCCGGCGGCTGTCGATCGTCTCGTTCTCCATCCGCTACGGTGAGGGCAAGCTGCACCACGCCTTCGTCGTCACCCTGCTCAACGACCTGTTCGGCCTGCAGGCCCGCGGGGGCTGCTCCTGCGCCGGCCCCTACGGCCACAGGCTGCTTGGGATAGCCCCTGACCGATCCCACGCCTTCGAGGAGGCGATCCGCGCCGGATGGGAGGGGCTGAAGCCCGGCTGGACCCGGGTGAATTTCAACTACTTCATCAGCCCCCAGGCCCACCGCTTCATCGTCGAGGCGGTTCGCTTCGTGGCAAGAGACGGCTGGCGCTTCCTGCCCTTGTACAAGTTCGACGCGGCACGCGGCCTGTGGCACCACCGGGAGCACCTCCCCGACGCCCCGCGATCGCTCCGGGAGATCAGCTATCAGGGCGGCGGCCTCGCCTTTCGCGCGCACCACGACGACGCCCCGGAGGAGGCGCTGGCCGAATACCTCCCCGCGGCGGATGCGCTCGCGGCCCAGCTCACCGAGCGGTTCTCGACCGAGCCCGTTGGCGAGCCGGAGACGCTGAGCGCCTTCGAGTCGCTGCGGTGGTTCCCCCTCCCCGGGGACGCGCGGGGGCGCCTCCACGGGATAGACCGCCCCCCTCCCCTGCGCCTGTGAGGCCAGCGCGATAGGGGTCGGGTCTGGAGAGTGAGCATGGCACGCGGACACGACCTACATCAAGAGCGGCTCGCCGCGATCAACGCCCTCGGGCGCAGCCTCTCACGGCGGGCTCGCTCCCGGTGCGAGCTGTGCGAGGACAGCACCGGCCTGCAGGTGGTCGAGGTCGCCCCCGTGTTTGAGGAGCCGGACGAGGACCGGGCGCTCATGCTGTGCGAGCGCTGCCGGGGCCTGGAGAAGGCGAAGCGGCTGGACCCCACCGAGCTCCGCTTCCTGGAGGGCGTGGCATGGTCTGAGGTGCTGCCGGTGCAGCTCACCGCGATCCGGGTGCTCCGCCGCCTCGCCGCGGACGAGGTGAGTTGGGCTAGGGACACCCTGGACGGCCTGTGGCTCCCCGAGGAGATCACCGAGCTGCTCGATGCCTGAGGCCGCCCACCAGGAGGTGCCTGGCGCCCCAGTGGTGATGGAGCAGGGCAACGACCTTGCCGAGGTGCCCCTGCTCTTCGTCCTCGCGCTGGGGCTGCCGGTGTTCGCCGTGTTCGCCTACCTGATCCTCACCCTCTCGGTGAACCGCTCCAAGCGCCTCGCCGCCCAGAGCTGGGAGGAGTAGCGCTGTTCGGCCGGCCGACCCGCGGCAAGAGCGCCCCTGGGCGGCTGCGACTCCTCGACCAGTGGATGGCCGCGGCGCTGACCCTGCCCCCGCATGCGGTTGCGGTGGACCTCGGGTTCGGGGCGGTGCCGTGGACCAGCGCCGAGTGGCTTACCAGCCTGCGGGGGCGCTGGCCAGAGGTGCGCCTGCGGGCGGTGGACGCGGACCCCGCCAGGGTGGAGGCCGCGCGCCAGGGGGTGGAGGTGGAGGGGATGCGCTTCGAGGTGGGTGGCTTCGACCTGCCCCCTGGCGGGGCGCACCTGATCCGGGCGATGAACGTCCTGCGCCAATACCGCGATCCGGAGGTGCCCGGCGCGCTCGCGGCGATGGCGGCGGGGCTGGCCCCAGGGGGCCTGCTGTTCGAGGGCACCAGCGACCACCCAGGCGACGTGCTCGCGGCTCAGTGCCTCCGCCTGGACGGCGGCGCTGTCGCGCTGGAGGGGCTGCTCCTCGCCTGCTCTGGGGCGCGTGGCTGCGCCCCTGCCCTGTTCCGCGACTTCCTGCCGCGATCGCTCCGCAGGGGCAGGGATCCGACGGGTGCCGCGGCGGCCCTGCTCTCCGCCTGGGAGCCGCTGTGGCGCCAGGAGGCGGGCGAGCCCCACGAGCGGATCCTCCGGAGCGCCAGCGCGTTGACAGGGGGGATGGCCTGGCACCTCCCCGCAGGGTTCGCGGTGTGGTGGTCACCCGCCCCATAAAAAAGCCCCGCCGCTAGGGCGAGGCTTCGTGCCCGCAGGGCGAAGGACTACTGGGCCGAGAAGGTCAGCAGGTACGCGGGGTACAGGTTGTAGTAGCCCGTGGCGAGGCCGTTGGCGGCGCTGAACTCGGCGGAGGGGAGCATCGGAGCCTCGTCGGTGAGGACCATGTCGGTGCCGGTCTCGTAGCCGACCCCGTAGTCCAGGTTCCAGTACTGGGAGGATCCACCGAAGTAAACGCCGCCACCGATCAGGGCGGGCTCCATGGCGTCGAAGTCAGCCTGCATCCCGGCGCCAGCGTACTGGCTCTCGAGGTCCGCGGCGAGGCCGTCGGCCATCACGCCCACACCCATCTGGGGCTGGAAGGACATGGTGATGTCCTCGGGGGTGGAGCCCTCGGTCCACTCGGGATCCCAGTCCACGCAGTCGGTGCTGGCGGTGGCACCGGTGAAGTCGAGACCGAACCAGATCTCCTCAGTCGCGCCCCAGGACGCGTAGTCCGCGATGGGCATGGAGTCGGCGCCGGAGAGCACCACCTGGCAGGAGTACTGGTCGTCGAAGGTGTTGAGGTACTCGTCGGTGAACCAGGTGAAGATCAACATCGGGGGGATGCTCTGCCCGGAGTACGACGCGGCGACGCCCATGTCGTCCTTGTAGCCGAAGCCGGCCTCGACCATCACGCCGGCGGGGGTGAAGTAGTCGGTGTCGGTGTCGGTGTCGGTGTCGGTGTCGGTGTCGGTGTCGGTGTCGGTGTCGGTGTCGGTGTCGGTTTCACCGGTGTCGGTGTCCTCTTCCTTGCCACAGCCGGTGAGCGCGACGGCGCCGAAGAGAAGCCCGAGGGCGAAGAGCTCGCGAATAGCCATTGGTCAGCCTCCTTACCCACTGAAGGGTGCCGCGCATAGTAGCCTACGGCCGGAGGGGTCGCAACGAAAAGCGAGGCGTGCCAACACAACCTTGGCAGGATCAGCCCAGCCAGCTCCACAGGGCGAGGCCCGCCACCGACAGTCCAACCAGCAGCGCGAGCATGACCAGGAGCGCCCAGATCCAGACGTTCTCCCTGATCAACTCGCTGGGAACCGTCCGGACTGGTCCCTGGGGCGGATCGGAGGGCGCTGTCGGGGGCTCCGGATCAGCGCTCGCCTCCGGCACCCCGAGGGTGACCTCCTCGTCGGTGTGATCCAGCTCCAGGGTGAAGAAGGATCCCGAGGCCACGGGGTCCTCCTCGCGCTGGGTCCTGGTGAGGACGATCAGCCCCTCGTCCTCGTCCTCGAGGTCCTCCATGTCGCTGCCCGGCAGCGGCTCCATCCCCATCTCGCGCCGGTAGGCGTCCAGATCAAACGATGGATCCGTCAGAATGCCCTCGTGCGAGGGGCCGTCGGGATCAAAGGCGTCTACGGTCCCGTCGCGGTGGATGACCCTTAGGATGCGGGTGTCGCCCCGGTCGCTCTCGTCCAGCGCCGCGACGGTGACCGGGGTGGACTCCGCAGGTGCCAGATCGGAGAGGCTCGACAGGGAGGTGGTCTGGGTGATCTCAGGCCGGTCGGGGGCGGTGGACTCCTCGACGTGCGCCCCCTCCTCCTCGCGAAAGAGGCTCGGGAAGGCGGCCGGCGGCTCCTCCGCGGCCAGCCCCTGGGGCATCTCCCACGCATCCACGGACTCGGTGTGCTCCGGCTCGTCGGAGAATTCCTCCAGCTCGTGGAGCAGGGGAGAGCAGCTCTCCACCACCTCCCACAGCGGCTGGGAGAGGCTCAATTCCCCGGTCACCGCCGCCCTCAGCTCCCGCACCCGCGGGTGCTGCGGTGCCTGGCGCGCCACCCGGTCCAGCAGGCTCTCGGCCTTGATGAAGGAGCCCGCCACCATGTGCGACTCCACCACCAACAGCCAGCCCTCCACGTCCTGCAGCGGGCGCTCTGGCGAGGCGTCCACCTCCGGCCCTCCCTCGTCGGACCGGGCTCGCAGCGACGGGAGCGCCTGGTGGGCTGGCTCCAGCGACTCCAGCCTGTCGAGGTACGGGCCCGCCCGCCGGCCCCACCCCCGCGCCACCAGGAGCTCTCCCGCGAGCAGCAGGGTGTCCGCGTCCGCGTCGTCGCGATCGGCCAGCTCGCGCAGGCGGATCCAGGCGCGGTCCATCAGCCGGAGCTCAAAGAAGCCCCTCGCCCAGGACAGCCGGCCGGCGTCGGACAGGGTGCCTAGCTCGTCCCACGCCTGACAGACGCCGACGAGACGCACCCAGTCCCTCGTCGCCACGAGGTAGGACACCGCCTGCTCGATCCGGTGGGGGGCGGGGGTCACGTCACTGGGGAGGTTCGCGGAGAGGATGATGCCTCCTGACTTGGCGCGAGAGCTTAGCAGATCTCATGTTGCAGATCAGCACGCAAACGCAAAGCGCTCCCCTGATCCACCGGACCAGGGGAGCGCCACATCGCCGCTGGGCGCCGCCAGGGCGCGCCCCCCGCGGCCTGGCCCTAGAGGGCCTTCTTGAATTCCTCGGTCAGCGCCGGGACCACCGCGAACAGATCGTCGACGATGCCGTAGGTGGCGTACTCGAAGATAGGCGCCTCGGGATCCTTGTTGATCGCGACGATCACCTTGGAGGTCCGCATCCCCGCGAGGTGCTGGATGGCGCCGGAGATCCCGGTGGCGATGTAGAGCTGGGGGTTCACGGTCTTGCCGGTCTGCCCCACCTGGTGGCTGTGGGGGGCGAAGCCCGCGTCCACCGCGGCGCGCGAGGCGCCGGGGGTGGCGCCGAGCACCGCCGCGAGGGGGCGGATCAGGCTGTCATAGCTGGCCTGGTCCTTGACGCCCCTGCCCCCGGACACGATGCGGACCGCCTCGGTGAGGTCGGCGATCTCCGTGTCAGGGGCGCGGGTGTTGAGCACCTCGACGTCCTTGCCGCCGGCCTCCGCGGTGACCGCGATCACCTCGGCGGTGCCGCCGACCGCCGCGATCGCGGGGAAGGAGTTGGGGCGCACGGTGTAGATCGCGGTGCCGGAGCTGATCCGCACGTCGACGAAGGCCTTGCCCGAGTAGACCGGGCGGCGACCGACCAGGGCCCCGCCCTCTACCCGCAGATCGGTGATGTCCGGCGCGTGCCCGGCGTCCAGGCGGGCGGCGAGGCGCGGCAGGGCGTCCTTTCCAGCGTAGGAGGCCGCGGCCAGCAGCACCGAGGCGCCAGAGGCCTTCATCGCCGCGGCGAGGCCCGCGGTCACCGCGAGGGTGGAGTAGGCGCCGAAGCTGCCCGCTACCTGAAAGACCTTGGAGGCGCCGTAGCCACCGAGGGAGGCGGCGGGGGCGTCGCCGAGCACCGCGGCATAGACGCGCTGGTCCAGCGCGAGGCCGAGCTCCACCGCCTTACCCAGCAGCTCAAAGGTGGTCTTCTTGAAGGCGCCTGCCTCCGACTCTGCAAAGACGAGAATTCCGCTCATAAGTGTTCTCCGAGTGTGTGTAGTAGCGGTGTCGCTGCGGCTAGAGGACCTTGGCCTCGTCGCGGAGGCGCCGGACCAGCTCCGCGGCTGCCTCCTGAGCGCTGCCACCGAGCAGGGTCACCTTCTCACGGGAGGGGGGCAGGGCGTAGCTGGACACGGCCACCTTGGGGGCCACGTCGCCCGCGCTGAGGCCCAGATCGCTCAGGCTGAGGGTGTCGACCTTCTTCTTCTTGGCCTTCATGATCTGGGGGAGCTTGGCGTAGCGGGGCACCGCCAGGTCGCGATCGGCGGTGATGACGACCGGGAAGCTGCCTCGAACCTCCTGCTCCATGCCGCCGCCCACCGCGCGGACCGCGGTGAAGCCGCTACCGGCCAGCTCAAACTTGCTCGCGGAGGAGACCTGGGGCCAGCCCAGCAGCTCGGCGGCCATACCGGGGACCTGAGAGGCGTCGTCGTCCACCGCGACTTTGCCGAAGAAGGCCAGGTCGACGGCCTCCTTCTTGAGCACCGCGGCGAGGGCCTTGGCCACACCGAGGTTGTCGGAGTTGGCCAGCGCGGCGTCCTGCACCAGCACCGCGCGATCCCCACCGACCGCGAGCGCGCCGGCGCGCAGTTGGGCGACGGCGTTGTCATCACCCACCGTGACGATGACGACCTCGGTGCCCTTGTTGGCCTCGGCCAGGAGCACCGCCTGCTCGATCGCGACCTGGTCGTAGGGGCTGATGATCCACTTGATGCCGCTGGCGTCGATGCCGGTCCCATCCGCGAGGATGGAGATGCGCGAGTCCGTCGCGGGGGTGATTTTTACGCATGCTGCGATCTTCACGTTCACTCCAGGGTTGGTGTCTTGAATGTCTAGGCGCGGATCCCGCGCAGGAAGATGTCGGCCACCTGTGCGGCGGCGGCCTCCAGGCTGAAGCGGCGCGGGTTGCGGGCCAGGACCCACTGCATCGCGATCTCGTCCATCGACCCGAAGAAGGCCCACCCGGCCAGGAAAGGATCCACGTCCTCCCGGTAGCGCCCCTCCGCCTTGCCCTGGCGGAGTATGTCGGAGAACACGCCCAGGTAGGCCCACAGCTGCTCCGGCCGGTACTCCTTCATGAACTTCTTGGAGAGCCTGAGCTCCACCTGGAGCACCTCGGCCACCTCTCGGTCCAGGCGCACCTGATCCAGGTGAAACACTGCGAATCGCCTGATCTTCTCGTCCAGATCGGGGACCTGCGCCAGCGCCTCACGGATACCCGCGAGCATCTGCTCCATCTTGGTCTCGAAGATGGACAGGAGCATCTCCTCCTTGCTCTTGAAGTAGAGGTAGATGGTCCCGTCGGCGACCCCCGCCTCTCTCGCGACATCCGAGACCCTCGCGGCCCTGTAGCCCTTCTCTGCGAAGACCCTGGTCGCCGCCTCAAGGATGATGTCGCGCTTGTTGGAACGAGTGCTCGCCATGATCTCCACACTGAATGAGGATTCACTCAGCTACCATGACCGGGGGGGGCTTTCAAGCGCGAGCCCGCCACCATCGAGCAAAGACCGACGTCACCGATCAACCCGCGGGGATCGGCGACTCCGAGCCGCGCCCCGTACCGGGGCGCCGGCGCGTGGCGCGCGGCACAGCACCCCGGACCGACGACAGATCAGCGGCCGTTCGCCGCCTCCCAGCGGGCGACCTGCCCCTCGATGTCCGTGTCGCCCACCTTGGCCCAGTCGGCCAGGAAGCGCTCGTTGCCCGAGGTGGTGAGCGGGTGCTTGAGGGCGGCCTTCAGCACCTTGTAGGGCACGGTGGCGACGTGGGCGCCGGCGATCGCCGCGTCCACGAGGTGCATGGGGTGGCGGATCGAGGCCGCGAGCACCTGTGTGTCCACGTCGGGGGCGTTGTCGAACACCGCGACGATCTGGCTGATCAGATCCGACCCGTCCCAGGAGATGTCGTCCACCCTGCCGACGAAGGGCGAGACGTAGGTGGCGCCGGCCCTGGCCGCGAGAAGGGCCTGCGCGGGCTGGAAGACCAAGGTGACGTTGGTGCGGATCCCCGCAGCGGAGAGCCGGGCACAGGCGGCGAGCCCCGCCTCGGTCATCGGGATCTTCACCACGACGTGGGGAGAGATGCGGGCGAGGGCGAGGCCCTGAGCCACCATGCCCTCCACGTCCTGCGCGATCACCTCGGCGGAGGTGGGGCCCTCGACGATGCCACAGATGGTGGCGATGCGATCGATGAAATCACCGCCCTCCTGAGCGACCAGGGAGGGGTTGGTGGTCACCCCGGCGAGGATGCCCCAGGCGTTGATCTCCCGGATCTCGTCCAGGTTGGCGGTGTCGATAAACAGCTTCATGTTGACCTCAGACTGTGGGTGGGGGCCGCCGAGAGGCGCCCCATCACCCCGGTTGGAAAAGAGAGCGGCCCGCGAGGCCGAGGAGCCCGCGCCCAGCCCTGACCGCTGCGGGGGTCCACCGCCTCCGGCCAGACCTCCAGCAGCGGGAGCAGCACGAAGTCGCGCTGCGCGATGGCGGGGTGAGGGAGCGTGAGCGGGGGGGTATCCCAGCACTCTCCCTCGGCCAGGAGCAGGTCGAGATCGAGGGGCCTGTCGCCCCAGTGGACCGAGCGGCGCCCCGCGCGCCGCTCCAGCGACTGACAGCGGCGCATCAGCTCCGGCATGGGGAGCTGGGACCCCACCAGCACCACCCCGTTGAGGAACCAACCCCGCGCCACGCTCCCGCGGAGGGGCGGAGAGCGGCGCCAACGAGACACCCTCAGCACCTCCAGGCCGGGGAGCTGGTGGAGCTGACGCACGGTGAGTTCCAGCCTGCCGCGCCGGTCCCCGAGGCTGCTCCCCAGGCCGATCGCCACCCGGCGCCAGGCGATGGCCGCGTCGTGGAACATGGTGGGTCCTAGTAGACGTCCTCGCCGGTGACCCGGAAGGCGTTCTTGTCCTGGGTGGCCTTGTACACCGCGACGATGCCGTCGCCGTCCAGATCGGCCCGGCCGATGACGGTGAAGCCCTCGGGCGTGACCTGCACCTCGTAGCTGCCGTAGACCTGCTCGGTGGGAGGGGACCAGTGGAGCTTGGTGAAGCCCGGGGTGCTCACCCAGGCGGCGGGCTCTGCGTCCAGCGCCGCCACGGGCCTGGGCGTCGCCGGAGATCCCACATAGTCCCCGTAGGCGTCGCGGTAGGTGATCTCCGCGGTGCGGATCGCGTCCACCATCAGCGGCAGCTCGGCCCTGCCGGTCTTCTTGGAGCCAGTCAGCATGAGCGGGATCGTGATCAGCACCAGCAGCGCCACCACACCGCCCGCGATGAGCCACTCGGTCCGCCCCAGGTTCTTCAAGAAGTCCATGCGCTCCTCCGCGTCAGGCGCCATCCTAGCCTGATCTGTGGGATCACGCCCTGCACTGGTTGACTCAGCGTCCCGCGCTGCGGCTTGCCTGGCGGACCCTCCACGCCAGCGAGGCCCCGCGCTGCACCCCCGCGACCACCAGCGACAGGGGACCGGGGTTCCAGAAGCGGGCCTCGATCAGGTCGTCGTCCCGGTCGATCAGCCCCTCCTCCCTGGCCAACTCGGCGATCCTTGTGTGGGGGTAGAGGCGGATGGGCTGCATCATCAGCAGGGTAAAGGCGCGCAGGTGGGGGCCCAGCTCCCGCTTCGCCTGGGCCAGGAAGCGGAGGATCGCCAGCAGCGTCGCGGGGGTCTCGCCCGGGCTGTTGAGGAAGAAGGAGTACTCCACGTCGATGCCATGCCGCCTGCCGAGGGTGGTGGTGTAGTCCAGGTCCGCCCTGCGAAAATTCTTGTCGAGGCGGGCCAGCATCCGATCCTCTACGTGGTCCGGCGAGAAGGACAGCAGCCCGCACCCCGCCTCGCGCACCGCCGCGATCAGCTCGTCGGGGAGCGTCTGCCGGTGCTCGTTGAACCAGGCGGCCCACTCCACGTCGAGGCGCCGGTCGATGAGCTCGCGGGCGATCTCCAGCGCGTGGCGCGGGGGGAGGTTGAAGATCGTGTCTGCGAAGAAGAAGCGGCGTACGCCGTAGTCCTCGACCAGCTCCTGGATCTCGTCGACCACCCGCGCTGGCGCGCGCTGCCGCACCCTGGTCCCCAGGAGGAAGGTGTCGGAGCAGTGGATACAGTGGAGGGCGCAGCCCCGCTTGGACTGGACCCCCACCGAGGTCAGCGCGTGCGCGGCGTAGGGCGCGAGGGGCACCAGATCGCGCCGCGGTCGGCGCAGCGCGGCGAAGTTCACCTCGGCGGGATCGCCCGAGTAGCGGACCTGTTGTCCGTCCCGCCAGTAGATCCCGCGCACCTCCCACGGGCGATCGAGGCGCGCTAGCAGCTCCGGGAGCCGCTCCTCCCCCTCCCCCCACAGGCCCAGGTCGATCTCGGGGAGGCGCCGCATGAACACCTCGGCGTAGAGCGAGAAGGCTGCCCCTCCCGCCAACAGCACCGCGCCGGGAGCGGCCTGCCGGACGCGCGCAACCACCTCGCGCTGAGGACCGAAGTCATCCCGATGCTCTCCGGGTCGCGCGACCTTGATGTTGCGCAGCGACACCCCGACCACCTCCGGCCTCCACCCCCTCAGCGCGCGGTCCAGCGCCTCCAGCGGTCCCTCGGGGTGGAGGTTGAGATCGAAGATCCGCACCTCGTGCCCGTCCAGGTGCGCGGCCAGTGACGCGAGCCCCAAGGGATAGACCAGCTCCATGTCCTGCGCGGTGAAGGCCTGCACCAAGAGCACCCGCATCGGCACCTCCAGAGGCAGGTCTATCACCGCGGCCCCCGCGCGCTCCCGTGAGGCGGACTACACGGAGGTCGACTCTGCCAGGACCACCCTGTTTCGCCCCCGCTCCTTCGCCTGGTAGAGGGCGCTGTCTGCCCGCTGGTACAGCTCCTCCCACATCATCGGCTCCCCGGGGCTCACCAGCACCAGGCCCATGGAGACCGTGACCACCGGCGCCGCCGCGGAGCCCCTGTGGGCGACAGACAGGTCCTGGACGGCCCCCCGCAGGACCTCGGCGTAGGCCACGGCCTGCGCCTGAGTCAGGCCTGTGAACACCACCCCGAACTCCTCCCCACCGAGCCGGAAGGCGTAGTCCGAGGCGCGGCGCGCGTGGTCCGCCAGCACGCGGCCCACCAACCTGAGCGCCCCGTCTCCTGCGTGGTGGCCGTAGGTGTCGTTGAAGGGCTTGAAGTAGTCGATGTCGAGGATCAGGAAGCCCACCGTGTTGCCCTCACGGCGGGCGCGGGCCAGCTCCTTGGGGAACACGTGGTTGAAGTGCCGGCGGTTGAAGAGCCCGGTCAGCTCGTCGCGCACCGACAGCTCCTCCACCCGCTTCTGGTAGGTGATGTCGCGGCGATAGGCGGTGTAGGCCACGGGTTCGCCGTCCGCTCCCAGCACCGGGCGAATGACCGTCTCCGTCCAGAAGTCCGTCCCGTCCTTGGCCAGGTTGCGCACCGTGGCCCGCCACTCCTCTCCCCGCGACACCGTGGTCCACAGCTCCTTGAACACCGCGTCAGGGGTCTTGGGGTTGCGCACCACCGCGTGGGTGTGCCCCAGGAGCTCACCCCTGCTGTACCCCGACAGCGCGCAGAAGGCGGAGGTCACGCCGATGATCACCCCGCTGAGATCGGTGGTGGAGCAGTAGACAAATTCATCGACCACCGCCAGCTCTTCCTCCAGCATGCGCTTGGTCTCCAAGAGCCGCCGAGAGAGGCGGACCGGGACAAAGGAGAGGGCCAGCGCCAGCGCCAGCGCAGCGAAGAACACGCCAACCGACATCATGGACACATAGGCGGTGTGCCGCTCCCCCAGGCGCACCACTGTGCTCTCAGTGGGCTCCACAAGCAGCACCATGCCCTCTGCGTAGGGCGCGCTGATCCTCCGCGAGAGCCTCGTGCCGACCGCTGTGCGCTCCTCGGTGAGCGCCCGCGGCGCGACCTCGTGCCATGCCGCGGATCCTCGCTGCGCGTGTCCCGTCCCCTCGCTGGCCCACAGCACCTGGCCCGAGGTACTCACCAGCGCGGTGCGCCAGTAGCGACACCCGAAGATGTCCATCAGCAGGTCCGCGACATCGATCTCCCCCACCAGCAGGCCCAGGGCTCCCCGCGCGTCACCGACCACCTGTCCCACCACCACCACCCTCCGCTCCCCGTCGACGATCACCCCAGACACCCAGCGCTCACCCACGCCCTGCCCGAGCAGCGCCGCGCGGGCCTCCTCCACGCCCACCGGACCCAGCGCCACCGCCTCCGAAGACAGCGCGGTGAGCGCCTGCCCTTCCCGCACCAGCACCACCCCCGCCAGCGAGGGATCCATCCGCTGCCAGGTTCGGACCAGGACGGACAGCTCCAGCGGGTCCGCACCGTCCAGGGCGGCCAGCACCAGCGGCGAGCGGCTGAGCGCGTCCAGGGCCCTGATCCGGCCGGCCAGCGCCTCATCCAGCCGCGGCAGGTTCTGGTCGAGGTACATGCCGATCATCCCCACCAGCTCGTCCTCGATCATCTGTCGATCGAGCGCGCGTGCAGAGAAGAAGGTCACCGCTGAGATCGCGGCTGCGAACAGCACAAAGATGGCGGCGAACCCGACCCCTACCGCGTTCGCGCTCCAGCGGGCGCTCGCTCTGCCATCAGCCATCCGAGCCTTCCTTCACCGCCCTCCGGGGTTGGGCACCCGCCGCCATGCGGTCTGGGTGAGACAGAGGGCGCTGCGCCCCGTGCCCCCTGTTCGGCCCACCTCCTCGCCACTTGATCCCAATTATCGGTCCGTTCTGACCAGTACCTAGCGGACGAGCGCCAGGTGCACCCGCCGCACCGCCTCGTCGACGGAGCGCGCGGGGACCTCCCACCACGCCTCGTCCCCCGCGGCCCCCTGATCGCCCAGGGAGATCCCGGCGAGGGCCCGATCGGCGCGGTGCAGCGTCGCCACCGAGGCCCCCAGCTCGCTGCCCACCGCCACGACGACCCCGGTCTCGCCCACCTCGTGGAGGCCCTCGACCGCAGGCCAGCCCCCGTGGGCGTTGCGATCGTCGAGGAGCAGGCGGTCCCCTACCCTGCGCCGGACCCGAAAGCCCGCGGCCTGGAGGGCCCGCAGGTCAGCCTCGCTCACCCGATCAGTGAGCCGCGCGACCCTAAGCCTCGCCCCGGTCACCGCGACCCCGTCCCGGCTGGGCGCGTCGGCGACGATGCGGCTCCCCGACCCGGGCCCGACCGAGGTCGCGGCCAGGATGTTGACCCTGTGGTCCCGCGCGTAGCGCACCGCGTCCTCAAAGAGCACCTTCGCGCCCCCGCGGGCCAAGGCGAGCGCCTCGGCGAGCGAGAGCTGGTCCAGCCGGATCGCCTCGGGCACCACCCGCGGGTCGGCGGACCACACCCCGTCCACATCGGAGTAGATCTCGCACCACGCGGCCCCAAGCGCGGCCGCGAGCACCACCGCGGTGGTGTCGGAGCCTCCCCTGCCCAGGGTGGTCACCTCACGCTCCCTGCTCACCCCCTGGAAGCCCGCCACGATCACCACCTCGCCCGCGTCGAGGCAGGCCCTGACCCTGGTCGGCCGCACCTCGACCACCCCGGCGTCAGCGTGCGACTCATCGGTGATGATCCCGGACTGGGACCCCGTGAGGGACCGGGCGGGGACCCCGCGCGCCTTGAGCGCCATGGCCAACAGGGCCATCGACACCCGCTCCCCCACCGAGAGGAGCATGTCCAGCTCCCGGCGGTCGGGATCGGCGGTGATCTCGTGGGCCAGACCGAGCAGCTCGGAGGTGGTGTTCCCCATCGCGGACACCACCACCACTACCCCCCGCCCCTCGCGCCAGGCGGCGGCGACGCGCTCGGCGACCCCCTGCAGGCGGTCCACGTCGGTGAGGGACGAGCCCCCGTATTTCTGGACGATGATCTCCACCGGACCTCCCGCGCTCCTCTACCCCGAGCGGACGGTGCGTGGAAGCCGCAGCGCAGACGAGCGGCGTCAGTGCTCCTGGTCGCGCCCGCGCTGACCCTCACGAAAGGCGCGTCCTCGGCGAAGCTGGTGCTGTCGCTAGAGAGGCCCGCGAGACCCTCCCGCATCGCGTGGAGCGACTGACTGAGCCTCAAGGGGAGCGCCTCCAGCCATGACTGGAAACGCGGTCCCTTCGGCGGCGTGAGCTGGACCGTGTGCCCGCCCCTGTGGGCGTGATACCAAAACGCGATGCGGGCCTCATCCCGGGCAGCACCGGGGGTGAAGACCGTGTCCTCCACACGGAAGATCATTCCTCCGCCTCCAGCCTCTCCAGGCGGGCGTCCAGGATCTGACGCGCCAGCGCCTGGTCCTCTCCGAAGACCCGTGGGTCCCAGCCGTGGAGCACCCCTGCGCCGTCCACATCGACGCGCCTGACCCGTCCCTGGTGCGGGGCGGTGGGCGCCTGATCCACCCAGTAGAGACCGAGGTCCTGGGGAGCGAGCCTCCGCTGCAGCACCGCGAGCTGCACGGCGCGGAGGATGGTCGGGGAGTGGGTCTCCAAGAACACCGACAGGCCAGCTCCCGCCGCAGCGACGAGCTGATCCGCGACCTTGACCTGCACGTCGGGGTGGAGGTGGGACTCCGGCTCCTCCACCGCCAGCCAGCGGGGACGCTCGCGGGTCTCCTCGTCGAGCCCCCAGGCCAGCAGCAGGGCGATGGGGAGCACCGCGCGGTACCCTTCCCCCGCGAGGTGAACCGGGAGTTGAAGGCGATCGGGGCGGCGCGCCTCCAGACGAGGCCGTCCATCACTGTCGAGGCCGAGCACCACCTGGTCCTTGAGGCCGATCTCCTGGAGCAGGGCCGAGGCGCGCGCGAGGAGCTGGCGTCCCCTGGGGAGGCGCTGGAAGACTGGGGCGAGGTCGCTACCATCGGGGCGACAGAAGCGCGAGGGGCGCCCGGACGCGCCCACCAAGCGGTTGGCCTGTAGCCACTGGCCAGACATCAGCCACCTCACCTCGCGCTGCAGCTCGCCCAGCTCCCCGCTCAGAGCCTCGGGGACCGCTGACGGCAGCAGGCTGGTGAACCGGAGCTCTCCGCTCCAGGGCTCTTTGGAGAGGGTGCCGGAGTACATCCCCGTAAAGGCGGACAGCTCCCCACCAGCGCGCCTG
Organism: Deltaproteobacteria bacterium; assembly: GCA_016938035.1. Classification (GTDB taxonomy): domain Bacteria; phylum Myxococcota_A; class UBA796; order UBA796; genus JAFGVK01. Next base: position 14,979 of record JAFGVK010000214.1, on the reverse strand, counting down.
TCAAGGCGCACGTCCAGCGTCCAGTCAGCGCGTCCGATCCGCAGGGTGCCAGGGACAGCGAGGCCATCCTCCTCGGTGAAGGCCCACTCGATGCGGGACGCGTCGTCCGCTGCTCCTGCCCGCATTCCGACGGTGGGGCGGGGGATGGGCTCCACACCGAGCCAGCCCAGCTCCCGCAGGGTCGCTCCGCGGAGGGCGGCGCTGCGGAGATCCAGCCCGCCACCGTGTTGGGCCAGGGCGTCCGCGAGGAGGGGGAGGACCCTCAACAGGGTGCTCTTTCCCGCCTGGTTGTGGCCATACACCAGCGTCAGCGGCCGAAGCTGGACACGCTGGCGGTCACGAAAGGTACGAAAAGCCTGGAGAGACAGCTCAAGGTTCATGATCAACTCTATTGTCCCCCACGTCCCTCCGTCACCAGCCCCTCCAAGGCACCAGGACGAGCCCCGAGGGCAACAGCGCCGACGGGTCACGCGGGCCCCCTTTGTTTGGGAGCAGGAGCGCCACGCCCCCCTCCCGCGCGCTGCGACGGCACCGGCATCACGACCCCGAGCGGGCTCGCGGGGGCGAGAGGCAGCCCACCAGATTGGGCGGAAGTCTTGCGCAGCCCCCTCAAATGCCCTACTCTGCACCTGCCACAGGGGGCCCCCACGTGATCAAACACATCCTCAACCCGCCTAACTGGTTCACCTCGGCGAGTGTGTTCTCCAGCGTGTACGCCATGTCGCTGCTGGTCGGCAACGAGGTCACCCCGGAGATACTGATCCGGGCGAGCATCCTGATCTTCTTCTCGGGGGTGTTCGACCTGCTCGACGGGCGCGTCGCGCGGATGACCAACAGGGCCTCCGAGTTTGGCGTGCAGCTCGACTCCATCGCGGACGTGGTGTCCTTCGGCGTGGCCCCCGCCCTGCTCGCGTGGGCCTGGAGCCTCCACCACCTGGGGATGATCGGCGCCGCGATCATGGTGCTCCACGTGCTGGCGGTCGCCTTTCGCTTGGCGCGCTTCAACGTGGACGCGGCCCATGACAACTGGCTGCTCAAGGGCCACTCCCGCGGCCTGACCTCCACCATGGGCGGGGCGATGCTCGTCACCCTGGTGTGGGTGTCCAACGTCTACCTGGCCGACTTCTTCACCATCCGCCCCTGGATGGTGGCGACCTTCGTGAGCTTCCAGGCGGTGCTGATGCTCTCGTCGGTGCCCTTCCGCACCTTCCGGGACATGCGGCAGAACAACAGGGCCCGCGCGATCCTCGCGGTGTCGATGGCCGCCTGTCTGGTCGGCGCCATCGCCCTGGACCCCTCCATGTTGTTCGGGGTCGGCTCCGCCCTGTACCTCACCTGGGGCCTCGCGGACGGTCTGGTCGTCGGCTGGCACGCCCGCAGGCTCTCCCGCGACGAGGAGGACGGGAGCCTCTGCGAGGAGGAGCTCGTCCAGGAGCCCGTCAGTACGCGGCGATAAGCTCTCCCCCGCCGGGGAGCGTCGCGATGAGCTCGACGCCCCCCGCCACCGCGATCGCCTCGCCATCCAGCCATGCCCGCGCGAAGGGGCGCTCGCCGGTGAGGGTCAGGGTCACCACCCACCCCTCCGCCCCGTCCACCACAGCGCGCATCCCCTCCTGGTAGCGCTCCACCGACAGGTCGCAGGCGCCGTCCGGGAGGCGCAGGCCGCGCGCCTCCAGCCAGGGCCAGCCGGCGGGGAGCTGTGGCGCGAGGGAGAGGGTCTGCGCCTCGGCGTCCAGCGCCTGGCCGAGCAGATAGCGGTACACGCCCGCCCCCACGTCCCCCGCCTCCCACGGTCGGAGGCGAGCGGTCACGTCGCCCCCCAGCCCGTCGGGCGTGTGCAGCAGCGCCATCGCCTGGTGGTCCGCCGCGTGACCCTCCGCGAAGGAGCCGCTGGGGGTCGCGGTCAGGTCCACCGCGTGGAAGGCTGCCTCCGCCGCGGGGTGCCCCACAGCGACCAGCGCCGCGAGGGAGATCCCCGGCACCATCCCGGTGTAGCCCGGCACCTCACCGGCGCCGCTGGAGCCGGGGCTGAGGAAGCTGCCGTCCTCACGCTGGAGCGCCTCTACCGAGGCCTCCACGTGGCGCCTGGCGCGCTCGAGGTCGTGGGCGCCGTAGCCCACCCACAGGGGCTGCACGTCCTCGAAGGGGCGAGGGTGGACGCCGCCCTCAAAATACCGGATCGGCGTGTAGAAGCCGCCAGCTTCCTCCCAGTAGGCCTCCTCTGCCGCGTCCCGCACCGCCAAGCCACGCGCCACCAGGGCGGGATCCCCCCCCAGCACACCCAGCGCCTCGGCGGCTGCAGCGAAGAGGAAAGAGGACTGGGCCGACCACCCCACCTCCTCAGGCATCCCCGCGCCGGTCGCGGCCGCGAGGTTGAAGCGGAAGGTCTCGTCACCAGAGAAGCGCATCAGCCCGCCCTCGTCCACCTGCCTGCGGAGGGCTGCCTCCAGAAAGGCGATACGGACGCCCGAGTGGAGGGAGTCATCGCCCGTCTGCCCCGCATAGAGCGCGGTGAGCAGCACCGGATACGATGGCGCCTCCACCGGCTCCCTACCCGGCATGAACGCCGCCTCCGCCCAGAAGCTGTCCGGGTCATCGGGCTCTGCGAAGGCGCTGAGATCCTCCTGCGCTGGGAAGGAATTGAGGATCCCACCCTGCACCACCAGGGTCCGATACTGAGCGTCCAGCAGCGCGCGCGCCTCCTCCCACAGGCCGGCGCGCAGGTAAACCCGAACCGGCCCCTCCGCGTCCCGGAGCCAGGCGCTGGTGTAGCGGCTCATGGGGCTCACCAGGCCGCTCTCTGCGGTCTGCACCTGCTCCGTGAGCAGGATCCCCTCCAGCAGGTCCTCCACCTTGGGATCGGGCAGCGACAGCGCTACCGCACGGGACAGGAGCGCCTGCCCCCGCTCCCTGGTGGCCTGGAGCGCTTGGAGCGCGTCCCCCTCCAGCGCGGGCAGGTCCCCCTCCTCCCCCACCGCCCAGGTGCAGGCGATGCTCTGCTCTTCCCCAGGGGGGAGGGTCGGGAGCGTCAGCGAGAGGGCGCCGTCGTCGCTCACCGCGCCCTCGCCGCCGCACGAGATGAGCAGCTGCTGGCCGCCCCGGTCCTGCCGGAGGCCCGCGTCCCAGGCGGGCACCCGCTCCCCCGGACCCCTAGCGAGGGTGATCCTCAGCGAGAGCCCCGCCGCGGGCGAGCTCCCGTCGTTGCGGACGGTGAGCACCCGCAAGATCCCCGAGAAGCCCGGCGGCGCCGCGTCGGTCGTCAACAGGGACAGCCCCCCGGAGCGCGCGAGCGTCCTCGCCACCGCGGCGCCCCTCACCCGCTGGGCCGCCTCCTCGTCCACCGGCAGCGCCTCTCCCCCCCGCCAGAGGGAGATCGACGCGTCGCCGAAGTAGCCCTCGTCACGGTCGTAGCGAGGCCCTACCGCGTTGGTGAGGGTGTTCCAGGGGCGCTCCAGGCCGACCATCCCGAAGGCGCGCCCGTTGCCCAGGCCGATAGGGCCGGAGGCCCCCCGCCCGGGGTAGGTGCCCCGCTCCCCGTAGGCGCTCACCTGACCCAGCCAGTCCAGATCTGAGAGCGCCAGCGGCACAGGCAGCGGCTCACCCGCCTCGTCAGGCCACCCCCCCGCGTACGAGGAGGGGGTCCAGTCGGAGGGGTCCGGGGGCGCCGAGCACGCGGTGATCAACAGCGAGAGCAGGGGGAGCAGGGGCGGCGGAGACCACCCGCCCGCCCCGCAGCGCGACCGACCTCGGGCGCCTCGACAGGTCGCTGTGCCCGGGCCTGCCCTGCTCCCGAGCCCACGCGCTCCCCTGGGGTCTGCGGCCGCGCGGAGGGCGCGGGCAACCCGGCGAGGTGACCGCCACCAGCCGCGGTCGGGCGCCGCCGCGCGGGCCTCGCGACGGGTCCTCTGGTGACCGCGCTGGCCCCGCTCAGAGGCACAGCGCCTCCCGCCGGAGCAGCGCCCAGGCGCCACCCGCGCTGGCGAGTCGGTGCCCTGACACGCATCGAACGAACCGAGGGAATCCATCATTCGCTTGTTCCATCAGGGGGAGGAGACGGCCCTGCCGCCAGGGGCGGACCGTCTGAGAGAGGCGACGCCCCGGTCGGTGCCGGATGAAAGCGAGGAGGAAGGAGAGAAGCTGCTTTCATCCAAGGTACCGGAGCAGAGCACCGCGGCCAGGCCAAGCGCCCGCCGGACCCCAGAGTGCCGCGTTCGCCCTGGTCGCGCAAGGGGGGGGTGGCGCAGTCCCCCACCTAGCGCGCCGCCACCCCGTCCGGCGCCGGCTGGTCTGGGCCCTGCGGGAGCGGGCGGCACGGCGCAGGAGGCGACGTGCTCGGCGCCAGCGCCAGAGGAGCCGGGCTGCTCCCCGCAGCGGGTGGTGCCCGCGGACGGGGCGCGCGTTGCCTGCGCGCCGTCACCAGCCTCCACCCGCGACGTCGTCGAGGCGCTGCCGAACCGGTCTGGCACCGGGTTGGGCCACGGCCGCTCGACGCCTCCCGGGCGGAATTGGAGCCGACCGGGGAGTTGGAGGAGAGGCCACCCCCTCACGCGCTGGGCCCGGTCGGCACAGCGGCGAGGCCAGCGCGCTGGCCCACCCTACCCGGGAGCCGGTGGCACCCGAGGTCCAGGGCGTCAGCGCCGACAAATTCGATAGCGCGCTGGCCCACCCTACCCGGGAGCCGGTGGCACCACGGGCCGGCGGGGACGTGACGAGGACCTCGACCCGCGCCCTCAGCGGGGGCAGGCGGCGGCGCAGCGCACCTGCGGAGCGCGCGCTCAGCCCTCGTCCGTGGAGGGCTCCCCCCCAAGGATCCACACGCTCCCCACACAGAAGGCCGCCTTCACCGCCATCCACCCCATCCCAAGCAGCAAGCTGATCACCACAGAGCCCTTGATGATGGCCTCCATGCCGCCCACCTGCACCCCGTTCATGCTAGCGCTGAGGTACTCCTGCATCGGCGCCTGGATCAGCGCGTAGTTCGCCACCCCCAGCACCGCCTGGAGCAGGATCAGCAAGAACATCGCCACCAGCGCGCTCTTGAGCAGTCCCCTGGCCCGGCGCTGCAGCAGCAGCACCACCCCCGCCACGAGGCCGCCGGACACCAGCACCCCCGCGAAGGAGAGCAGGCCCGAGATCGGCGTCAGCACCGCGCTAGCCTCCATCATGTCCCGGTAGGCCGCGGCCTGGGCGCCGGTCATCCCCGCCTCGGTCATGTCCGACAGCGACCCGTTGAGCACCACCCCCACCAGGTTGAGGGTCCCCCCGCAGACCCCGAAGAGGCCCATCATCGCGGCGAGCACCGCGACGACGATCGCACCGGACTTGAGAGGCGGCAGCTGCTGAGACATGAGCGCTCCTGGGCGAGCGCACCCTGTAGCGCGTCCCCGTGGGGCGCGCCGCACCGCCGTCTGGGGGTGTGCAGCGCCCCAGACCGCGCTAGGCTTCGGCATGGCCGAAGACCTGATCATCATCGAGCGGCTGACCCTCCCCGGCGCCTCCCTCCGCGTGCAGCTCGCGCGGTCCGGGGGTCCAGGGGGCCAGCACGTCAACACCACCGACACCAAGGTGCAGCTCTTCTTCGATCTGGAGGGCTGCACCGTGCTCTCAGAGGCGGTTCGTGCGCGGGTGCGCGCCGCGAGGCCGGGAGACCTCACCAAGGAGGGCGAGCTGCTCCTCAGCAGCGGTCGCTCCCGCTCACAGCACGCCAACCTGGAGGAGGTGCGCGAGCGCCTCGCGGAGCTCATCCGGCGCTGCCTCACCCCGCCCAAGGTGCGGCGCCCCACCAGGCCCAGCAGATCGTCGCAGCGGCGCAGGGTGGAGGGCAAGAAGCAGCGGGGACAGCTCAAGCAGGGGCGCGGCAGGGTGAAGGGGGGCGACGCGTGAGCACGCTGGCCCTCATCGAGGCCGCCCGCGCGGCCATCCGGCCCCACCTGCTGCAGACCCCGGTGCTGCTGTCCGAGCCCCTCAGCGCGATGCTCGGCCAGCCTGTCTACCTGAAGCTGGACAACCTGCAGATCACGGGCTCGTTCAAGGTGCGCGGGGCCCTGTTCCGCCTGTTGCACCTCGGGCCCGAGACCCGCACCGTCACCACCTGCTCGGCGGGGAACCACGGCAAGGGCCTGGCCTGGGCGGCGAGGCTCCTGGGGATCGAGGCGGTGGTCCACGTCCCCTCGTCGGTGGACCAGGCCAAGGCCGAGGGCATCGCGGCGCTGGGGGCCCAGGTCCGCCGCTCCCGCTTCATCGGCTACGACGACACCGAGCTGGTGGCGCGCGAGGACGCGGCGCGGACCGGCACCCCGTTCATCTCTGCCTTCGACGACCCCCACATCATGGCGGGGAACGGCGGCACCCTCGCGCTGGAGGTGATGGAGCAGGTGCCAGCGGCCAGGACCTTCATCCTGCCGGTGTCGGGCGGCGGCCTCGCGGGGGGCTTCGCGGTGGCGGCGCGCCACCACCTGCCCGACGCCACCCTGATCGCGGTGCAGCACGCCGAGTGCAGGGCCCTGTCCCGCTCCCTGGAGGAGGGGCGCGCTATCACCCGCATGCCGGAGATCGAGACCCTGGCGGGGGGGCTGGAGGGCGGGCTGGGGGCGCTCCCCTTCGCGGCGCTCCGGGATCGAACCGACCGGGTGATGCACGTGCGCGAGGACGAGCTGCTGGACGGCCTCCGCTGGCTGCTCGCCACGCACCAGCTCCTGGTGGAGCCCACCTCCGCCGCGGTGATCGCCGCCTGCCTCCAGCGCCCCGCCCTGACCGGTCCGACCGTAGTGGTGCTCACCGGCAGGAACGTCGCCTACAGCACCCTCAGGGCGCTGCTGGGCGCCTGATCCCCAGGCCGCCACTGGGCCCCCTCCGCCCGGCGTGCTATTTGCGGGGAACATCGCACACCCGATTGGAGGGAGAAATGCGTCTCTGGAGTCGTTCGCTGTTCCTCGCCCTGTCCTTGAGCCTGACCGCGCCCCTGTGGCCGGTCCACCAGGCAGCCCAGGCCGCGGAGGTCGAGCCGGTGGTCGCCGAGGTGCTGGGGGTGCTCGCCGACGTGCAGGGCAGGTACGACGCCATGCAGGCGGGGGACGTGCGCACCGGCAACGATCTGCTGCGGATCCTGAAGCCCCTGAGCATCAAGCTGAGCCACGCCCAGAACAAGCACGACCCCGCCTGGGGCGCCGCGGTCGCGCAGTACAACGCCCTCAACGCGGCCATCGTCGCCAAGGCCAACGGCGCGCCCCCGCCCGAGCTCCCCCAGGCCCCGGCGGCGGACGCCGCGGAGCGCGCCCCCGCCCCCGCGACCCAGCAGGCCAGGGCTCCGGCGGCGGACGCGGGCCCCCTGCCCTCCTCCGAGGAGGCGAAGTGGCGGCGCCTCGACCAGCAGGCCCGCTCCATCCTGGTCTCGCTCCAGGGGCTCGACCCTGCCGTGCTCCAGGTCCCCGAGACCCGGGCCTTCTGGGAGGGCAAGATCGCCACGCTGAAGCAGAACATGGGCACCTTCCAGCACCCCAACCACCCCAAGGTGGTGGCCCTCGCCCAGACGGTCTCGGACTCGGAGGCGCTGCTCAAGACGCACCAGGGGGCCTCCGACGAGGGCGCCGCCGAGCTGGGAGACGTCAGGGGCCACTTCGACGAGATCGACCAGTGGATGCAGGCCAACCCCGCCCCCGCCGCACCGCAGCCCCCCTTCGACCCCTCGAGCGTGCGGGGCTTCACCGAGCGGGCCCCGGAGGTGCGCCGGCGCGCGACGGAGGACCTGGCGTGGCTGAGCTCCCTGGAGGGCAATTCCTACGTCATCCCCCCACAGGAGATCGACCGCCTGCAGAGCGCCATCACCTTCACGCGGATGAAGCGCCTCGATGAGGCCATCGCGCAGACCACCGAGAACCTGGACCGCTGGGTCGAGCGGTACACCGGAGACGTGGAGCGCCTGGAGGCGCTAGACCCTACCGACGCGGACCAGCGCTGGGGCCTGCTGCAGCGCGGCGCGCTGGATGCCCACCTCGCCTCGGTCGAGGAGGGGCTCGAGGCGGTGGAGGTGGTCGCGGCCTATGACGCGGCGCTGGGGCGCGAGGGGGCCCCGGACCGGGCGGCCACCGCGGCGCGGATGAAGGCGGCGGTGCCGATGCTGAAGCAGAAGTACCAGCAGGGCCTGAGCCTGCAGACCCTGTCTCCCGCCCTGAGCGCCCCGGAGCAGCTCGCAGCGGCCAAGGCCCTGATGGCGCGGGACTGGGACACCAAGCAGGTTGAGCGGGTGGTGGTCGTGACCCAGAAGGCGCACCACCACGAGGTGAAGCTCGAGCTCAACAGCTACAACGAGCCGGTGACCAACACCTACGACTGGGACACCTTCGTGTTCCAGACCGCCGAGAAGACGGGCGAGGGCGAGTACTACATCTTCCAGAACGTGGCCGGCTTCCACACCGCAGATCCGGTGCTCCGGCTCAACACCTGGGTGATGGACGAGCGGGCCGAGGGTGCACGGATCCTGCCCGAGAACATCGCCAGGTAGTCGGCGGCAACGGACCGACAGGGGCGCCCCCACCTGCTACACTGGCTGGACCCCCAAGGAGGTGTCCATGTCCCGCGCCCTGCTGCCCCTCACCCTGCTCGCCCTCGTCGCCTGCGGCGAGAAGACCGACGAGACCGGCCTGAGCGACACAGACACAGACACAGACACAGACACAGACACAGACACAGACACAGACACAGACACAGACACAGACACAGACGCGGTGCCGGTGTCCTCGCTGGAGGAGGGCGGCCTGGTGATCACCGAGCTGATGCGATCCTCCACCGCGGTAGACCGGGCGGTGGGACAGTGGCTAGAGCTCTACAACCCCGGCGCCGAGCCGGTGGATCTGCACGGTCTCACCCTGCTCACCAGCGGCGACCCCCTCACCGTGAGCGCGACCCGCGTGATCGACGCGGGGGGCTACGCGGTGATCGCCGCCGAGGCGACCACCTTCGACAACGGCGGCGTCAGCGTGGACGTAGAGCTCCCGGAGCTGGACATCACCGGGGAGCTGTCGGCGGTGTCGATCGGGGTGGGGGCCGTCGTGCTCGACGCGGTGGACCTGAGCGCCCTCAGCCCCCGGCAGGGCGTCGCCACCGCCCTGTCCCCCGAGCACCAGAGCGCGGCCGCGAACGACCTCGCCGAGGCGTGGTGCCTAGCCACCGCGATCTACGGGGACGGAGACCTGGGAACGCCGGGCGCGGAGAATTCCGCCTGCGCCGAGTAGCGCGCTCAGTCCAGCGGCTGGTAGCCCTCCTCGCCCTTCCAGAGGCGGAGGGAGTCCAGCACCTCGCCGGTGATGCTGATCGCCTGCATTTGGACCTCTGGCCCATCGAAGGACCACAGGGTGTAGTGGAGCTGCGGTGAGCCAGCGACCAGCCGCGCGGCGTAGGCCTCTGGCGGCGCCACGGCGTACCAGGGAGCCCCCGCGCCCCCGGTGATCACCGACCACACCGGTCGGGACAGGCCCGCCACCGTCTCCGCACCGATCAGCGAGCGCGAGTAGTGGTGATCGTCGCCCGCCACATAGGCCACCGCCTGCGCGTCGGCGAGGATCCGCCACAGGCGCTCCCGCGCGGCGTTGATCTCGGGCACCTCGCCGCCCCACCACATCCCGTCCCTGGCGTGGGGGCCGGTGGGGAAGGCGCCCTCGTGCCCGGTGACGATCAGGTGGACCGCCCCCGCAGCGCTCGCGGCGCTGAGATCGGCCTCCAGCCAGTCCATCTGCTCCTGCCGCACGAGCCCCTCGCGGTTGCCCCTCCCCCCCCGGCGGGGGTCCTCGGGGTCCTTGAAGCGCGACGCGCGCCAGTAATTGGTGTTCAGCATCGCGACGTGCACCTGCCCCAGGTCGAAGCTGTAGACGGTCTCCAGGTAAGGGGGGGCCCCCTCACCCACCGGGAGGGGGCCATTGCTGGGGTTGACCATCAGCCTGGCGAAGGAGGCCTCGCCCGACAGGTCGCCCTCCCGGTCGAGGGTGGCCCCGTCGGTCCACGCCTGGAGCAGCGCCTCGTGGTTGCCCATCCCGGTGAAGATCGGCACAGAGGCCTGCACCCCCTCCGCGGCGTGGAGCCAGGTGCGGAGCTGCCGCTCGTAGTCGTCGGGGTCGGTGGAGTACCCGTCGATCAGATCGCCGGGGAACACGATCGCCTGCGCGTTGTCCCGCGCTGCGGCCTGGAGCAGGGTCTGCACCGGCCCGAAGGCCACCCCGTCCATCGCGTCGAGGCCGGGGCCCTCGCCGCCCCGGGAGTCAGAGAGGATCGCGACGCGCACCGGAGCCGCTGGATCCCTGGTGCGGAAGGTGTTGTAGGGGCTGAGGGTGGTGCGGATCCCGTCCGAGACGGCGATCTGGTAGGCGAGCAGCGCGTCGGGGGGCAGGTCGCCCACCCGGATCTCGTGCCGGGTGGAGGGCGTGGAGGACACCAGCGGGGCGCGGCCTCCGACCCCCAGCGCGGCGGTGGTGGGCACGTCGGTCTCGAACCAGACCGTCCGCTCCCCCTTCGCCAGGCGCGAGATCATGGGCCCGAGGGTGATGGTGGGGGCCTGCGCGAACGCCCCGTCCTCCAAGTGGAAGGAGGTGCGCCCGTCTGCGTAGGGAAAGTGGCCCTGCCAGGGATAGATCAGCCGCCACACCAGCGTGCCCCAGCTGCGCTCCAGCACCTGGTCTGCGTCGATCACTGGGTCGAGGACGCGCTTGTCGAGAGGCAGCCGCACCTCATGTGCGGTACGGGGCTCGCCAGGGGGCTCCGCGGCGCGTGCGGTGAACCTGGGGGGCGCGAGGGGGTCCGACTCGGGGGGGATGCCCGCGTACAGCGCCCCCGGGCCGCTGGGCTCCCTGGTCTCCCACCGCACCACCAGCTCGCCACCCTCCAGCGCGGCCCACGGCGCGCGGACGAACGGGAGCCCGAAGATCGAGACCGGGGCGGGCGCCTCCTCCTCCCAGCGCAGCGCGTGCCGGTTGGGGTACCAAGCCTGCCCCACCGGGACCACCCCCAACACCGGCCCCGGTCCCCAGGGAGCAGGGGCCAGGTTGCTGCCCTCGGCCGCGGCGCGCGCCGCCTGGGCCAGATCCTGTGGGACGGGGAGCACCGGCTGTGGGGCGGGGAGGCTCCCCGGCGACACCACCGCCGAGCCCTCGAGCAGCGCGTCATCGAGCAGAATCGGAGAGACACAGCCTCCGACGAGAGAGAGGACGAGCAGGGGATAGAACACGGGAGCCTCCGGGGAAGAAGGTCGCTATAATTCGTCTGCCCCCCCACTGGAGCCCCGATGCTGGTCGTCCTCTCGCTGCTGCTCGCCTGCGCCCAGCCGCCGCCCCCCGTGCCCGTAGAGCGCTCGGTCTCCGAGCTTGTGAGTCAGCTCGAGGAGGCCGCGTATCACCACGGCAACGGTCACCTGGAGGACGCGCTGGTGGCCTGGTCCCACGCGAACCGCACCCTGGAGGAGCAGGTGCTCCCACACATCCGCGCGAGAGCGGGGAGCAGGGAGGCGCTGGAGGTCGAGGTGCTCATGGGCCACGTCCGCCACGAGCTCGACCGACAGAAGGGAGCGCCAGACACCTGGATCGAGCCGCTGCTCAGCGAGGTGCAGCAGCAGCTAGCGCCTGCGGCAGCCGACAGTCCGCAGGGCTAGGCGCTAGCCCTCCTCGGGGAACTCCGCCTCAATCATCTCCTCAAACCAGCTAGGAGGACGAAACCCCGTAGTGCGCCCGTACTCCTCACCCTGGTCAAAGATAATAACGGTCGGAGTAGCCATCACACCAAGACTAGCCAGCAACGCCGGCTCAGCGTAGGTGTTGATCTCCGCCACCTTCACCCTGCCCTGATACTTGGTGGCGATCTGGACCATCACCGGCCACAGCTTCCGGCACGGAGGGCAGGTGTCACTCCACACGTCCACGATGACCGGCAGCTCGCTCCCTAGCACCTCGGCGCGGAATTGTTCTACCGTGCGCACCGAGGTGGGTTGCAGCTTGGTCCCTCCCCCAAAGATCGCTCCGAACAGGCCCATAGGCACCTCCCAGGGGACACCTATCCCGGGCTCACGCCCCGGTCGCTCCCTGCCCCCACCCCCGCAGCCAGGCAGCGACGTGGGCCTCCACCATCGCCTCCAGCTCCATCGGCCTGGTCTCGGACCCACCGAGCGGCCCCTGGTGCATCAGGGCGAAATAGACTGGCGCGATCAGTGACATGGACGCGGTCCTGACGTCCATCGCGGGCAGCGCCCCCGCCTCTACATAGCGCTGGAGCAGCGCCTCCACCGCGCGCAAGGTGGGGTCCAGCACCCCGTCCAGGTAGGCTGGCCCCACCGCCGGCTCGCCCATCCCCTCAGCGAGGGCGCCCGCGAGCATCTCTCCGAAGTGGCTGTTCCAGGCGACGAGCATCGTCTGCATAAGCTGCGGGATGGCGGCCTCCGGCGGACGCGAGGCCATGGTCCCCACCCAGTCCAGGTAGGGACGACCTTTTTCAGCCACAAAGGCGATCAGGGCCAGCAGCACCCCGGCGCGATCCCCAAAGTAGTGGCGCAGGGTGTTGGGCTGCACCCCCGCCCCCTTGGCGAGCTCACGCAGACTGGGCCGCGAGGGGTTTGCCGTAAACACCAGCGGCTGCAGCGCCACGAGAAGCGCTGTTCGCTTCTCCTCATAGTCGGAGTTGGTGCGGCCAACAGGACGAGCCATGATAGTCTCGCTCCAATGAACAAGTGTATCAGTTTCGATTCAGTATACGTGGGTATAACGAACCAACGGATCCGTCTGCGAACAATTTGTGAGTGGGCACATAGTATTGGCGGCATCTCGCAGTTGCAAAGGCAGAGATAGCCCCGGGACACCCGCAGAAACTGCTCGCGCCGCGCGCGAGATAGGCGGCTCAGGCCGGTCAATAGTATTGAACCGAAATGACCGAACACACCGGGCATCGGGGAGAGGCACCTGCGGGAGCTCGCCGCCTCAGGGCGACCCATCCGACCGGGAAATAAATTGTCCGACCGGCCTGACGGGGCCTCGGCCTCCGACGGGAGGCCAATACGAAAAGACCCCCCCGGCACAGCCGAGAGGGTCTTGAGGTGGTGGGCGATACAAGATTTGAACTTGTGACTTCTGCCGTGTGAAGGCAGCACTCTCCCACTGAGTTAATCGCCCAGTGACACCCCCTATTTATGGGGACACAGGGGCATCGTCAAGGCACCGCGCCACAATTTTTGGCGCCACCTTCAGCCCTCCATCCGGTGGCCAGACAGGCTAGGGGGGAGCAGGAGGACCCGAGATGACCCCCCAGGATCTGACCCAGGAAGAGCACCTCGCGCTCGTCGGGCTGCTGCGCCAGTTGGCCGCGATGGACGGCACGGTCACCGAGGCGGAGACCGCCGCGCTGCAGGAGCTAGGGGACGAGCTGGGGGGCAACCGCTTCCTCCAGCGCTGGAGAGAGGCGGGCGAGCGCTTCTCCACCCCGCAGGACGCCCTGGACTTCGCCGCCCACGAGGTGCAGCGCCCGGAGGCGCGGCGGCTCATCCTCACCCTGCTCGTCGATCTGGTGCAGGTGGAGCGGCGCTCCCGAGCCGAGGAGCAGCTGGTGGGCAAGGTGCGGCTGATGTGGGGGCTGTTCTGATCAGCGTTCGCGCGGCAGCGACCGCGGAGCTGGACCGCGCCGCTACTTGCAGCGCCCCACCGCCGCGACCGCGTCCAGGTCAAACCCGCCAGAGATGCCCGCGTAGTCGTTGTCGCCAACGTCGCGCACCCGCACATAGCTCGCGTGGGTCATTCCCAGCTCGGCTAGGTCAAAGGCGTCTCCTCCCGCCTCGGCGGGGTCCGTGGGGCACAGGCCGCTCCCCTCAGCGTAGTACACCGGCTCCAACCCAGCGCAGCCAGCGCCGTCCGGGGCGCAGGCCCAGGTGAGCCAGCGCTCCCCATCCTCGCTCACCGAGACCTCTCCTCGCTCGGTCCAGCCCACAAAGGCGTTCTCAAACACCAGCAGGTCGGGGCCGGCGCCGTCCACCAGCGTCTGCCCCAGCCGCAGGGTGATCTCCCCCTCCCTCCCGAGCGAGACCACGTCGAGGGATCCCGCCGCGTCGCCCCTCCCCTGCGGCGGGCCGAGGACCACCTCGGGGAGCAGCGCGGCGCCGAAGCCGCTCCCCTCCCCCAGCGCGTAGTCGATCACCTCCACCGCGAAGGCGCGCTCGTCCCAGGGAGAGACGCGCGCGGTGTCCTCCTCAGAGGCGCAGGCGAGCAGCAGCAGGATCACTCGGCGCTCGCGGTGAGACCGGTCCAGCCAAAGCCCCCGCAGCCGCCGTTGGCGGGATCCGAGGCGTCGGGGGCCGCCGCGTCTTCCGCCGCCTGCGCGGTGTCGGCGTCGTAGGCCACCTGGCAGTACCACCAGCCCTCTGAGCGCTCCACCCAGTCGAAGCGGCTCCACTTGCCAGGGTTCCACTCGTTCTCGTTGGCGTTGAGCGCGATCAGGGTCTGCGCGTCATTGTCGTAGGAGGTGACGTAGAACAGCGAGGTGCCCATCGCCCACTCTGTGAACGTGATCGCGTGCTGGGTGCCCCAGTCGTCGAGGTAGCTGCCCCGCAGCTCCAGGTCCTGGAGCAGCTCTGTCCAGGGGTAGGTGTCGCAGCCCCCGCTCGCCGGGTCGGAGGGGTCCGCGGCGGGCGCTTGCCGCGCGTCTTCCTGGGTAGCGGCGTCAAAAACGCTCTGGCAGTACCAGTTCGAGCCGCCTGACTGGGTCCACTCGAAGCGGCTCCACAGGCCGCCGCTCCAGGGATTGGCCGCGTCGTTCTGCGCGACCAGGTAGCCCTCGTGGCTGTTCACCTCGGCGAAGTGAAACAGGCTGACCTCGCCGTAGCCCGCCATGATCCACTGGTCCTCGGTGATGTCGTGGACGCTGGCGTAGGGGTCGACCCAGTGCCCCGCCAGGGGGAACACGTCGGTGTCGGTGTCGGTGTCGGTGTCGGTGTCGGTGTCGGTGTCGGTGTCGGTGTCGGTG